>NZ_JBIVJP010000003.1:80682-106803 GCF_044750285.1 Streptomyces sp. NPDC088812 | reverse complement strand
CGTGCCCCAGGCAGCACGACGACCGGGCCCACCCGACACAGCCGAGCCGCGGACAGTCGCGCCGCAGGGATGGGCGCGGCAGCACCCCGCGGCGTGCCGAGCCGCGGGCAGTCGCGCCGCAGGGCGGCACGGGTGGGCGATGGAGGCCCCCGCTCGAGCGAAGCCGAGAGTGGGGGAGGCACCCCGCGGCGCCGGGCTGCGCACCCTACCGGCCCGCACCCCCACCGGCCGCACCTCACGCGAGGGCCGACCGTCCCACAGCCCTCACCCCCACACCGACACCGCGCACCCCGCGCCCAGGCACAGCGCCCAGCGCCCAGCGCTAGCGCAACGCCTCCGCCACCTCCCGAGCAGCGTCCACCACCCGCCGCCCGACCCGCTCCGGCACCGCCTCGGCCAGCATCACCACTCCCACACTGCCCTCGACCCCCGTCACCCCCAGCAGCGGCGCGGCCGCACCGCTCGCCCCCGCCTCCAGTTCGCCGTGGGTCAGCGCGTACCCGGGGTCCTCCAGCGCCCGGTGCCGCGCGGCGAGTATCGCCTTGCCCGCCGCCCCCCGGTCCAGCGGGTGCCGGAACCCGGCCCGGTACGCCACGTGGTAGTCCGTCCACGTCGGCTCCACCACGGCGACGGCCAGCGCGTCCGTCCCGTCGACCAGGGTCAGATGGGCGGTCGCGCCTATGTCGTCGGCCAGCGACCGCAGCGCCGGCAGCGCCGCCTCGCGTACCAGCGGATGCACCTGCCGGCCCAGCCGCAGCACCCCCAGCCCGACCCGGGCCCGTCCGCCCAGGTCACGCCGTATGAGTGCGTGCTGCTCCAGCGTGGCGAGCAACCGGTACACGACGGTCCGGTTCACGCCCAGTCGGTGGGAAAGCTCGGTGACGGTCAGCCCGTGGTCGGTATCGGCCAGCAGTTTGAGGACCCGCAGCCCTCGGTCGAGCGTCTGGGAGGTCTCCGCGGTCACGACGCCCACTCCTTAGTGGTGAGGTCGGCGGCCCTCTCGCGGCGGTTGCGTCACCGAGTCCCGTCGGAGACGCGCTTCAGAGGCCGCCGATCGGCAGGTGGGCCCGGCTTGTCCGGGCCTGGTCGCTTCACGGCTGCGCTCCGCGGCGGCGCTGCCACGGGGCGTGTGCGTAGCGGGACAGTAGCGAAGCCGGTTCGCTGAGCGGAAGGCTCCGTCCAGAATCCGGTCATCGGCCGGATGGGACTACCTGTGTTTGTCCCGATACGTACAGCACACACCCTGGGCGCCGGGGCCGGTCAGGCAAAGGCGGCATTCCCGCCACCGCCCCACCGCCCACCGCCCACCGCCCCCGGGACGTCACGCCATCCGGGTCGCCCACTCCTGGACCTTGGCGATCCGCTGCCGCAGCTGGCCCGCCGTCGCCTCGGCGCTCGGCGGCCCCCCGCACACCCGCCGCAGCTCGGTGTGGATCACCCCGTGCGGTTTGCCGCTCTGGTGGACGTAGGCGCCGACCATCGTGTTGAGCTGCCGGCGGAGCTCCATCAGCTCCTTGTGGGAGACGACCGGCCGCCGTTCGGCGGGCAGCTCCAGCAGGTCGGCCTCGGTGTCCGGCTTCTTCTTGCTGTGCGCGATCTGCTTGGCCTGCCGCTTCTGGAGCAGCAGCTGCACCTGCTCGGGCTCCAGCAGCCCCGGGATGCCGAGGTAGTCCTGCTCCTCCTCGCTGCCCGGGTGGGCCTGCATGCCGAACTCGGCCCCGTTGTACATGACGCGGTCGAAGACGGCGTCGGACTCCAGCGCCTCGAAGGGCAGCATGTCCTGCTCGCCGGTGTCCTCGTCCTGCTCCCGGTTCGCCTCGTCCATCTCCTTCTCGGACTCGGCGTACGGGTCCTCCTCGCCGCCCTCCTTCTTGGGCTTGTCGAGGACGTGGTCGCGCTCGCGCTCCATCTCGTTGGCGAAGCCGAGCAGGTCGGGGACGGTCGGCAGGAACACGGACGCGGTCTCGCCGCGCCGCCGCGACCGTACGAAACGCCCGACGGCCTGCGCGAAGAAGAGCGGGGTGGAGATGGTGGTGGCGTACACCCCGACCGCGAGCCGCGGCACGTCGACGCCCTCGGACACCATCCGCACCGCGACCATCCACCGGTCGGTGTTGCCGCTGAACTCGTCGATGCGGTCGGACGCGCCGGCGTCGTCGGAGAGGACGAGGGTCGCCTTCGTCCCCGTGATCTCGCGGATCAGCTTGGCGTAGGCGCGCGCGGAGTCCTGGTCGGAGGCGATCACCAGCGCCCCCGCGTCCGGGATCGCCTTGCGGACCTCCGTCAGCCGCTGGTCGGCGGCGCGCAGCACGCTCGGCATCCAGTCGCCGCGCGGGTCGAGGGCCGTACGCCAGGCCTGGCTGATCGCGTCCTTCGTCATCGGCTCGCCGAGCCGAGCGGCGATCTCGTCGCCGGCCTTGGTCCGCCAGCGCATGTTGCCGCTGTAGGAAAGGAAGATCACGGGCCGCACGACGTTGTCCGCCAGCGCGGACCCGTAGCCGTACGTGTAGTCGGCGGACGACCGCCGGATCCCGTCGTTGCCCTCCTCGTACGTCACGAAGGGGATGGGGTTGGTGTCGGAGCGGAACGGCGTACCGGTGAGGGCGAGCCGCCGCGTGGCCGGCTCGAACGCCTCCAGGCAGGCCTCGCCCCACGACTTGGAGTCACCGGCGTGGTGGATCTCGTCGAGGATGACGAGCGTCTTGCGCTGCTCGCTGCGGTTGCGGTGCAGCATCGGCCGTACGCCGACGCCCGCGTACGTCACCGCGACGCCGTGGTAGTCCCTGCTGAGCGGTCCCGCGCTGTACTCCGGGTCCAGCCGGATGCCTATCCTCGCCGCCGCCTCGGCCCACTGCTTCTTCAGGTGCTCGGTCGGTGCGACCACGGTCACCTGCTGCACGACGTGGTGGTGCAGCAGCCAGGACGCGAGCGTCAGCGCGAAGGTCGTCTTGCCGGCGCCGGGGGTGGCGACGGCGAGGAAGTCGCGCGGCTGCTCCTGGATGTACTTCTCCATCGCCCCCTGCTGCCAGGCCCGCAGCTTGCTGGCGGTGCCCCAGGGGGCGCGGCCGGGGAAGGCGGGTGACAGGTGGTGGGAGGTGGAAGCGGCGGTGGAGGGGGAGGAGGCGGCGGTGGTAGTCACGGTCTCCGGTTCGGGGGTCGGTCTCGGCTACGTATGACAACCGGGCCACCCTACCGGCGGCCCGGCCCCGCCCTCGCGCGGACGAGGCCGGGGCGTGCCGGGATGGGAGACAGCTCACATCGCGTCGTGCAAAGCTCTGAGCCGCCGGGCGATCATCCCCACGTCTTCCAGGCTGCCCGACGCCACCTCGATGACGAGCTTGTACGCCTCGTCCTGGTCGACACCGACCATCTCCGTGCCGTTGAAATCGAGGAAGACGACGGTGGACATCCACGCCATGCGCTTATTGCCGTCCACCAAGGGGTGGTTGACGGCAAGCGACTGGAGCAGCGCGGCGGCCTTCTCGAACGGGTCCGTGTACGCCTCGACACCGAACATCTGGGACCGGGGACGGTGCACAGCCGAGCTGAGCAGGCCGAGGTCGCGGACGGCGACCTCCTGCCCGCCGCACGCCAGCTCGGCCAGATCCAGGACCTCCTGGACAGTCAGGTACTTCACCCGTTACTCCCCCAGCCGCCGCAGCAGGTCCGCGTGAGCTGCCGCGTACTTCGCCCCCAAGCGTCGCACCGTGGTCCGGTCCGCCTCCTGCTCCAGATACCGGTCGATCGCCTGCAGCACTATCGCGTGCATACTGCGCCCCTCCTCCTCGGCCCGCAGCCTGAGCGCTTCCTGCTGGTCGTCACGGAGACGGAGATTCATAGCCATACCAGAACGGTACCATCGGTGGGGCCATTCTGGTACTATCTTTTCACGGTCCGCAACCGGGTCGTCACCCAGGCCCCCGCCAGCGCCACCCCCGCCATCGGCAGGAAGACGGCCGCGAAGGCCGCCGGGTGGGAGCCGGAGGCGTCGGCGGCCGCGTGGGTGACCGTGCCGCCGCCCAGCGCGGCGAAGGCGGCGCCGCCCGCCGCCAGCAGCAGGACGTTGGACAGCGCGTCCGAGATCTGGAGGGCGGCGGAGTTGCTGCCGGCCTCCTCGGGGGCGGACATCTGGAGCAGGAGCACGCTGCTGGAGGAGATCACCAGGCCCATGCCGAAACAGCCGAAGCCCCAGGCGACGGCCACCGTCCAGGCGGGCACGGCGTCGATCAGCACACTGGGCGCGGCAGCGATGGCGGCCGCCACCAGCACCATGCCGACGGTCATCAGCCGCTCCCGGTACGGCTCCACCCGCGGCCGGGACTGCACCCACGAACCCAGCGCCCAGGTCGCCCCGCCGGCCGCGAGCGAGAACCCGGCGAGCGTCGGGCTGAGGCCCCGCTGCGTGACCAGCATCAGCGGCACGAAGGACTCGGCGGCGACGAAGGAGCCCGCGGCGAGCCCGCGCAGCAGCACCACCGAGGGCAGTCCGCGGGCCGCCCGGCAGGTGCCGCGCGGGAGAAGTCCGAGGACGGCCGGCACGAGCAGCGCGGCGCCCGCGACGGCGGGGAGGAGGGACAGCGGCCGCAGGTCCTGGGCGGCGTACTGGAGCAGGCCGGCGCCGAGGGAGATGCCGAGCGCGAGCCGGATGCGGCGCCGGTCGGGCGTGGCGCCCGCGGCCCCGTCGACCGGGCCGCCCGCCCGCCGCCGTATCTGGGGCAGCGCGAGCGCGAGCGGCAGTACGACCAGCACCGGAATCCCCACGAACACCCACCGCCACCCCAGGTGCTCGGTCACCGCGCCCGCGGCGAGCGGCCCCACGACGGACGGCACCACCCAGCACGCCGCGAACGCCGCCATGATCGCCGGCCGCAACCGCTCGGGATAGGCCCGCCCGACGACGACGTACAGGGCGACGATGACGAGTCCCCCGCCGAGCCCCTGCACGGCCCGCCCGAGGACGAACTGCCCCATCGTCCCGGCGGTCCCGGACAGCAGGAGCCCGGCGGCGAAGGCGGCGATGCCGCTGGTCAGCGCGCCCAGCGGCCCCCGCCGGTCGGACCACTGCCCCGCCAGCACCATGGCGAACAGACTGGTCGTGAAGTACCCGGAGAACGCGAACGCGTACGCCGACACCCCGTCCAGCTCCCGTGCCGCCACGGGCATCGCCGTGCCCACGGCGGTCGCCTCGAAGGCGATCAGGAGGACGACGGAGACGATCCCGATGCTCAGGGACCGGTAGGAGCGCCCGAGGACGGTGTCGCCGGAGGACGGGGATGGTGACGGGGGCGGGGTGGGACCGGCGGTCGTCGGGGAGTCGTCTGCGACACCGGTGTCGCGGGGTTCGAGGGCGGCCATGCCCGCCAGAGTAAGGCCCGCAACCGACCGTGACCCCTGTCCGGAGGCGGGCCCTCAGCTGGTCCGTTGGTCCTACGACCGCCCCCGTTTCATGAACGCCGTGTGGCAGTCGCATTGCAGCCCGCACGCCCCCCTTGAGCCCCCACCCGCCCCCGCTCTACGGTCGTGTCACGCGGTTCGGCAGGGCACACCACCCGGTGGAACCGATGAACGGCCGTGTGCCCGAGTGGCTTAGGGACTCGCCTGCAAAGCGAGGTACGTGGGTTCAATTCCCGCCACGGCCTCTGGTGTTGCGACCAGGGAAGAACAGAAGGGTGGTACCCCGGGAGGGGTGCCACCCTTCCGGTCGTCCGGCCGGGTCGGCCGGTACAGGGGACGCTCGCGTGCTCCCTCCCCGGCAGCCGTCGGCCCCGTCCGGCTACGCGTACAGCCCTCCGCCCGCCTCGTCCTCGAACATCTCCGGCCAGTACCGCCACCCGTCGTCGCCCGGTGTCGACGGGGTCGGGTCGCAGGCCAGGGGGTCGAGGGCGGCCAGGGTGCGGGTCATGGTGGCGGCCAGCTGGTCGTAGGCCTCGGTGAGGGCGTGGTCGGCGTCGAGGGCGCGTTCGCGGTGGATCAGCCAGAGGGTGAACGCGAGGGTCGAGACGTCGGCGTTCAGGGGGCGCAGGGTGGCGTCCGGCTCACTCCAGGAGAGGACCGCGCCCGTGGCGCCGTCGACGACGAGGCTGGTGTCCTCGGCGAGGTAGCCGAGGCGGATCAGACGGGCCGCGCCGACGGGGAGGGCGGCGTCCGGGTCGTCCGCCCGGTGCTCGGTGAGGGTGGGCAGGGGGGCGTCGGTGTCCAGGGTGAACCAGACGCACTCCTCCGGCAGGCCCACCTCCCGCAGGAAGCGGCGGGTCGGCTCGTGGGTGAGCGCGGCCGGGAAGTCGACGTCCTCGAAGCGGACGACGGCGCGGGCGCCGAACTCCTCGTCCAGGAGGCGGGGCGGGAGGTCCAGGGCCAGGTCGGACCGGGTGCCGGGGCCCGCGATGAGGGCCAGGGGGCGGACCACCGCGGCCAGCCGCCAGAACGGGGGCACCTCGCCGTCCGAGCCGGCCTCGTACAGGGCGAGCAGCCGGCCGGTCGCCTCCGCCACCACCTCGGGTCCGCACCGGCCCGCGTAGGCCGCGAACTGGCCGCGCAGTGCGGCCAGTTCGTCGGCGGCCGTGGCGAACCGCACCAGCGTCTGGAGGGACGGCGCGAGCGGCCGGCGGTCCATCAGGTCGGGGCGGTCGTGGAAGAAGTACGTCGTCGTGACCTCGCCGGTGGCGCCGTCGAGCAGCACCGACTCCGTCACGGGGCCGTCGGGGCCGGTCAGGCCGCCGATGACGAGCTGGTCGCGCAGGCCGGGCGCGAGGCGGCCCTCCGGGTCGCCAGTGGAGTCGGCCACCGTGCGCAGGCCGTCCGCGCGCAGCGCGTCGAACGTCAGCAGCTCGCCGACGCCCGGCAGTCCGGGGCCGGTCAGCCAGCGGCGCGTCGGCGCGTGGGTGACGTACGGATCCAGCTCGGCCTCGGTGAAGGTGATCACCGCCGCACCGGCGGCGGTCCCGGTCGTGCCCATCGGTCCCCCGTGCGTGAAGTGTGTGTGCCGTCTCCGACGGCGGGCCCCCGGCCCGCCGCTGTTCCACTGCCCCGAACACTACGCGGCACCACTGACAACGGGCCCCGCACGAGAAGACGCCGGACGGCCCCCGCGCGTTCCCGTCCCACGCGAATCGTCTCGACCGTCTCCCCCACGGTCCACCAAGTGGTGGCCGCCCTCGGCCCGAGGCGCGGGGTGCGGGTGCGGATGCGGGTGCGCGGCTCCGTGCCGAGGTCCCGCACCGTCCGGCCGCCGCCGGGACACCCGTCATCCCCCCGGCCGGCCCTCCCCGCCGGCGCCGGGCACGTACTCCTCGGGGCCGGAGACGGCCGGAAACGGCCGGAAACGGCCGTCCGGCGGAAGGCGTCCCCGCGCGCACGTGCGCCGCCCGCGGGAGGCCGACGGCGCCGGGGCCCGCGCGACCGCCGGTTCGCCGGACGCCGTCACCCGGTGGTGAGCACCGCCCCGTTCCCGACGGGGGCCCGCTCACTGGCCCGTGACCACCGCCGCCTGCGGCCTTATCGGCAGCCGGTTGACCGGGCGGCCCGTCGCGGCGCGTACGGCCGAGGCGATGGCCGCCGGTGAGGTCACGACCGGGACCGCGCTGACCGCCTTGGCGCCGAACGGCGCGACCACGTCGCGCTCCTCGACGAGTTTGACGATGCGGATGTCGGGCGCGTCCAGGGCCGTCGGGAGCGCGTACCCGGTGAGGTCGGGGTGGCGGACCAGGCCGCGCGGGGTGCGGAGGTTCTCGGTGAGGGCGATGCCGACACCCTGGGTGACGCCCGCCTCGATCCGCGCGTCCAGCTGCGCCGGGTTGAGCACCCGGCCCACGTCCTGGGCGACCGCCAGCTCCACGACCCGTACCGAGCCCAGTTCGATGTCGACGTCGACGACCGCGCGGATCGCGCAGAAGGCGAGGCCCACGAACGCGTCGCCCTGGCCGGCGCCGTCCAGCGGCTCGGTCGGGTGCGGGCGGCACTGGGCCGTGGCCCACAGTTCCTTGCCGACGAGCTCCTCGGTGACGGTGGTCGACAGGACGCCGTCGTAGGAGGTGATCTTGCCGTCGGTGATCTGGAGCAGTTCGGTGGACATGCCGAACTTGTGGGCCAGGGGCTGGAGGAGCTGGGTACGGACCATCTTCGCCGCGCGTTCCACCGCGCCGCCGGAGACCCAGGTGTGGCGGCCGCGGCAGCCCGGGCCGGCCGGGGGCTGGTCGGTGTCCACGGGGGCGACGTGCACCTCGTCGATGCCGAGGGTCTCCTGGACGATCTGGCGGGCCAGCGTGGTGAAGCCCTGGCCGGTCTCCACCGCCGCGCAGAGCACCGTCGCGACGCCGTCCTGGACCTTGACCGTGGCCGTGGAGACCTCGTCGGCGCCCTCCGCGCCCAGCATGTGCACCATGCCCAGGCCGTAGCCGACGCCCCGGCGCACCGCGCCGGGTTCGCCCGCGCCCTCGGGGCCGCCCGGCAGCAGCCAGTCCTCCTCCGGGGTGTCCTTCGGCAGGGCCGGCAGCGGGAACTCCTGGACGGCCTGGAGGAGTTCGGCGACCGGCGCCGGGCAGGTCACGGTCTGGCCGGTCGGGAGGACGTCACCGGTGGCCATGACGTTGCGCAGCCGCAGTTCGGCCGGGTCGACGCCGAGTTTCTTGGCCAGCTTGTCCATCTGCGCCTCGTAGGCGGCGCAGACCTGCATCGCGCCCTCGCCGCGGACGTGGCCGGAGGGCGGGTTGTTGGTGCGGACGGCCCAGCCCTCGATGAAGGCGTTGGGGACGACGTACGGACCGCAGGCGAAGGAGACGGCGGCGGCCAGGGCCTCGGCGGAGGTGTCGGCGTAGGCGCCCGCGTCGAGCAGGATCTGCGCCTCGACCTTGACCAGCTTGCCCTCGGCGTCCGCGTGGTGGCGGTACCGCAGGAGGGTGGGGTGGCGGTGGGCGTGGCCGAGGAAGGACTCCTCGCGGGTCGCCGTCAGCTTCACCGGGCAGCCGGTCCGCAGGGCCAGCAGGCCGAGCGGGAGCTGGAAGCCCTGGTCCTCGCGGTCGGCGGTGGCGCCCGGCACCCCCGTCACGACGATCTTCACCCGATCGGGTGAGAGGCCGTAGCAGGCGGCGGCGGCCTCGCGGTCGGTGTGCGGGTCGGTGGAGGCCACGTAGAGCTCCACTCCGCCGTCGGGGCGGGGCACCGCGAGGCCGGCCTCGGCGCCGATGGGGGCGGGGTCGGCGCGGCCGATGCGGTACTGGCCCTCGACGACGACCTCGCCGGACGCGGCGGGGTCGCCGTGGTGCAGCGGGATGTGCCGGATCAGGTTGCCGTCGGGGTGGAGGGGCTCCGCCTCGAAGGCCTGCTCCGGGTCGGTGACCGGGTCGAGCACCTCGTACTCGACGATGACGGCCGCGGCGGCCATCCGCGCGGTGTCGGGGTGGTCGGCGGCGACGGCCGCGATGGGCTCGCCGTGGTGGCGTACGACCTCGGAGGCGAACACCGGGCGGTCGGCCGTGCGGCGTCCGTGCAGCGGGCTGCCGGGCACGTCCTCGTGGGTGACGACGGCCCGTACGCCGGGCATCTCGCGCGCGTGGGAGGTGTCGATGGAGACGATGCGCGCGTGCGCGTGCGGGGAGCGCAGCACGGCCGCCCACAGCAGGCCCTCGGCCCACAGGTCGGCCGCGTAGGGGAAGGTGCCCTCCGTCTTGGCGCGGGCGTCGGCGGGCGGCAGGGACGCGCCGAGGCCGTGCGGGATCGGCTCGGGGGCGGGGGCGGCCTCCGCGGGCGCCGTCGCGGTGGCTGCTTCGTTGCTCACGCCTGGCCTCCGTCCTGGCCCTGTCCGTGTCCGTACACCGGGTCGTTCGGGTGCGGTTGTGCCGGGTTCTCGAACGCCGACGGGTTGACGCCGCCGGCGCCCGGGCCCGCCTGGTGCGGGATGCGGGCCTCGTCGCCGTCCGTGTCGGCCTCGGCGGCGGCGTGCGCCTCGCGTTCGGCGACGACGTCCTGGACGGCCCGCAGGACGCCCCGGTAGCCGGAGCAACGGCACAGGTTGCCGCACAGGGCCTGGCGGGCCTCCAGTTCGGTGGGCGCGGGGTTGCCCTCCAGCAGGTCGTGCACGGTCATCGCCATGCCGGGCACGCAGAAGCCGCACTGCACGGCCCCGCACCGGGCGAGCGCCCGCTGCACGTCGGAGGGCTGCCCGTCGACGGCCAGGCCCTCGACCGTGCGGATCTCGCTGCCGGCGGTGGTCACGGCGGGCACCAGGCAGGAGGCGACGAGCCGCCCGTCGACCTGGACGTTGCAGGCCCCGCACTCGCCCTGCGAGCAGCCGTCCTTGGCGCCCGCGAGGCCGAGCCGCTCGCGCAGCACGTAGAGCAGCGACTCGCCGATCCAGGCGTCGGTGACCGGGCGGTCGGAGCCGTTGACGCGCAGCGCGTAGGAGGCGAGGGGGTGGTCGTCGTGGAGGGGCGGGGCGTCGGGGGCGGCCTCGGCGGCGTCCTCCGCTCCGGCGCCGTCCCCGTGCGGGGCGGCTTCGGAGCCGGGGGCGGCCTCGTCGCCGGGAGCGTCCTCGTGCCCGTCGTGCGGGGCGCCGGCGGGGTCGGCGTCGGCCGGCGCCTCGGGGGCCCCGGCCGGGCCGGGTCCGTCGAAGGGCGGCTCGGCACCGACCGGTTCGGCGCCGACCGGGTCCGCCGTCGGGTGTGCGGCTCCGTGGGCCGTGCGGGCCGTTTCCCGGCCCTGTGCGGCCCCGGGAGCGCCGTGGGGGTCCACGGGGACCTCACCGGGCTCGGAGGCGGCCTGTGAGGCTTCCACGGCCTCCCGCTCGTCCCCCAGGTCCCGCTGGTCCCATTCGGTGCGCTCGTCGCGCTCGTCCCGCTCGGGGACCGGGGACTCGTACGGCGCGGTCTCGTACGGCGCGGTCTCGTACGGGTCGCCCTCGTACGCAGGCGTCTCGTACGAGGGCGACCCGTACGGCGGCGTCTCGTACGACGGCCCGGGAGCGGGCGGTGCCGTGTGCTCGGGTGCCGGCGCGAACGCGGAGGGGTCCGCCACCGGTTGGGCGTGCCCCGGTGCGCCGGGGGCGGCGGAGACGTCGGACGGCTGCCCGGCGGGGCCTTCCGGCTGCCGGTCCCACGGCTGTCCCGGGGTGTTCCCCGCGTCCGGCGCCGGTCCGGTCGCCCAGGGCGCGGGCGCGCCTCCCGGCAGGGTCGCCGGGGGTGTGCCGCCCCACTGCTCGACGAGGGACGACGTGGTGAACTCGCCGGACTCGTCCGGGAGGTCGCCGCCGGCGACCGGGATCGACCACTGCCCGGTCACGTCGTGGCCGGGGGCGGGTTCCGCGGCGGGCGCGGTGGTCTCGTCGAAGGTCCACTGCCCGGTCCCGCCGGGGTGGTAGGTGAACCGGTCGTCGCCGGCCGTGCCGCCCGTCGCGGCGGCGGGCCACTCGGTGCCGCCGGCCGGGTTCGTCCACGCGTGCGCGCCGGTCGCCGACGGGTCGGCGCCCTCGTGCGCCGCGTTGAACTGCGGCGGCACGTACCCGTGGCCGGGGGCGGCGAGCGGACTGTCGCCGCGTCCGGCCAGCAGGGCGTCGATCCCGCCCTCGGGAAGCTTCACGAAGGCGGTGGCGCCGTCGTCGTAGTCGCCCTGGGGCAGCGGATCCCAGCGTCCGCCGCCCTGCGGCGTGCCCTGTCCGTGCTGGTCGTCGGTCACGACAGCGCCCTCCCCAGTGCTCGTCGGGCCAGTGCGGCGACGGTCCGCCGCAGGTGCAGTACGGCGGGCGGAAGCGGCTGCACCGAGCCGTCCTCGGCGGGGGCCGGGTCGGGGATGCAGGCGGCGGCGACGTACTCGCCGAAGGCGTGGAGCGCCTCGGGGACGATCGCGCGGTTGTTGTCCCAGTCGATGAGCCGGGCGACCCACTGTTCGGCCTCCAGGGGCCGCAGCGGCATCGGCGCTATGGCGCCGACGGCGCACCGGACTCCGCGTCGGGCGGGGTCGAGGACGAGGGCGACGGAGGCGACGGCGCGGCCCGGTCCGGTGCGGCCGGTCGCCTTCAGGAAGACCTGCGGGGCGTGCAGCAGCGGCACGCGCACGTACCCGATGAGTTCGCCGGCGCGCAGCATGTCCATGCCTGCCAGCAGGTGCGAGACCGGGATCTCCCGGCGGGCGCCGCCGGGACCCGCGACGACCACCGTCGCCTCCAGGGCCGCCAGGACGGGCAGCGCGTCACCCGTGGGGGACGCGGAGGCGATGTTGCCGCCCAGGGTGCCCGCGTTGCGGATGTGCGGCGGGCCCGCGGCGCGCGCGGCGGCCGCGAGCGCCGGGATGAGGGCGGCGAAGTCGGGGCGGCCCATGCGCGCGTGGGTGAGTCCGGCGCCGAGCAGGGCGTGCCCGTCCTGGTACTGCCAGCCGCGGATCTCGCTGATCCGGCCGAGGCCGACCAGCGCGGCGGGCCTGAGCTGCCCGGAGTTGACGGCGGCCATCAGATCGGTGCCGCCCGCGACGGGTACGGCGGCGGGCATGGCCGCGAGGGCCGCCACGGCCTCGTCCAACGTCGTGGGCAGCGTGACGGCCTGCGCCGCCTGCGGTGCGTGCGTGGTCAAACCGGCTGCCCCTTCCCGCTGCCCCACCTGGTCCCACCTGTGTTGCCGTACGGTACGTGCTGACAGGCCGGACGTGGCAACTCTGGCACATCTTCGCAACGCCCGAACGCGGGGGTCCGCTAGGAGACATTCGCCCACCTCACCAGGGAGATGGACCGGTTTCACACATCTTCACCGATGTGCTCGGATTGCCACTCTTCGGTGATCCTGCCGGGGTTTTTCCGTGACGCGCCGGGACGGTGTGGTGTGGTGCGCCGCCGCCCCTTCATGGGGCTACCGGCCGGGGGGCGGTCCGTCGAGCGGGCGTCCGGGCACCCCGGGCCGCCGCTGCCACGGCCGGGGCCCGTCCGGCGGCCGGTAGGCGACGCCGAGGGCGTCAAGTCGCGGGTAGTGGGCGCCCATCCGCCGCTCGAAGTCGGCGAAGTCGCGTTCCGCCGGGGCGGGCAGCCGGCTCCAGGCGACCTCGGCGAAGGCGGCGAGGCGGGGGAAGGCCTGGTAGTCCACGCGCGCGGTGTCCTCCATCGCCTCGGTCCACAGGTTGGCCTGCGTGCCCAGCACCCGGCCGGCCTCCTCGGGCGTCAACTCCGGTGGTACGGGCTCGAAGCGGTAGACGTCCTCCAGGGTGCGCACGTAGCCGATCGGCACGGGCTCGTCCGGGCCGCCGTCCTGCCGGTGGTCGAGGTACACCTGCTGCTCGGGGCACATGACCACGTCGTGTCCCGCGCGCGCGGCCGCGATCCCGCCCGCGTAGCCCCGCCAGGACGACACGGCCGCCCCGTCGGCGAGGCCGCCCTCCAGGATCTCGTCCCAGCCGATGAGCCGGCGCCCGCGCGCGGCCAGCCAGGTGTCGAAGTGCCGGACGAACCACGCCTGGAGCGCGTCCTCTCCGGCGAGGCCGAGTTCCTCGATCCGGGCCTGCGCGGCGGGTGAGCGCCGCCACTGGTCCTTGGGGCATTCGTCGCCCCCGATGTGGACGAACGACGAGAACGACGAGAACTCCGTGGCGTCCGCGGGGAAGAGATCCAGCACTTCCTCGAACACCCCCTCGTAGAACCGCAGGGTGTTGTCAGTAGGGGCGAGTACGTTCGGATTGATGCCCCAGGTGTCCCAGACGGAGAGGGCGGTGGTGTCGATGACGTCGGTGTTGCCGAGTTCCGGATACGCGGCGACGGCGGCCTGCGAGTGGCCCGGTACGTCGATTTCGGGGACGACGGCGATATGCCGTTCGGCGGCGTAGGCGACGATCTCCCGGATGTCGTCCTGCGTGTAGAAGCCACCGTGCGGCCGGTCGTCCCACAGCGGTGAGGCGCGGTGGCCGAATTTCGTGCGGGGCCGCCATGAGCCGATGCCGGTGAGCCGCGGATACCGCGTGATCTCGATCCGCCAGCCCTGATCGTCCGTCAGATGGAAGTGCAGGACGTTCAGTTTGTGCGCGGCCATCAGATCCAGGTAGCGCAGAACGCCGTCCTTGGGCATGAAGTGCCGGGCCACGTCGAGGAGGAGACCGCGCCAGCGGAAGCGGGGTGCGTCCTCGACGGTGCGGGGCGCGATGCCGCGGGGCGCACCGGGGCGTACGGGCGCCCGCCGGAAGGCGTCGGGGCCCAGCAACTGGCGCAGGGTCTGCGCGCCCCGGAAGACGCCGGCCGCGCCGCCGCCCCGGATGTCCACGCCGCCGCCGGCGACGGCGGAGAGCCGGTAGGCCTCGGGTTCCAGGGTGCCGTCGACGTGCAGCCGTACGGCGTCGCGCGCGTCCCGGGGTCCCGGCCGCAGGGGCAGGCCGAGGGCCGGGCCGAGGACGGCCCGCAGCCAGCGTTCGGTGGTGTCCGTGCCCGGCCCGGCGTACAGCGCGGTGTGCCGGTCGAGCAGGACGTCGCCGCCGGGGAGGCGCTCGACGGCCCTCGGCCTCGGAATCACGTCGTGTGCGGACGTCGGGCCGGAAGCGGGGCCGCCCGTCCCGTCGGAGCTCATGTCGGACGTCATGTCGGTCCTTCCCACCGGGCCGGCCGGGAGACCGGCCGGCGCTGTACGGGTAACCGGTCCGCGCTGTACGGGCAACCGGTGCGCGCTGTACGGGTAACCGGCCGGCGGAACACCCGCCGGGCCGTCGGAAGCGCCGGCGGGGAAGTGCCGCCGGGGGCGAACGGCTCGCCGAACGGGAAGTCGTCCGGAAGCGGACGCGCCTTTACCGAAGCTTTTCGGAGTCCGTATCGCCATGGGTATCGCGAAGGGCGGGGAGAGGGCGAGGGGAGCGGTGCGAACGCCCTCGGGGCGGCCGGCCGGGCGGTGTTCCGGCCGGGGTGGAACAACGGGAAGCCCGGCCCTTGCGGGCGCATCACCCGCACCACCGGGAAAACGACCGACGGAGCGGCCGGGAGGCGAAAGCGGAAGCGCGGGGCGGTGATCGCGGCGGGAAACACGATCACCGCGGAGACGATCATCCGACGCCCCTCGGGAGGCGGCCGTCGGGGAAGTGACGGCGGAATGCGCGGCCTTCGCACACGCACCGAAGGCATTTCGCGGAGGGCGGGGATTCCCCGAGGGGCGCGGGCGCCCCCGGTCGCCGCGCACCGGCCGCGACCTTCCCGAGCAGGCCGGGAAAGGGGACCGGAGAGGCGGTCATCAGCACCCCCGGGTTCGCGATGCGGCAGGCGCGGCACCGGCTTCGTCCTGCACAACGGCGACACAACGGCGACACGGCACCGGCACAACACCGGCACAACGAACGCGAGATCGAAGGGTCCGGCCACGCGGCCACAAGAGGCCTCGGCCACTGGGCCGGCCGGCCGGGCCCGAGCACCACGGACGCGGTGGCGGAACGACGCGAAGGCCTCCGGGGCGCGCGGTACGCACCCTGAAGGCCCTGTCGTCGGACGCCGTACGGACGGGAGCCCGGCGAGGCCCCGGCCGCCGCGCTACTTGTCGCCCTTGCCCTGGTCGTCGCCCCCGGAGCCCATGGAGTCGTAGATCTCCTTGCACATCGGGCACACGGGGTACTTCTTCGGGTCGCGGCCGGGCACCCACACCTTGCCGCACAGCGCCACGACGGGCGTCCCGTCGAGGGCGCTCGCCATGATCTTGTCCTTCTGGACGTAGTGCGCGAAGCGCTCGTGGTCGCCGTCTCCGTGCGACACCTGCGGCGTCGGCTCTACGAGGGTCCCCGTACCGGTGCCGCGCTCGGGCTCGAGAGTGCTCATACCGCCAAGGGTACTGAAGCTCCTGCGCATCAGTTGAGCGAAGGGTCGTCCGGATACGTGGCCACCATCGCCAGCTCGTTGCGCTGGCGGCGCAGCACCTCCCGCCAGAGTCTCTCCGGGGACGGCGAGGACACGTCGCCGGGCTCGGACTCCACGACGTACCAGGCGCCCTCCACCAGCTCGTCCTCCAGCTGGCCGGGGCCCCAGCCGGCGTACCCGGCGAAGATCCTCAGGGAGCCGAGGGCGGAGGCGAGCAGCTCCGGCGGGGCCTCCAGGTCGACGAGGCCGATCGCGCCGTGCACCCGCCGCCAGCCCAGGGGGGTGCCGTCGACGGCCGGGCCGCCGGGGATCACCGCGACGCCCAGCGCCGAGTCGAGGGAGACCGGGCCGCCCTGGAAGACGACCCCGGGTTCCCCGGTGAGATCCGCCCAGCCCTCCAGGATGTCGCCCACGCCCACCGGCGTCGGACGGTTGAGGACGACACCCAGCGAGCCCTCCTCGTCGTGGTCGAGGAGGAGCACCACCGCACGGTCGAAGTTCGGGTCCGCCAGGGCGGGGGTAGCCACGAGCAGCCGCCCTGTGAGCGAGGACACCTCGGTCATGCCAGACATGATCCCCCATCTTCCCGCCGCATGGGGAGCCAACGCGGCGAGGAGGGTGAGGGCGGCGGTGTCACGGGGGGAGCGCGCCGGGCCGCGTCGACGCCGCCGCGGGCGGCGGCCGTGCCGACGGACGCGGTGCGGGCGCACGGATGCGGTCCGGGCGCACGGACGCCGCGCCGTGCCCGTGGTGACCCCATGTGCCCGATGAGGCACAGTTCGTGTTGTGACACAGCTATGACGTAGCTGGGCGTTGCTTGGGCTTACTGAAGCGGGCCACGCGGCGTTTACTCTGTCCTCTCCGGCCCTGCCCCACTCCACCACACTCCACGGAACGCGAGATACATGACCGTCAACGGCTCTGACGACGTACTGCTTGTCCACGGCGGAACCCCGCTGGAGGGCGAGATCCGGGTGCGCGGTGCGAAGAACCTCGTACCCAAGGCCATGGTCGCGGCCCTGCTGGGCGGTGAGCCGAGCCGGCTGCGCAACGTTCCGGACATCCGTGATGTGCGGGTCGTACGCGGTCTGCTGCAACTGCACGGGGTGACGGTCCGTCCGGGCGAGGAGCCCGGCGAGCTGGTGATGGACCCCACCTACGTCGAGAGCGCGAACGTCGCCGACATCGACGCGCACGCGGGTTCGAGCCGTATCCCGATCCTGTTCTGCGGCCCGCTGCTGCACCGGCTCGGGCACGCGTTCATCCCGGGGCTGGGCGGCTGCGACATCGGCGGCCGGCCCATCGACTTCCACTTCGACGTGCTGCGCCAGTTCGGCGCGAAGATCGAGAAGCGGGCGGACGGCCAGTACCTGGAGGCCCCGCAGCGGCTGCGCGGCACGAAGATCCGGCTGCCGTACCCGTCCGTCGGCGCGACCGAGCAGGTACTGCTGACGGCCGTCCTCGCCGAGGGCGTCACGGAGCTCTCCAACGCGGCCGTGGAGCCGGAGATCGAGGACCTGATCTGCGTCCTGCAGAAGATGGGCGCCATCATCGCGATCGACACCGACCGCACGATCCGCATCACCGGTGTGGACAAGCTCGGCGGCTACGACCACCGCGCCCTCTCGGACCGGCTGGAGGCCGCCTCCTGGGCGTCCGCCGCACTGGCCACCGAGGGCAACATCTACGTCCGCGGCGCCCAGCAGCGCTCGATGATGACGTTCCTGAACACCTACCGGAAGGTCGGCGGCGCCTTCCGCATCGACGACGAGGGCATCCGCTTCTGGCACCCCGGCGGCCAGTTGAAGTCCATCGCGCTGGAGACGGACGTCCACCCCGGCTTCCAGACGGACTGGCAGCAGCCGCTGGTCGTGGCGCTGACGCAGGCCACGGGCCTGTCGATCATCCACGAGACGGTGTACGAGTCCCGTCTCGGCTTCACGTCCGCGCTGAACCAGATGGGCGCCCACATCCAGCTCTACCGCGAGTGCCTCGGCGGTTCCGACTGCCGTTTCGGCCAGCGCAACTTCCTGCACTCGGCGGTCGTGTCGGGCCCCACCCGGCTCCAGGGCGCCGACCTGGTCATCCCCGACCTGCGGGGCGGTTTCTCGTACCTGATCGCCGCCCTCGCCGCCCAGGGCACCTCCCGCGTCCACGGCATCGACCTGATCAACCGCGGCTACGAGAACTTCATGGAGAAGCTCGTGGAGCTGGGCGCGAAGGTCGAACTGCCGGGCAAGGCCCTCGGCTAGGGCACGTTCACAGCCGCACAGGTCGTCGGAAACCCCGAAGGGGCGGCACCCGGACTCCGGGTGCCGCCCCTTCGAAAAGGGTGGCTTACTTGCCCTTGGCCGCTTCCTTGAGCTTCGAGCCCGCGGAGACCTTCACGCTGTAGCCGGCCGGGATCTGGATCGGGTCGCCGGTCTGCGGGTTGCGCGCGGTGCGAGCGGCACGGTGGGTGCGCTCGAAGGTCAGGAAGCCGGGGATGGTGACCTTCTCGTCCCCCTTGGAGACGACGTCGCCGACGACCTCGGCGAACGCGGCCAGCACGGCGTCGGCGTCCTTGCGGGTCACCTCGGCGCGGTCGGCCAGCGCGGCCACCAGCTCACTGCGGTTCATGTTCTTACTCCCGTGTTCTTCTTGCCGTTGCGGCGTGCCACGCGGCGGAGCCGCATGTCGGGCACAGCGAATGCCGATGCGCTCGCGCCCAGAGACGCATCCTGCCCCCACCTGCGGCGGGAAAGCCAATCCGGCACCCACAGGAGTCGTCAGAACACCCTTGGGAGTCACACGAAAAGCGCCTTCGCCCGGCCGCCACCCTAGAGTGCGCCCGCGAGCGCACCGTCGTGCGACGCGCCGACCCGGGGGCCGCCGTGGCGAGCCTCACAGCCCCCGCACAGTGCGGCCCCGGTCCCTGTGGTGCCGTGGCGTCGTCCGTCTCCCCCACGACGCCGCGACATCCGTCGTGTCCCCTACGACACCGTGGCGCCCGCGGCCTTCGCGGCCTCGCGCACCGCGCCGGCCACGGCGCCGGCGACCTTGTCGTTGAAGACGGACGGGATGATGTAGTTCGCGTTCAGCTCGTCCTCGGTCACCACGTCCGCCAGGGCCTTCGCGGCCGCGAGCATCATCTCGGTGTTGACCGTGCGGGACTGCGCGTCCAGCAGGCCGCGGAAGACACCCGGGAAGACCAGCACGTTGTTGATCTGGTTGGGGAAGTCGGAGCGGCCGGTGGCCACAACTGCGGCCGTCTGGCGGGCGATTGCCGGGTCCACCTCGGGGTCCGGGTTCGCGAGCGCGAACACGATCGCGTCGTCGGCCATGGCGGCCACGTCCTCGCCGTCCAGGACGTTCGGGGCGGAGACGCCGATGAAGACGTCGGCACCGCGCACGGCTTCCTTCAACGTGCCCGTGAGGCCTTCGGGGTTGGTGTTGTCGGCGATCCAGCGCAGGGCGGAGTCCGGGGCCGCGTCGACGAGGTCCTCGCGGCCGGCGTGGACGACACCGTGGATGTCGGCGACGACGGCGTTCTTCACGCCCGCCGCGATCAGCAGCTTCAGGATGGCCGTACCGGCCGCGCCGGCGCCCGACATGACGACGCGGATGCTCTCGATCGTCTTGCCCGCCACGCGCAGCGCGTTGGTGAGCGCGGCGAGGACGACGATCGCGGTGCCGTGCTGGTCGTCGTGGAAGACGGGGATGTCGAGGGCCTCGCGCAGCCGCGCCTCGATCTCGAAGCAGCGGGGCGCGGAGATGTCCTCGAGGTTGATGCCGGCGAACCCGGGGGCGATCGCCTTGACGATCTCGACGATCGCGTCGGTGTCCTGGGTGTCCAGGCAGATCGGCCAGGCGTCGATGCCGGCGAACCGCTTGAAGAGGGCCGCCTTGCCCTCCATGACCGGCAGCGCGGCCTTGGGGCCGATGTTGCCCAGGCCCAGCACGGCCGAGCCGTCCGTCACGACCGCGACGGAGTTGCGCTTGATGGTGAGGCGGCGCGCGTCCTCGGGGTTCTCGGCGATCGCCATGCAGACACGGGCCACGCCCGGCGTGTAGATCATGGACAGGTCGTCACGGTTGCGGATGGGGTGCTTCGACGCCATCTCGATCTTGCCGCCGAGGTGCATCAGGAAGGTACGGTCGGAGACCTTCCCGAGGGTGACGCCCTCGATGCCGCGGAGCTGCTCGACGATCTCGTCGGCGTGCGCGGTCGAGGTGGCCGCGATGGTGACGTCGATCCGGAGCTTCTCGTGTCCGGACGCGGTGACGTCGAGGCCGGTCACCGAGCCTCCGGAGGACTCCACGGCGGTGGTGAGCTGCGAGACGGCCGTTCCGCTCGCGGGCACCTCCAGCCGGATCGTCATCGAGTAGGAGACGCTGGGCGCCGTTGCCATGGCCGACTTCCTCTGCTTTCACCTGTGCCGCTGGGTATGCCGTCCGATCGTCGCACCTACCCCGGAGTACGTGGTAGCCGCCCCGACTTGCGGTGGTTTTGTTCACAGCCAGGCAGGAACGGAGACATGTTTTCGGAAACTGAATTCCACCATACGAGAGAACGTAGAGGCAACGAAAGAGGCCCACATCACATCGGATGTGGGCCTCTCCCTACGTTGATGACACCGACCCGCCATGCTCGCCTCGCGGCAAGTGGTCGCTCGTAGCGACGAAGGTTGGGCCCGGGGGCTTGGATCGGGCCGGTGCCACACCAAGGCTAACAAACGGATGCGCCGGGACCATTCCCGTCCGGGGATTCACAGGAACGGTTCCGTCCGGTCAGTCCCTCAGCAGGTCCGGCACCCCGTCGGCGTCCGGTTCGTCCCGCTCCCCCGACACGACCGTCAGCTGCTGGGTCGCCCGGGTCAGGGCCACGTACAGCACCCGCAGGCCGGCCGGGGACTCGTCGGCGATCTCGGCCGGCGACACGACGACCGTCGCGTCGTACTCCAGGCCCTTGGCCTCCAGGCTGCCGAGGGCGACGACCCGGTCGCCGAGGCCGGCGAGCCAGCGCCGGGCCTCGGCGCGCCGGTTCATGGCGACGACGACACCGACGGTGCCGTCGACCCGCTCCAGCAGGCGTTCGGCCTCGGCGCGCACGGTGGCGGCGAGGGAGTCCGTCACGGCGGTGAAGCGGGGCACGACGCCGGTGGAGCGGACCGCGGACGGGGACTCGGCGCCGGGCATGGCCAGGGCCAGGACCTTCGCGGCCAGCTCGGCGATCTCGGCCGGGTTGCGGTAGTTCACGGTGAGCTGGAAGCGGCGGCGGGGCCGGGTGCCGAGCGCCTCGTCGCGGGCCTCAGCGGCCTCGTCGGGGTCGGACCAGGAGGACTGGGCGGGGTCGCCGACGACCGTCCAGGTGGCGTGCCGGCCCCGGCGGCCGACCATGCGCCACTGGAGCGGGGTGAGGTCCTGGGCCTCGTCGACGATGACGTGGGCGTACTCGGTGCGCTCCTGGGCGAGTCGCTCGGCCCGTTCGCGCTGCGACTCCTCGCGGACCGGCATCAGCTCCTCCAGGCCGGTCAGCTGGTCCAGCGGGTCGAGCTCGCGTCTCTTGCGGGGGCGGGCCGGGGCGCCGAGGATCGCCTGGAGCTCGTCGAGCATCGCGATGTCGTGCACGGTGTGGCCGTCGCGCCTCAGCGAGCGGGCGACCTTGCGGACCTCGCCGGGGTTGAGGATCCGCCGGGCCCAGCGGCCGAGCCGCCGCTCGTCGGCCATCGCCGCGAGGACGGACTTCGGGGTGAGCTCGGGCCACCAGGCGTCGAGGAACGCGGTGAAGGCGTCCTCGCCGGTCACGTCCTCGTCGAAGGAGGAGCGCAGCTCGGCGGCGAGCTCGGGGTCGGTGTGCCGGCCGGCCGCGCCCGAGCGCTCCCACAGGGCGTCCAGGAGGAGCCTGCGGGCGCGGGGCCGCAGCAGGTTCACGGGGGCGGTGCCGCCGAGGGCGGTGCGGCGGATGCGGTCGAGGTCCTGGGCCTCCAGCTCCAGCCGGCGGCCGAAGGCGACCACGCGCAGCCGGTCGGGCGGTCCGGAGGGCGCCGGGGAGGTGTCCTCGTCGTCCTCGCCGAGGGCGAGCTGTCCGGGGGCGGGCTGTCCGAGGGCAGGCTGTCCGAGGGCGAGCTGTCCGGCGGCGCGCTGTCCGGCGGCGGGAGCGGCGCCCGGACGGCCCAGTTCCAGGGCGCCCCGCGCCGCCTTCCGCAGCACCTTCAGCATGCGGGACGAGCCCTTGGCGCGGGCCACCGCCGGGGAGTCGTACAGGGTGGCCTCGACGCCGTCGACGAGGGAGCCGATGGCGCGGATGGCGACCTGGCCCTCCTCGCCGAGGGAGGGCAGGACGCCCTCGGTGTAGGCGACGAGCAGCGGGGTCGGCGAGACGATCAGGATGCCGCCCGCGTACCGGCGCCGGTCCTGGTAGAGGAGGTAGGCCGCCCGGTGCAGGGCGACGGCCGTCTTCCCGGTCCCGGGGCCGCCCTCGACCTGGGTGACGGAGGCGGCGGGGGCGCGGATGACCAGGTCCTGCTCGGCCTGGATGGAGGCGACGATGTCGCGCATGGTGTGGCTGCGGGCCTGGCCGAGGGCGGCCATGAGGGCGCCGTCGCCGATGGCGGGCAGCTCACGGCCGTCGAGGAAGGCCGTCAGCTCGGGGCGCATCAGGTCGTCCTCGACGCCGAGCACCCGGCGGCCCTTGGAGCGGATGACCCGGCGGCGCACGACACGGCCCGGGTCGACCGGGGTGGAGCGGTAGAAGGGGGCCGCGGCGGGCGCCCGCCAGTCGATCACCAGCGGGGCGTAGTCCTCGTCGAGGACGCCGATGCGGCCGATGTGCAGGGTCTCGGCGATGTCGGCGGTGCGGTCGGAGCGAATGGCGCCGTCGGCCGGCTCCACGGCGGTGTAGGCGCCGTCGGGGCCCTTCTTGCCGTCCTTGCCGAGCAGCAGGTCGATCCGGCCGAAGAGGAAGTCCTCGAACTCGTTGTTGAGCCGGTTGAGGTGGACGCCCGCGCGGAAGACCTGCGCGTCCCGCTCGGCCAGGGCGCCGGGCGTGCCGACCTGGCCGCGGCGGGCCGCGTCGTGCATGAGGAACTCCGCCTCGTGGATCTTCTCCTCCAGGCGGCGGTACACCCGGTCCAGGTGTTCCTGTTCGATGCTGATCTCCCGGTCGCGAACTGAGTCCTGAACCGGGCCGACCGCGGTTTCCTGCTGTGCCTGAGCGGCCACCGGGCCCCCTTCTGACGTGCTGGGCAGCCGTCAACCGTACGCGAAGGGAGCCCCCGGAGGCGAGGGGCCCGCCCGGCGGATCCGCGGGGCCGGGCCCGGCCGCCCCGCGTCGCAGTGCGGCGGGGCGTACCGGGCGAGTCCTACGGGGGGCACCGGGCGGGCCCTACGGGGGGTACCGGGCGGGGGTACCGGGCGGGTCCTAGGCGTCGACCTCGACGAGCTTCTCGCCGTCGAAGGTCGAGACCTCGTAGTGGTCGATCTCGTCCGGGCTGAGGGCGGCGCCGCCCTGGACGTAGAGCGGGTTCCTGGCCTGCTCGGTCTTGGCGTCGGGGAGGCCGTAGCCCCATTCCGGGACCGACCAGGACGCGATGGTCTCGCGCTCGCCGTTGTGGCCCACCGCGATGAGCGAGCACTTGTTCGGGCCCGCCACGTTCTTCAGCTCGACGACGGCCTCGGTGCCCCAGGCCTTCTCCTGGGTGGCGACGGTCGCCGTGACCTTGGTGCCCGGGTCGGTGGCGGTGACCTTGTCGGTGAAGGTCTCGAAGGCGGTCTGGGCGGAGCCGGCGTCCGCCAGCACCTGCGGGGTCCCGCCTCCCTCGTCGCCGCCGCTCGTCGCCATGGCCACGAACGGGCCGCCGACGATCAGCGCGGCCGCCGCGGCGATCATGTAGAAGCCGCGCCGGCGCTTCTGGGCGCGGCGGTCGGCGATCTCGCCGACGAGCTTCTCCACGAGCCGTGGACCGGGCCGGGCCGACAGGGACTCGCCGATCGCGGGGGTGCCGGCACCCGGCAGGTCCGCGAGGGCGGCCATCATGGGCTCCATCCCGGCGAGTTCGTCGAGCTGCTGCGCGCACCACTCGCATCCGGCGAGGTGGGCCTCGAAGGCCGTCGCCTCGGCGTCGTCGAGGATGCCGAGGGCGTAGGCGCCGACGGTCTCGTGTTCGCTCGGGCCCGGAGATCCCACAGATCCCTGCATGGGGCCAGACATACCCGACCCACCCGCTCCGAACCCCCCGTACATGCTCATCACGCCGTCACCCCCCGCTCCTCCAGAGCCAGCTTCATCGACCGCAGGGCATAGAAAACCCGTGAGCGCACGGTGCCACTGGGTATCCCCAGCGTCTCGGCCGCCTCATTGACGGTACGCCCCTTGAAGTACGTCTCGACGAGCACCTCCCGGTGCGCCGGGGTCAGGTCGTCGAGCGCGTCGGACAGCGTCATCAGCCACAGCGCCTTGTCGATCTCGTCCTCCGCGGGGATGACCTCCAGCGGCGACGGGTCGACCTCCTGCGGCCGGGCCTGCCGGCTGCGGTGGCCGTCGATGACGATGCGGCGTGCGACCGTCACCAGCCAGGGGCGTACCGATCCGGTCGCTCGATTGAGCTGTCCGGCGTTCTTCCAGGCACGGATGAGTGTCTCCTGCACGACGTCCTCGGCGCGTTGCCGGTCTCCGGCCACCAGGCGCAGGACGTAGGCGAGCAAGGGTCCGGCGTGCTCCCGGTAGAGAGCGCGCATCAGCTCCTCGTCGGGTTCCGAGGGCTGTGAGGACATGCGATGTCGGGCCCTCGATCCACGTTCATTGGCCACGGCCGCATCCTTGCGCACGCCCACCTCCGGTGTCCGGGGGTTCCCCCGAGTCGGTCGCTCCCCCACCGGTACGGAAACGGCTTGCCGCGTGTTCAAACCGAACTGACAGATTTCTTCGGGGTGTCGCGACGAGGGGGACATGAGGTCACATTCCCGCCCCTCTTCCTTCACGTTTCCGCCACACCGGCGACCGGGCGGGCGCCACCGGTGGAAGGCGACGGCAAACACCGTGTGGGCTACGTCACTTAAACGGTCGCCGCACCGAACGCTGCTCAGCCGGAGGGGAGATGGGGCGGGCGGCGGCAGTCCGGCGCGCGTCACGCGCGCGCGAGTGCGGCCCTCCTGCGGTGCCGGGCGACCCGCTCCCGGTTCCCGCAGACCTCGCTGGAGCACCAGCGCCTGCGGCGCCCCCGGGACGTGTCGACGTACACGATGGGGCAGTTGTCGCCCTCGCACTGCCGCAGCCGCGCCCGCGCGGCGGGATCGGTGAGCAGCTCCACCGCGTCCCGGGCGACCACGGCGAGCAGCGCCGCGCACTCCGGCGGCCCGTCCAGCGCCCGTACGAGCGCGCCGTCCCGGCCGGGCACGGCGCGGGGGGCCGGGGGCGCGGCGCGGGCGGCGTCGTTGACCCGGGCGAGGGCGAGCTCGTGGGACCGGATGCCGCCGTGCGGGCGGAGGGCGCCGGAGAGCCCGGCGGCCACCAACCGGCCCACGTCGCCGCGCAGTGCGCGGAAGGCGCCCGGCCAGGCGGGGTCCGCGTGGGCCAGTCCGGTGCCGGGCGGCACCAGTCCCGAGCCGGCGATCCACGCGCACAACGGCCCGACCGCGTCGAGCCGTTCGAGGGGGTGGGTGGTGGCGAGAAGGTCCAGGCAGACCCGTCCGGCATCGAACCGCAGGTCGTACGGGGACGGAGGCGTACCCAGCGCCATGTGCGGTCACCGCCTAGGGAAAGCTCCTCGGGAAGCGTCCCCTTCACAGTGCCGGGTGCACCGCGCCGCCGGAACCCCCCGTACCGGCGGCGGGTGCGTGGAGGCCCCGCCGGGGCGGGGGCGGGGTTCCCGGGCGGGAGCCGGTCCGCGGCGAGCCGAGGCTCCGGGCCAAAACTCGGAGCGGGACGGGATCCCGGGCCGAACCCGTCCGGGGCGGGCCGGGGCGGGCCACGACTCCAGGGTTGAGTCCCGCCCGGAACGGGGCGGGACTCCTGGCGGAAGCCCGTCCGCGTCGGGCCGGGGCTCCGGGACGGAGACCCGCTCAGAGCAAGGCGAGGCCACGGACGAGAAGCCGGTCCGAGGCGGCCCCAGGCACCGGGACGGAGACCCACCCGGAGCGGGGCGAGGGCGCCGGACGACGGCCCCTTCTGGGCCGGGGCCGAAACCTCGGCCGGAACCCGGCCCCGAGCGGGCGGGGTCGCCGGAGCGGCCCGCCCGGACCAGGACCAGGACCACGCCCGGAACCCGGCCCCGAGCGGGCGGGGTCGCCGGAGCGGCCCGCCCGGACCAGGACCAGGACCACGCCCGGAACCCGGCCCCGAGCGGGCGGGGTAC
>NZ_JBIVJP010000003.1:0-80585 GCF_044750285.1 Streptomyces sp. NPDC088812 | reverse complement strand
GCCGGAACCCGGCCCCGAGCGGGCGGGGTCGCCGGAGCGGCCCGCCCGGACCAGGACCAGGACCACGCCCGGAACCCGGCCCCGAGCGGGCGGGGTTACCGGAGCGGCCCGCCCGGACCAGGACCAGGACCCCGCCCGGAACCCGGCCCCGAGCGGGCGGGGTTGCCGGGCGAAGGGGCTCTTCAGGGGCGGGAGGGGTGCGGAGAAGGTGGTCGGTGGTGAGGGCGGTGCCGGGGCGGGGCCCTCACCGGCCGCTCAGCCGCTCACACGTCCGCGTACTTGGCGTCGGCCGCCGGGTCCAGGGCCAGCCGGTACCCCCGCTTCACCACCGTCTGGATCAGCTTCGGCGCCCCCAGGGCCGTGCGCAGCCGTGCCATCGCCGTCTCGACGGCGTGCTCGTCGCGCCCGGCCCCGGGCAGCGCCCGCAGCAGGTCGGCCCGCGGCACGACCCAGCCGGGCCGCCGCGAGAGTGCCCGCAGCAGGGACATCCCGGCCGGCGGTACGGGTTTCAGCACGCCGTCGACCAGGACCGCGTGCCCCCGGATCTCCACCCGGTGCCCGGCGACCGGCAGGGCACGTGCCCTGGCCGGCAGCTCCTGGCACAGCAGCTGCACGAGCGGCCCGAGCCGGAACCGCTCCGGCTGGACGGTGTCCACGCCGCGCGCCTGGAGCGGCAGCGCGGTGACCGGGCCGACGCAGGCCGGCACGACGTCGTGGTGGAACGCCGAGAGCAGCTCGGACAGCAGGCCGCGTTCCTCCGCCCGCGACAGCAGCGAGACCGCGGCCGGCGCACTGGTGAAGGTGACCGCGTCCACTCCGCGGGAGACGGCGGCGTCCAGGAGCCGGTCGAGCGGCGAGAGGTCCTCCGGCGGCATCCACCGGTACACCGGCACGCCCACGACCTCCGCTCCCCCGGCCCGCAGCGCCTCCACGAAGCCGGGCAGCGGCTCCCCGTGCAGCTGGACGGCGACCCGACGGCCGTCGACGCCTTCCTCCAGCAGCCGGTCGAGGACCTCCGCCATCGACTCGCTCGACGGCGACCAGTCCTCGGTGAGGCCCGCGGCACGGATGGCGCCCTTGACCTTGGGTCCGCGCGCCAGGAGCTCCACGTCCCGCAGCCGGGCCAGGAGCTGCTCGCCGAGCCCCCAGCCGTCGGCGGCCTCGACCCAGCCGCGGAAGCCGATGGCCGTGGTGGCCACGACGACGTCCGGCGCCTGGTCGAGGAGGTCCTTGGTGGCGGCGAGGAGCTCGCCGTCGTCGGCGAGCGGCACGATCCGCAGGGCGGGCGCGTGCAGTACCGCCGCCCCGCGCCGCTGGAGCAGCGCTCCGAGCTCGTCGGCCCGGCGCGCCGCGGTGACCCCCACGGTGAAACCGGCGAGGGGTCCGTACTGCTCGCCGTCCCGGCCGCCGGGCCCGTGGTCCGGTTGCTGCTGTTGCTCTTGCATCACTCTCGTCCCGCACTCGAGTCGAAGCACTTACACGTGGTGTGGTGTCACCCGCATGCCGAACGAGCCTGTCAACGGTGCGTGACAGGCTCGGTTCCGCTTCATGTCGCCAGTGTTACGTCACACCTTGGCGTAGCTGAGCTGCGACTTCGCCTCGGAGGTACCGCCGGATGCGGTGATCCGCCCCGCCGGGCGGCGAAGGTATACGGCCCAGGTGACCGCGAAGCAGGCGGCATAGAAGGCGAGGAAGGCGACGAACGCGCCGGTGCCGGAGCCGTAGGAGAGGAACGACTGCCGGAAGGCGAGGTTGATGGCGACGCCGCCGAGGGCGCCGACGGCCCCGATGAGTCCCATGGAGGCGCCGGAGAGACGACGGCCGTAGCTCGCGGCCGCCTCGCCCTCCAGGCCCAGGGCGACGGCCTTCGCCTGGAAGATGCCGGGGATCATCTTGAACGTCGACCCGTTGCCGAGCCCGCTGAGCACGAACAGCACGACGAAGACGGCGACGAAGAGCCCCAGCGACTTCTGCATGCTGGCCCAGACCAGGACGGCGGTGGCGGCGGCCATGCCGACGTAGTTGTAGAGGCTGATGCGGGCGCCGCCGTAGCGGTCGGCGAGCCAGCCGCCGAGGGGGCGGATGAGCGAGCCGAGGAGCGGGCCGATGAAGGTGAGGTAGGCGGCCTGGAGCGGGGTGCGGCCGAACTGGGTGGTCAGCACCTGCCCGAAGGCGAAGCTGTAGCCGATGAACGACCCGAACGTGCCGACGTAGAGGAAGGACATGATCCAGGTGTGGGCGTCCTTCGCGGCGTCCTTCGCGGCGCCGGTGTCGTTCTTCACGGTCGCGAGGTTGTCCATGCACAGCGCGGCGAGGGCGGCGGCGACGAAGATGAGCGGGATGTAGATCCCGAGCAGCACGCGCGGCCCGCCGCCGGCCCCGATGATGGCGAGGGTGACCAGCTGGATCACCGGCACGCCGATGTTGCCGCCGCCCGCGTTGAGCCCGAGCGCCCACCCCTTCTTGCGGAGCGGGAAGAAGGCGTTGATGTTGGTCATGGAGGAGGCGAAGTTGCCGCCGCCGATGCCCGCCAGCAGGCCGACGAGGAGGAAGGTGTCGAACGACGTCCCCGGCTTCATCACGGCGAACGCGGCGATGGTGGGCACCAGCAGCAGGCCGGCCGAGATGATCGTCCAGTTGCGCCCGCCGAAGATCGCGACGGCGAAGGTGTACGGCACCCGGACGACGGCCCCGACCAGCGTCACCACCGACGTCAGCAGGAACTTGTCCGCGGGCGTCAGCCCGTACTCCGGGCCCATGAAGAGCACCAGCACGGACCACATGGTCCAGATCGAGAAGCCGATGTGCTCGGAGACGACGGAGAAGAGGAGGTTGCGCCGGGCGATCTTCTCGCCGCCCGCCTGCCAGGCTGCCTCGTCCTCCGGGTCCCACTGCTCGATCCAGCGGCTCCCCCGCCTCGGTGAGGTCGGGGGTGCGGGGGCTGTGCTCGGGGCTGTCATGACGCCTCCACGGTGCTCCGGGGCTCGGGTGGTCCGGGGTGATGAGCGGTGATGCTTCCCGAAGGTAGGGAGGACGCGTTTCCGCCCTGTGCCCATGGGTGACCGGAAGGGAACGTTGCTCTCACCTCGGGCGGAGGCGGGGTGAGAGGTCTTGGGGCGCGGTGCGGGGGGCGGGGACGGGCCGGGCCCCGTGGGAGCGCGCTCATCCCGGACGGCGCACGCCCGACCCAGACGGCACACGCCCCACCCGGGCGGCGCACGCCCGACCCGGGCGGGTGCGCTCACCCCGGCCGCTCGCTCACCCCGGCCGCTCGCTCACCCCTGCCGCTCCTTCACCCCTGCCGCTCCCTCACGCCGGCAGGCGCGCGATGAAACCCGGTCTCGGCGCGCGATCACCCCCGACGACGCGTGGGCCCGCCGTCCGGCCACAGCCGGGGCCTGCGGCCCGCCGCGAGGTCCTCGGCCCACCCGAAGCAGAGCACGCACCCGGCCGTCAGCAGCCACACGGCCGGCAGCTGCGGCCAGGGACTCTCCAGCAGCCACGGCGCGCCCTCCTCCAGGGCGGCGATGTCCCACAGGTGGTCCCAGAGCGCCTCCGTCAGCACGATGCAGACGTTGTGCCACAGGTAGATCGTGACGGCGCGGGAGTTGAGGAGGGTGATCAGCCGGTCCCAGCGGCGCAGCCGGGGCGGCCAGCTGTGCCAGGCCGGGCTGATGTGCAGCAGGAGCAGGACGGCCGCGAAGGACCACAGGGACTGGGCGAACGGCATGTCGTCCAGGTCGTGGCCGGGCCGCAGGTCGTGGGCGAGGGCGTACCAGAGGCCCGCCGCGGCCACGGCCGGGGCGAGGGACGGCACCACGTAGCGGGGCAGGCGGCGCAGGACGCCCTCCCGGTGGGCCATGCCCAGCAGCCAGCAGGCGCCGAACGCCCCGATGTCGCTGAGGACCGCCTCCGGGCGCCAGCCCGGTACGGCCACCAGACCGGACTCCAGCACCGCCGACAGCGCGAGGGGCGCCAGGACCGTCGGCCAGGGCAGCCTGCGCAGGGCGCGCAGCAGCAGCGGGGAGAGCAGGACGAACCAGAGGTAGGCGCGCAGGTACCACAGGGGCACGCCCACGGCCACCGCCCAGTCGTCGGCGACCAGGCCGGGGACACCGGGCAGGCCCTCGCCGTAGGGCGGATCGCTCAGCGGGAGGATCCAGAAGGCGAGGTGGAACCACCACCAGCCGGGGTGCCCCTCCGCGTCGGGGCCCCAGCCGCCGAGGAGCATGCCCGACACGCCGACCGCGCCCAGCAGCCACAGCGGTGGCAGCAGGCGGCGCAGCCGGCCCCGGACGACGTCCACGGCCGGGCGCCTGGCCAGTGAACGGGCCGTCAGGCTGCCGGCCAGGGCGAACATCACGCCCATGGACGGGAAGACGACCGGCAGCCACGCCCAGCCCATCAGGTGGTAGAAGACCACGCGGAAGAGGGCGACGGCGCGCAGGAGGTCGAAGTAGCGGTCGCGGGACGGCCGGGCGCCGCCACCACCCGGCCCGGCCGCCGGGTCGGCCGGTGACCCGATCGGCGGGTCGGCCGGTGACACGGCGGGTGGGTCGGCCGGCGACCCGGCGGGCTGGTCGGCCGGCGGGTCGGTCCGCAGGGGTGCCGTGGGTTCCGTCACCGGGGGTTCGGACGGCCTGGTGTTCATCGGACCGCGCCCCCTTCCCCGGCCACCGCGCCCGGCGGCGCCGCCACCTGCCCCTTCCGGCGCAGTTTCTGCCAGCGCAGCCGGCCGCCGGTGAGCGCCGTGATCCACGACTGGAGCAGGACGATGTACATCAGCTGGCGGTAGAGCAGCTGCTGCAACGGCAGGGAGATCAACGGGGTGAGGCGTTCCTTGTCGAGGACGAACGCGTACGCCGCGCAGGCCGCCTGGACCGCGAGGACGCCGAACCAGGCCGCGACCGTCCTGCCCGTCGGGCCGAACAGCAGGCCGTAGACGAGGAAGAGGTCGATGAGCGGGGCCAGCAGCGGGGCGACCACCATGAACAGGGAGACCAGCGGCAGGCCGACGCGGCCGAAGCGGCCCGACGGGCCGCGGTCCACCAGGGCGCGGCGGTGCTTCCAGATCGCCTGCATGGTGCCGTAGCACCAGCGGTAGCGCTGGGACCACAGCTGCTGCACCGACTCGGGGGCCTCGGTCCAGGCACGGGCCTTCTCGGCGTACACCACCTTCCAGCCGTCGCGGTGCAGGGCCATGGTGATGTCGGTGTCCTCGGCGAGGGTGTCGTCGCTCATGCCGCCGACGCGCTCCAGCGCCGAGCGGCGGAACGCCCCGACCGCGCCGGGGATGGTCGGCATGCAGCGCAGGACGTCGTACATGCGGCGGTCCAGGTTGAAGCCCATCACGTACTCGATGTGCTGCCAGGCGCCGATGAGGGTGTCCTTGTTGCCGACCTTGGCGTTGCCGGCGACCGCGCCGACCTCAGGGTCGGCGAAGGGCTGGACCAGTTCGCGGACGGTGGACGGTTCGAAGACGGTGTCGCCGTCCATCATGACGATGAGGTCGTGCCGGGCGTTGGCGATGCCCCGGTTGAGGGCGGCGGGTTTGCCCGCGTTGAGCTGGCGGACGACCCGGACGCCGGGCAGGTCCAGTTCCTCGACGATGCGGGCGGTGCCGTCCGACGAGCCGTCGTCGACGACCAGGATCTCGACGGGGTGGTCGCCGCGCACCAGGGAACGCACCGTGTTCTCGATGCACTTGGCCTCGTTGTACGCCGGGACCAGCACCGACACCGGTTCGGTGACCGGCGCGTCGGGGCCCCAGGCGAAGTCGCGCCGGCGGGTGCGGCGGGTGTGCAGGCCGGACAGCAGCAGCATCAGGCCGAAGCGGGCGAAGACGAGGAAGCCGATGACGGCCAGGCCCACGACGAGGACGCCGGTGAGGTCGTCGGCGGCCTCGACCAGGGCGGTCCAGGCGCGGCCCTTCCACAGCTCGAGACCGGTGACCTCGGTGTGCGCGCTGGGGGCGTTCAGGGCCTCGGTGAGGTTCTCGAACGCGTAGCCCCGGCGCTGGAGTTCGGGCAGGTAGGTGTCGAGCGCCCGGACCGTCTGGCCGCGGTCGCCGCCGGAGTCGTGCATGAGGACGATGGCGCCCCTGCCGTCCTCGGGCGTGGAGTTGCGGGCGATCCGCGCGGCGCCCGGCCGGCGCCAGTCCTCGCTGTCGAGGCCGGTGAGGACCGTGAGGTAGCCGCGGCTGCCGACGTACTCGGTGACCGGCCAGGAGGCGTTGTCCAGGGCGGAGGCGCCGGAGGAGTACGGCGGGCGGAAGAGGGAGGTGCGGATGCCGGCGGCGCCCGCGAGGGCGAGCTGGTTCTGGGTCAGCTCCCAGTCGATGCGTTTCTTCGACTGGTAGGAGAGGTCGGGGTGGTTGAAGGTGTGCAGGCCGATCTCGTGGCCCTCGTCCACCATGCGCCGGACGAGGTCGGGGTGGCGGCTGGCCATGGTGCCGGTGATGAAGAAGACGGCGTGCGCGTCGTACTTCTTCAGGACGTCCAGGACCTTCGGGGTCCAGCGCGGGTCGGGGCCGTCGTCGAAGGTGAGGACGATCCGGCCGTCCGGCACGTCCATGCTGGTGGCCTGTCCGCCGCGGGTGTCGACGACGGGGCCGCCGTCCAGGATCGGGCGCGGCACCCGGTCGGCGGCGGCGTCGGGGCGGACCCGGTGGTCGGCGAGGACCTCGCTGTGGACGTACCCGCGCAGCATCAGCATCGCCATCATCGCCATGAGCACGAGCAGGGGGAGCAGGTGCCGCAGGCGTAATGGCTGGAGCAGCCGCCGGCGGACGGTCCCGCGGGCCTCGCCGGGAGCCCGGTCCGGGGCCCGGCCGGTTGTCCGGCGCCCCGGCGACCGTCGGCGGCCGGGCGGTCCGCCGGGCCGCCCGGCGGACCGCCCCGCGATTCGCCCGGTGGAACGGCGGCCGTGCGGGCGCGGCTCGGAGCACTCGGCCTCGGCGCTGTCACCGGGTGAGGGATGAGCGGACTGACCGGTGGGTGAGGGTCGGGCGGACTGACCGGCGGGGCGCCGGGGCGCGCGCCGGTTGGTGCGTGGGGACATGAGAGGACGTTCTTTCGGGGAAATCGGGGATTTCGGGATCGCGGGACAGCGGGACAGCGGGACAGCGGGATGACGGCATCGCGGGATGACGGGATGACGGCATCGCAGGATGACGGGATGACGGGATCGCCGGATGACGGGATCGCGGGATGACGGGATCGCGGGGATCACCGGGGCCGGAGGCACCGGGCGACACCCGGACCTCAGGGATCTCAGCGTCCCGGCAGCCCGGAGACGGCCGTCAGACCGCCGGCCCCTCGGCTCCTCCGGCCGGTGACGGTGAGGAGGCGGGTGAGGGTTCGGTACTGACCGAGGGCGACGGGTCCGGTGGCGGGGACGCGGCCGGGCTGCTCGGCACCGGGGCGGCCGGGCTCTCGCTGCCGGCCGCCGGGCTCGGCCGGGCGGAGGCGCTCGGCGCGGGCCGCGGCGGTACGGCGGCCGCCGACGCGCTCGGCGCCACCGCACCGCCCGACGCCCTCGGCGCCGCGCTCGCCGCTCCCGGCACCACCGCGGCGGGCCCGGAGGCGGTGACGCCCGGACGGCCGGGCGCGGCGAAGCCCGGCGAGGCCGGGTCCGCCGTCGACGCGCTGGGCGCCGGGGAGGTGTCGACCCGGCCGGCCGGCTCGTCGTCCTTCTGCCCCGGCACCGGCAGCCAGGGCGCGCCGGCGTTGCCCGACAGGAGGGTGGCGACGATGACGACGGCGTAGGCCGCGCAGGCCAGCCCGACGAGGATGCCGATCCGGCGGAAGGTACGGCCGCGGCGGCCGGACTCGTCGACGAACACGGGCGCGTCAGACGCCTCCGGGCCGTCGCCGCGCGCGCCCGGGACCCGGTGCGGGGAGTCGAGCTGGACGGTCACCTCGTCGGGGTCGTGGTCCTGCCCGCCCTCCCCGGTCACCGCGGCGGGCAGCCCGTCCGGGAGGCCGGCGAAGCCCTCCGCCCAGGGATCCCGAAGGCCTCCGCCCAACCGTTCGTTTTCGGAAAAGTCGTTCGAGGTCGCCGCGCGACCGGTTCGCGGCGTTACGTCCGCCGATGCCCCCCGGCCGCCGCCGGACGACCCCGCGGCCGACACCGAGGGCGGCGACGGCGACAACGACGGCGACAGCGACGGCGGACCCGGGGTGTCCGCCCCCGGGACGCCCGTCGAGGAACGCTTCGCGACCTCGGTGAACGCCTGGGTGTTGCCCTCCATGACCGGTACGTTTCCGGTCGGCGATGCCGCCTCCGGCCACTCCGGTTGGGCATCTTCCCGCCAATTCTTCACGTGCGTGTTTCCCCCCACGGGACACCAGGGGTGAGGAACGGATGCGCCTGTGGCGACGTGGCAGATGTCGGCGGCACCGGGCCCCCACCCGGTCCGCGCGCCCCCGTTCACCCCTTCTTGCTCAGGCCGCCGAATCTAGCGCAGGCGCTCCACCCGCACGCACGATGTCCTATTTATCCGATGAAGTCATGTTCATGTCTATGGCTGGAATCCATCCCTTGACAGGGCGCTCCAGCCACGACTCGGCGAACCCGAGTTCGACCGCCGCGCGGCGCAGTGCGTCGAGGGCCGGATGGACCAGCCCCTTTCGCCACACCAGCGACACGGCGGAGAGCGGGACCGGGTCGACGAGCGGCCGCAGCACCGTTCCAGGCATGGCCGGAAATCCCACGACCACAAGGATCGGAACGGCATCTTTCGCCATGATGCGCTGGAATTCCTCGACCCCGACGACCAGCGGGGCGGCCGGGGCGATCTCGACGCCGAACCCCTCGAACAGCAGCCGGGCCAGGTCGGTCCACTCCGGCGTCCGCCAGTTGCCGGCGCCCGCGTACACCCGCTCCCCCGCCAGCGCGCCCAACGGCACCTCCGCCGACGCGGCCAGCCGGTGCCCCTCGGGCAGCAGGACCGCCATCGGCTCGTACCGCACGAGCTGGTGCTCCAACTGGGCCCGCAGCGCCGCGTCCAGGCCCGCGAACCGGCCGAACGACGCGTCCAGCCGTCCCGCGACGATCTCGACGGCGGCACCGGTCAGGCCGCTCTCGTAGCGGGCCATCAGCTCCTGCTCGGGGGCGAGTTCACGGGCCCGGTACAGCACCCGGCGCCCGGTCTCCAGCCCCGGGGAGTTCAGGTCGACCAGCAGGGGGCGGGCCTGCCGGAAGGCCGCGAGCAGGTCGTCCTGGGCCTGGAGCACCCGGCGCGCGTGCGGCACCAGCCGTTCCCCGTCCGGGGTGAGCGTCACCTGCCGGGTGGTCCGCACGAACAGTTCGGTGCCCAGCTCGCGCTCCAGCCGCCGCACGTCACGGCTGAGCGCCTGCTGGGCGACGTACAGCCGGGCCGCGGCGCGCGTGAAGTGGAGTTCCTCGGCGACGGCGAGGAAGGAGCGCAGGAGCCGGGGGTCGAGGTGAGCGGGCATCCGGCGAACTTACAACGCGAGTGCGTGAATCGGTACGGAGAAGGTGTTGGACCCCCGGACCGGCGGCGGGCGACGGTGGAACCATGCCGCCCCTGCCGCAGCCCGGCCCCGACCGGGCCCTCACCGGCGCCCGCCCTGCCGACGCCCGCCTTGCCAACGGCCGCCCTGCCGACGCCCACCCTGCCGACGCCCACCCTGCCGACGCCCACCCTGCCGACGCCCGCCTTGCCGACACCCACCCCACCGACACCCACCCTGCCAACGGCCGCCCTGCCGACACCCACCCCACCGACACCCACCCTGCCGACGCCCACCCCACCGGCGCCCGCCCTGCCGACGCCCACCCCACCGGCGGCCGGTCCCCGGCCCGGCGGCCCCGGACGCCCGGTACCTACCGGCACCTCCTCGCCGTCCCCGGCGCCCGCGCCTTCACCGCGGGCAACCTCCTCGCGCGGCTGCCCATGGGCATGTTCAGCGTGAGCGCGGTCGTGATGATCGCCGGCACGCGCGGCTCGTACGCCCTCGCCGGCGCCGTCACCGCGACCGGGCTCGCCGCGACCGCGCTGGTCGGGCCGTGGACCGCCCGGCTCGTCGACCGGTACGGGCAGGCCCGGATCGCCGTGCCCGCCACGCTGTTCGCGGCGCTCGGCAGCCTCGCGCTGGTGCTGTGCGTCCGCCGCGGCGCCCCGGACTGGACGCTGTTCGCCTCCTACGCGGCCACCGCGACGACACCCAACACCGGCGGCATGTCCCGCGCCCGCTGGGCCCACCTGCTCAAGGACGTCCCGTCGGGCGGCGCCGCCCTGCACACCGCGAACTCCTTCGAACAGGCCGTGGACGAGCTGTGCTTCATGCTGGGCCCGGTCCTCGCGGCCTTCCTGTGCGGCACGTTCTTCCCCGAGGCCGGCACGCTCGTCGGCGTGGTGCTGCTGGTGACCGGCGTCCTGCTCTTCGCCGCCCAGCGCTCCACCGAGCCGCCCCCGCATCCCCGTACACAGGCCGGATCGCCGCTGCGCAGCCCCGGCATCCCCGCGCTGCTCGCCGTCTGCCTGGCGCTGGGCGCCGTGTTCGGGGCGACGGAGGTCGTCACGATCGCGTTCGCGGACGCGCGCGGACACGCCACCGCGGCCGGCGCCGTCCTGGCGCTCCAGGCGGCCGGTTCGTGCGCGGCCGGGCTGGTGTACGGGGCGGTGCACCCGTCCGGGCCAGCCGCCCGGCGCCACCCGTGGACCGTGGCCGCGATGACCGCGCTGCTCACCCTCCCGCTGCTCGCGGCGACCGCCGTCGGCTCGCTCCCGCCGCTGGCGGCCGCCCTGCTCGTCGCGGGCATGGCCACCGCGCCCACGATGGTCACCACCATGACCCTCGTGCAGGAGCGCACCCCCGAGGGCCGCCTCAACGAGGGCATCACCCTGGCCGTGACCGGTCTGCTGGGCGGCATCGCCTGCGGCAGCGCGGCCGGCGGGTGGATCGTCGAACACGTCTCCCCGACCGCCGGATTCGCCGTGCCGGTGACGGCGGCCGCGACGGCCCTGCTGCTCTCCCTCGCCCCGGTCGCCCCGCGCGCCGGAACGGACCGTTCCCGTCCACACCATTGACGCGAGCACAACAGCCGCCTACCTTCGCCCGTCGAAGCGCTTCGACGTCACGCATCGAAACGGTTCGACGCGACCGTCCGACGCACACCGCGTGACGACCGTTCCTGCCCGAAGAACCTGCCCGAAGAACCATCCGGCTCCCCTGGAGGCACAGGATGTGGACGGCACGAAGGCGTGGGAAGGCGACAGCGGCCGTGGCCCTTGCGGGGGCCCTGCTCCTGGCCTCCTGCGGAGGATCGGGCGACGGCGGCTCCGCCGACGCCCACACCCTGCGACTGTGGCACTACGAGGCTCCGAACAGCGCGATGGGCGTGGCCTGGGCGGAGGCCGTGAAGGAGTTCGAGGCCCAGCACCCGGGCGTGAAGGTCGAGTTCGAGGAGAAGAGCTTCGAACAGATCCAGAAGACCGCCCCGATGGTCCTGAACTCCTCCGACGCGCCCGACCTCATGGAGTACAACAAGGGCAACGCGACGACGGGCCTGCTCTCCCAGCAGGGCCTGCTCACGGACCTGTCCGCCGAGGTGTCCGAGCGCGGCTGGGACAAGCTCATCGGCCCCGGCGTGCGCACCACCAGCCAGTACGACGCCGACGGCGTGATGGGCTCCGGCAGGTGGTACGGCGTGCCGAACTACGCCGAGTACACGATGGTCTACTTCAACCAGGACCTGTTCGCGAAGTACGGGCTGGGCGAGCCGAAGACGTTCGACGACCTGGTCGCGGCGATGGACACGTTCGTCGGGAACGGCATCACCCCGCTCGCCAACTCCGGCGCCGAGTACCTCGCCCACCAGTACCTGTACCAGCTCGCCCTGTCCAAGGCCGACCGCGCCTGGGTGGACGCGTACGAGCTGTACCGGGGGAAGACCGACTTCCACGACGCGGCCTGGACGTACGCCGCCGAGACCTTCGCCGACTGGGTGGAGAAGGGGTACATCGGCAAGAACTCCACCAGCGTCAAGGCCGAGGAGGCCGGCGTCTCCTTCCTCCAGGGCAAGGCGCCGATCCTGTTCTCCGGCAGCTGGTGGTACGGCCGCTTCCAGGACGAGGCGACGTTCGACTGGGGCACCACCCTGTGGCCCGGCTCGGACCTCACCCTCGGCTCCGGCGGCAACCTCTGGGTCGTGCCCAAGAGCGCCGCGAACAAGGAGCTGGCCTACGACTTCATCGACATCACCCTGTCGAAGAAGATCCAGAACCTGCTCGGCAACAAGGGCGGCGTCCCGGTGGCGGCGGACACCTCCGCCATCACCGACCCGAAGGCCGAGAAGCTCATCGCCGACTTCACCACCCTGTCCGACCGGGACGGCCTGGCCTTCTACCCCGACTGGCCGGTGGCCGGCTTCTACGACGTCCTGGTCTCCGAGACGCAGAAGCTGATCACCGGCAGCGAGGAACCGGACGCCTACCTGGACGCGTTGCAGGAGGCGTACGACAAGGGCGTACCGCAGCGATGAGGGGGCGTGGCGCCCGCGGCTCCTACGCCCTGTTCCTCCTCCCCGGTGTCCTGGCCTTCCTCGCCGTGATCGTCGTCCCGTTCCTGATGAACACGGGGGTGAGCTTCACCGACTGGCAGGGGGTGGGCAGCCCGTCGTGGTCGGGGCTCGACAACTACCGGGAGCTGTTCGACGACGCGGACTTCTGGGAGTCGTTCCGGCACAGCCTCTTCATGGTCGTCGCCATGGCGGCCGTGCCCACGGCGATCGGGCTGGTCCTCGCGGCCGCCCTGTTCGACCACGTGGGCCGGCACTTCGGCTCCCGGATCACCGCCGTCCTGCGCGCCTGCTTCTACCTCCCCCAGGTGCTGCCGATCGCGGTCGCGGGGATCGTCTGGAGCTGGATCCTCGCCCCCGACGGCGGCGCCCTGAACGAGTTCCTGGAGGCGATCGGGCTCGGCGGCCGGCAGCGGGACTGGCTGGGCGATCCCGACCTCGCGCTGTACAGCGTGATGGGCGTGATGGTGTGGGTGCAGCTCGGCTTCCCGCTGGTGGTCTTCCTGGCCGGTCTGCAACGCGTCGACCCCCAGCTGCACGAGGCGGCCGAACTGGACGGCGCCGGCTGGTGGCGCCGCTTCCGGCACATCACCCTGCCGCAGCTCCGCCCGGAGATCCACGTCGTCCTGACCTGGTGCACGATCGCCGCGCTGAAGGTGTTCGGCGCGGTGTACGTCCTGACGAAGGGCGGACCCGGCGGCGCGACGAACGTGCCCTCCTACTTCTCGTTCACCACCTTCTTCGAGAAGACCCAGGTCGGCTACGGCGCCGCGATCTCCACGGTGCTGACCCTGATCATCCTGGCCCTGTCCCTGCTCGGCCTGACCCTCCAGACGCGCGCCGAAGACGCCGAGGAAGGGGCACGCGCATGACGACGCGCACACGCAAGACGACAGGCACGCGCATGACGACGGGCACACGTACGACGACGGGCACGCGTACGCCGACGGCCCTCCGCCGCCGCCCGGACCGGGTGACGACGGCCCTCCGCCGTTACCCGGTCCTGATCGCCCTCTGTCTGGCCGCGCTCTTCATGGTGGTCCCCTTCCTGATCGTCGCGGTGAACGCGGTCAAGCCCCCCGCGGAGTACGCGCGGAGCGGCCCGCTGAGCCTGCCCGACGGCCTCTACCTCGACGGCCTGGGGGACTTCTGGGAGCGGGTGGACTACAGCCGGAAGCTGTTCAACTCGTTCCTGATCAGCGGCGCGGTGGCGGTGCTGGCGGTGGTCCTGTCGGTCCTGAACGCGTACGCGATCGGCATCGGCCGGATCAGGGGCCGCACCTGGGTGCTGGCCTTCTTCGTCCTGGCGACCATGCTGCCGCAGGAGGCGCTGGTCTACCCCGTCTACCACCTGAGCAAGCAGGCGGGCCTGTACGACACCCGGCTGAGCGTGATCATCGTCTTCACGGTGCTCCAGGCGGCCTTCGGCACGTATCTGCTGTCGTCGGTGCTGCGCGAGTTCCCCCGCGAGATCATCGAGGCCGCCCGCATCGACGGCGCGAACACCTGGCAGGTGCTGTGGCGGGTCGTCGTCCCGGTCAGCCGGCCCACCCTCGGTGTGCTCCTGGTCCTCTTCTTCGTCTGGACCTGGAACGAGTTCCTGCTCCCGCTGGTCATGCTGGTCTCCAACGACAACCAGACCGTGTCGGTGGCCCTCGGCGTCCTCCAGGGCCAGCGGCTGATGGACGCCACGATGACCAACGCGGCCGCCCTGCTCGGCGTGCTCCCGGCCCTCGTCTTCTTCCTCCTCTTCCAGCGGACGCTCACCCGCGGCATCGCCGTCGGCGCCGTGAAGTAAGGACCCCCACATGAAGTTCACCGATGGTTACTGGCTGCTGCGCGAGGGAGTCACGGCCGCCCACCCGGCCGGCGTCCTCGACGTCGAGGCGGGCGACGGCGCCCTGGAGATCCACGCGCCGACCCGGCCCGTCCGCTCGCGCGGCGACCTGCTGACGGGACCGGTCATGACGGTCACCGTCCACACCCCGATGCCCGACGTCATCGGCGTCACCCTGACCCACCTCACCGGCGGGCAGCCGCGCGGACCGGTCTTCGACGTCACCGGCGGCGAGAGCGACCCGCGGATCTCCCACGACGACGACCACGCGACGCTCACCTCCGGCGCGCTGTCGGTGCGGGTGGCCCGCTCCGGCCCCTGGCAGGTCGACTTCCTCGCCGACGGGCGCACGCTCACCTCCAGCGGCCCCAAGGGCATGGGCATCATGCGGGACGCGACCGGCGCCCACCACCTGCGCGAACAGCTCACCCTCGGCGTCGGCACGCACGTCTACGGCCTCGGCGAACGCTTCGGCCCGCTGACCCGGAACGGCCAGGTCGTCGACATCTGGAACGCCGACGGCGGCACCGCCACCGAACAGGCCTACAAGAACGTCCCCTTCTACCTGACGGACGCGGGCTACGGCGTCTTCGTCGACCACCCCGGCAAGGTCTCCTTCGAGGTGGGCTCGGAGACCGTGTCGAAGGTGCAGTTCAGCGCGGAGACCCAGGAACTGACGTACTACGTCGTCCACGGCCCCACCCCGAAGGACGTCCTGCGCCGGTACACGGCCCTCACCGGCCGCCCCGCGCTCCCGCCCGCCTGGTCGTTCGGCCTGTGGCTGTCGACGTCCTTCACCACGTCGTACGACGAGGAGACCGCGACGTCGTTCATCGAGGGCATGCGGCAGCGCGGACTGCCGCTCTCCGTCTTCCACTTCGACTGCTTCTGGATGCGGGAGCACCACTGGTGCGACTTCCGGTGGGACCCGCGGGTCTTCCCGGACCCGGAAGGCATGCTGGCCCGGCTCAAGGCCAGAGGCCTGCGCGTGTGCGTGTGGATCAACCCGTACATCGCCCAGCGGTCCCCGCTGTTCGCGGAGGGCAAGGCGCTGGGGCACCTGCTCAGGCGCCCCGACGGCGGTGTCTGGCAGTGGGACCTGTGGCAGCCCGGCATGGCCCTGGTCGACTTCACCTCCCGGGCCGCCCGCGACTGGTACGCCTCGAAGCTGGAGGCGCTGCTCGCCCAGGGCGTCGACTGCTTCAAGACCGACTTCGGCGAACGCGTCCCGCTCGACGTGGTCTGGTCCGACGGCTCCGACCCGGAGCGCATGCACAACTACTACACGTACCTGTACAACCGGACCGTCTTCGAGGTGCTGCGCAAGCACCGGGGAGAGGGGGAGGCGGTGGTGTTCGCGCGGTCGGCGACGGCCGGCGGGCAGCGGTTCCCGGTGCACTGGGGCGGCGACTGCGAGGCGACGTACGCGTCGATGGCGGAGTCGCTGCGCGGCGGGCTCTCCCTCGGGCTGTCCGGGTTCGGCTTCTGGAGCCACGACATCGGGGGCTTCGAGGGGACGCCGACGCCCGCGCTGTTCAAGCGGTGGGTCGCCTTCGGGCTGCTGTCCTCGCACAGCCGGCTGCACGGCTCCTCCTCGTACCGGGTGCCGTGGCTGTTCGACGAGGAGTCCGTGGACGTGCTGCGGCACTTCACCCGGCTGAAGATGCGGCTCCTGCCCTACCTCTACGAGGCCGCGCGCGTCGCCCACGAGGAGGGCGTGCCGGTGATGCGGGCGATGGTCCTGGAGTTCCCCGACGACCCCGGCTGCGCCCCTCTGGAACGGCAGTACATGCTCGGCCCGGACCTGCTGGTCGCGCCCGTCTTCGACGACGAGGGAGACGTCACCTACTACGTGCCCGAGGGCACCTGGACCCACTACCTCACCGGACGGTCGGTCACCGGGCCGCGCTGGGTGCGCGAGCGGCACGACGTCCTCAGCCTGCCGCTGCTGGTGCGGCCCGGCGCGGTCCTCCCGGTGGGCGCGCACGCCGACCGGCCCGACTACGCCCACGCCGACGGGGTGACGCTGCGCGCGTACGGCCTGCGGCGCGGCGCCCAGGTGAGCGTGCGGGTCGGCGCGGTCACCTTCACCGTCGTCCGGGAGGGCGACACCCTGCGGGCCTCCGCCAGTGACCCCTCGGCACCGTGGGCGCTGGCCGCGGGGGACCGGACGGCGCGGGCGCGGGCCGGCAGCGGCTTCCTCACCCTGGAGCTGGACCGATGGTGAAGATCACGGACGTGGCCCGACACGCCGGGGTCTCCCCCAGCACCGTGTCGTACGCGCTCAGCGGCAAGCGTCCGATCTCCGCCGCGACCCGGCGGCGCGTCGAGGACGCCATCCGGGAACTGGGCTACCGGCCGCACGCGGGTGCCCGGGCCCTGGCCGGCCGGCGCTCCAACGTGCTGGCGCTGGTGATGCCGCTGCGGGCCGGCATCCACGTCCCGGTCGTCATGGGGTTCGCGGTGTCGGTGGCGGTGGCCGCCCGGCGCCACGACCACGATGTGCTGCTGCTCACCCAGGAGGAGGGCGAGGAGGGGCTGCGCCGGGTCGCGGACACCGCGCTGGTGGACGCCCTGATCCTGATGGACGTCCAGCTCCGCGACCCCCGGCTGCCCCTGCTGCGCTCCCTCGACCGGCCGTCCGTGATGATCGGGTTCCCGCACGAGGCGGCCGGGCTGACCTGCATCGACCTCGACTTCCGGGCGGCGGGCGAGGCCTGTGTGGAGCATCTGGCGCAGTTCGGCCACCGGGTGGTGGCGCTGGTCGGCTCGCCGCCGGAGGTGTATGTGCGCGGAACGGCGTTCGCGCAGCGTGTGGTGCAGGGGTTCACCGCGGCCGCCGACCGGGCCGGGCTCTCCTGCGCCGTCCATCCGTGCGAGGCGACGCCCGCGGCCGCCCGCCGGGTCGCGGAGCGGCTGCTGCGCGAGCAGCCCGCGCTGACGGGTGTGGTCGTGCACAACGAGGCGGTCCTGGAGCCCCTGATCGACGCCTTCGGGGAGCTCGGACTGCGGGTGCCGGCGGATCTGTCGGTCACGGCGATCTGCCCCGACGAGCTCGCCGCGTCCCTCCGCGTGCCCGTCACCTCCGTGGCGCTGCCCGCCGCCGAGGTGGGCACGCGGGCGGTGGAGCTGCTGATGGCGCAGCTCTCCGGCGAGGCGGTGCCCGACGCGACCCTGCTGCCGCCCCGGCTGACCCGGCGGGCGAGCACGGCACCGCGTCCGGCCTGACGGCCCGACGACATGAGGAAGCCCCGTCCCCCTCGGGGGGCGGGGCTTCCTCATACATGGGATGAGTGGAGATGGCGGGAATCGAACCCGCGTCCAACGGTGCGGAACCAGGGCTTCTCCGTGTGCAGTTCGCTGTGATTTTCTCGGCCCCGGCGATCACGCGAACAAGTCGCCGACGGGCCCAGTCACTGTTTGGTTTCCCTCTTCACCCCGTGACCGGGATGGAGGTTTAGTTCCCTAGCTGATGCCAGGATCCGGGTCGGGAACGAGCCCGGGCTGACACTCCCCTAGTAAGGGGCAGTTGCCTCGTTACCTGAGATCAGGCGGCGAGGGCGAACTGCGTCGCCTTGGGAGAATCGCTCTTAACAGTGGCGATTATTTTTTTCGGCCTGTGGTTTACGAGATCATGGCCGCTTCCTCGACACGCTTCCCCTGCTTCGACATCCGCTGTCGAAACCGATCATCCCCATGTTGATTTTTCAATCGTCGTACCCGCTGTGGGGCACAGGTGCCATCGTACGTGACCAACGCACGACGATGCCAGCCTATTCCCGCCGGGCGGCGACCCACCGCCGGCCGGCCGGTGAACGCCCGGCTACGCGCCCCGCTGCCGCCGCTTCGCCGCGGCGATCGCCCGGTCGGTGTCCCGGCGGTCCTGCTGCTCCCGCAGGGTCTGCCGCTTGTCGTACTCCTTCTTGCCGCGCGCCAGCGCGATCTCCGCCTTGGCCCGGCCGTCCTTGAAGTACAGGGCGAGCGGCACGATCGTGTGACCGGTCTCCTCCGACTTCACGGCCAGCTTGTCGATCTCCTCGCGGTGCAGCAGCAGCTTGCGCTTGCGGCGCGCGGAGTGGTTGGTCCAGCTGCCCTGGCTGTACTCGGGGATGTGGGCGTTGTGCAGCCACGCCTCACCCCGGTCCACCTGGACGAAGCCGTCGGTCAGCGAGGCCCGCCCCTGGCGCAGCGACTTCACCTCGGTGCCGGTCAGCACCAGACCGGCCTCGAAGGTGTCGATGATCGCGTAGTCGTGCCGGGCCTTCTTGTTCTGCGCGACGATCCGGCGCTTGCCGCCCTTCTCGCCGTCCTTGCCCGCGACCTGCTTGCCCTGCTTCGGCTGGGACTCTTTCGGTACGTACATGCCCTTGCTCATAGTGCGGCCATTTTCGCACCCGAGGGGGGTCTGAGGGAAAGCCGATTACGAGGTGCGCCGCGACCGATCACGAAGTGCGCCGCGAGCGATCACGAGGTGCGCCGCGAAGGGACCCGGCCGGCTCAGGACGCGTCGCCGAGTCCGCTCAGCACGGTCTCCGCCCGCTCCAGCGCCCCGTCGTCGGCCTCCAGGTCCGGGGTGATGCCGGTGCCGTCGACGGCCCGGCCGGACGGAGTGCGGTAGTGGCCGACGGTCAGCTCGGCGACCGAACCGTCGGGCAGCTCGCTCGGCATCTGCACCGAGCCCTTGCCGAAGGTGCGCGAGCCCACGACGACCGCGCGGCCGCGGTCCTGAAGGGCGCCGGTGAGCAGCTCGGCCGCGCTCATGGTGCCGCCGTCGACGAGCGCCACCAGGGGCCGGTCGGTGTCGCCGCCGGGCTCGGCGTGCAGGGCCCGCTGCTCGCCGTCGACGTCGTAGGTGGCGACCAGGCCGCCGTCGAGGAAGGCGGAGGCGGTGGAGACGGCCTCCGTGACCAGGCCGCCGGAGTTGCCCCGCAGGTCCAGCACGATCCCGGCGTCGGCCGGCGCCGCACGGACGGCGGTGCGGACGGTGTCACCGACCCCCCGGGTGAACGCGGCGACGGTGATGACGGTGGCCCTCGCGCCGAGCGCGCGCACGGTGACGGAGTCGGCGGACAGACGGGCCCGGCGCAGGGTCTGCGTCCACGCGCGCGTGCCGCGCTCCAGGCCGAGGCGGACGGTGGTGCCGGCGGGCGCGTCCGTCGCGTCGCCGCGCAGCAGCGCGACGACCTCGGTGACCGGGCGGCCGTCGACCGCCTTCCCGTCGACGCTGCGCAGCCGGTCGCCCGCGCGGATCCCGGCGGCGGCCGCGGGCGACCCGGACCGCACCTCGGTCACCTCGATCAGCCCGTCCCGCTCCCGGCGCGCCTCCAGGCCGACTCCGGTGTACCGGCCGTCGAGGGCCTCCGCGAACTCCTCGTACTCGCCCTCCGAGTAGACGGCCGCCCAGCGGTCCCCGCTGCGGCTGACGGCGCGTTCGGCGGCCTCCAGGGGCGACTTGCCGTCGGCCATCGCCTCCTCGGCGGCCCTGGTGACCGCCTCGGCCTCCGGACGGGAAGCGGCCGCCTGCGACCGTTCGACCGGGGCACCTCGGCCGTCGACGGGCAGTGAGCCGGTCGCCGCGCCCGCGACGAGGACGCTCGCGAACACCACCGTCAGGGCGGCCCCGCGGCCGAAGCGGCGGGGCGAACTCAGGGGATCACGGCCTGACATGGCGGCGAGTCTAGGGGAACGCCGAGGGGCCGCACGGTGGCTTGCCCGTACGGCCCCGTTGGCATGCGTCACACCTTCAGGTACTTGCGCAACGCGAAGAACGCCGCCAGCGCGGGCATCAGCAGGCTCGTGGCGAGGATGAGCGGAAGCTTCGTCAGCACGGCGTCCCAGCCGACGAAGTTGATCAGGTTCAGCTTGGAGGACAGGGCCATGCCGTGGTCGATGGTGAAGTACCGGCCGACGACCAGGAAGACGCAGGCGAGCGCGCCGCCGATCAGGCCGGCGACGGCGGCCTCCATGATGAACGGCGCCTGAATGTAGAAGCTGGACGCGCCCACGAGCCGCATGATCCCGGTCTCCCGCCGACGGCTGAACGCCGAGACACGCACCGTGTTGACGATCAGCAGCAGGGCGACGATGAGCATGAGCGCCATGACGCCGAGCGCGGCCCGGTTCATCAGGTTCAGCAGCCCGAAGAGGTTGTCGAGGATGCCCTTCTGGTCCTGCACGGACTGCACGCCGTCGCGCCCGTCGAAAGCGGTCGCGATGACCTGGTACTTCTCCGGATCCTTCAGCTTGATCCGGTACGACTCCTGCATCTGGTCCGGAGTGAGGGAGGCGGCCAGCGGGGAGTCGCCGAACTGCTCCTTGTAGTGCTTGTAGGCCTCGTCCTGGGACTCGTGGGTGACCGTGTCGACGACCGACATCTTCTTCAGGTCGGACGTGATCTGCTTCTTCTGGTCGTCGGTCACCGCGCCCTTGGCGCAGTTGGGGTCGGACTCGGCGTCGCTCTTGTTGCAGAGGAAGATCGAGACGTTGACCTTGTCGTACCAGTAGCCCTTCATGGCGCCGACCTGGTCGCTCATCAAGAGCGACCCGCCGAACAGGGCGAGCGACAGGGCGACGGAGACGATGACGGCGAAGGTCATCGTCAGGTTGCGACGGAGACCGACACCGATCTCCGACAGTACGAACTGGGCGCGCATGGCGTGTTGTTCAGGCCTTTCCGTGGACGGTCGCGGTCAGTGCTGGTAGCCGTAGACGCCGCGTGCCTGGTCGCGGACGAGGCGGCCCTTCTCCAGCTCGATGACGCGCTTGCGCATCTGGTCCACGATGTTCTGGTCGTGCGTCGCCATCACCACGGTCGTACCGGTCCGGTTGATCCGGTCGAGCAGCTTCATGATGCCGACGGAGGTCTGCGGGTCGAGGTTGCCGGTGGGCTCGTCGGCGATCAGCAGCTTGGGCCGGTTCACGAAGGCCCGCGCGATGGCCACGCGCTGCTGCTCACCGCCGGAGAGCTCGCCGGGCCTCCGGTCCTCCTTGCCGCCGAGCCCGACGAGGTCGAGCACCTGCGGCACGGACTTGCGGATCTCGCCGCGCGACTTGCCGATGACCTCCTGCGCGAAGGCGACGTTCTCCGCCACCGTCTTGTTCGGCAGGAGCCGGAAGTCCTGGAAGACCGTCCCCAGCTGGCGACGCATCTGCGGCACCTTCCAGTTGGACAGCCGCGCGAGGTCCTTGCCCAGGACGTGCACCTGACCGTGGCTGCACCGCTCCTCGCGGAGGATCAACCGCAGGAAGGTGGACTTTCCGGAGCCCGAGGACCCCACGAGGAACACGAACTCACCCTTCTCCACTTCGAGGGAGACATCCCTGAGTGCGGGGTGGCTCTGCTTGGGGTAGACCTTGGAGACGTTGTCGAATCGGATCACGGATGCACCACGGGTCGCCGGGGGTAGATGAGCGTGACCATACGCGAACCGGGTACGCACGCGCAGGCACCGGTTGCGGTTGCGTGGCGGTTGTGCCCTTTTGTACCGACGGGACGCGTCGAAGGGCCCGGCCGGGCGGCTTGCGGGAGCTCCCGCGCACCCTCCGCGGGAACCTGGCACAGTGGGTGGGGGAACGTTCGCGCCTCCGCGAGCGTTGAGATACCTGGAACCGGTGCGAGGAGGGCGAGCGCATGACGTATGACCGGCTGGTGTGCGCCAACTGCGCGGCGCCCGTGAGCGAGGGCCGGTGCCCCGTGTGCCGCGCCAACCGCGAGCGGATGCAGCAGGAGAACTTCTTCGCGGGGCTCAACCCGATGGCGTTGATCGCACTGCTGGCGGTGCTGGTGGCGGCGGTGGCGCTGCTGGCCCACCAGAGCGCGTAGCCGTACGACGCCGAAGGGGCCCGGAGCTGTCGGCTCCGGGCCCCTTCGCGTGTCCGCGTACCGTGGGTACGGGCGCGACTACCGTCAGGCAGCCGCCGCCCCGCCACGGCCCTCGACGAGACGCGGCAGCACCCGGAAGCCGATGCCGCCGGCGATCATCGTCGCCGCGCCGATGATCAGGAACGTGGTCTGGCCGGCACCGGTCTCGGCCAGCTCCTCGCCACCGCCCTGGGCGGTGGTGTCGGTGCTGGTGGTCGCGTCCGAGGTGTCGGTCAGCGCGGAGGTGCCGGCCTCCTGGACGGAGGTGCCGTCGGGCGTGGTGCCGGAGCCGCCGGTGGTGGAGCCACCCGTGGTGGTGGAGCTGCCGGTGGAGCTGCTGCCGCCCGTGGTGGAGGCGGAGCCGCCGGTGGAGGAGTCCGAGCCGCCGGTGGTGGTGCTGCCACCCGTGGTGGTGGTGCTGCCGCCGGAGCTGCTGGAAGAACCGCCGCTGCTGGAGCTGCTGCCGCCGGAGGAGTCACTGCCACCGGAGGACTCGTTGCCACCGGCGTCGTTCCCGCCGGCCGACTCCTCACCACCGGCGTCGTTGCCACCGGCGGACTCGTTGCCACCGGCGTCGTTCCCGCCGGCGGACTCCTCACCACCGGCGTCGTTGCCACCGGCGGACTCCTCACCACCAGCGTCGTTGCCACCGGCTTCATTGCCGCACTCGGGGTTGGTGGGGACGACCTCGCACGGGTCCGCCCCGTCGTCGTCACCCTCGTACGTGGTCACGAGAGCGTCGAGGCCGATCTCGTCGGCCGAAGCCACGCCCGCCACCGTCAGCGAGGCGCCCGCGGCGATCACTGCGCCCGCGGCGATGCGCGCGATACGGACGCGCGTCTTCCTGGTCATATGGTTGCTACCCCCAGTAGCCGATTCGTCAAAGAGGCCGCGTTCCGGGCGGTGATCGACGGAGGCAGCTGGGATGTAGCACAGGCCCCCGGTTCACATGCGCCCCAGAGATACGCATGCCACACTGCACGATTCCTATTTTTTTAAGCAACGTCAAGGTCGTTGCGCACGTGATGTCCAGGACGACACGCTTTGCCGGAAGTTGAAGCTGTGAGTGTGATGTAAAACCCAGACATCCGGGAAAGCGCGGGCAAGACAAAAGGCAACCACCCCCTCTCCGGGGGCAGTTGCCTTGTCGACAAACCTACGAGACTACTTCTCCTGCTGCTTGCGCCAGCGAATCCCGGCCTCCAGGAAGCCGTCGATCTCCCCGTTGAACACGGCCTCGGGGTTGCCGACCTCGAACTCGGTGCGCAGGTCCTTGACCATCTGGTACGGGTGCAGGACGTACGACCGCATCTGGTTGCCCCACGAGTTGCCGCCGTCGCCCTTGAGGGCGTCCATCTTGGCCTGCTCCTCCTGCCGGCGCCGCTCCAGCAGCTTGGCCTGGAGGACGTTCATCGCGGTCGCCTTGTTCTGGATCTGCGACCGCTCGTTCTGGCAGGAGACGACGATGCCGGTGGGGATGTGGGTGAGGCGCACCGCGGAGTCGGTGGTGTTCACTCCCTGGCCGCCGGGCCCGGACGAGCGGTAGACGTCCACCCGCAGCTCGGACTCGTCGATCTCCACGTGGTCGGTCTGCTCGACGACGGGGAGGATCTCGACGCCCGCGAAGGAGGTCTGGCGGCGGCCCTGGTTGTCGAAGGGCGAGATGCGCACCAGGCGGTGCGTGCCCTGCTCGACGGAGAGGGTGCCGTAGGCGTAGGGGACCTGCACGGCGAAGGTGGTCGACTTGATGCCGGCCTCCTCGGCGTACGACGTCTCGTAGACCTCGGTCTTGTAGCCCTTCTGCTCCGCCCACCGCAGGTACATCCGCTGGAGCTTCTCGGCGAAGTCGGCGGCGTCGACGCCACCGGCCTCGGCGCGGATGTTGACGAGCGCCTCACGGGAGTCGTACTCACCGCTGAGGAGCGTCCGGACCTCCATCTCGTCCAGCGCCTTCCGGACGGCGGCGAGCTCGGACTCGGCCTCGGCGCGGGTGTCCGGGTCGTCCTCCTCCTCGGCCATCTCGAACAGCACGGCGAGATCGTCGATCCGGCCGCGCAGCGCGTCGGCCTTCCTGACCTCGGCCTGGAGGTGGGACAGCTTGCTGGTGATCTTCTGCGCCTCGTCCGGGTTGTCCCACAGGGACGGCGCGGCCGCCTGCTCCTCGAGCACGGCGATGTCTGCCCTCAGCCTGTCGAGGTCCAGAACGGCCTCGATCGACTCCATGGTCGAGGAGAGGGACTTGAGCTCTTCGGATACATCGACGACTGCCACGCCTCCAGCGTAACGGCTCCGCCAGGCGTGGACGGCAGGAGACCGGGCCTCGGACGCTCCCCGGCGCGGACGCGGCCGTCACCGGGGACGGCGGCCCCCGGTGACGGGACGGGTCACGGCGAGGCCGGTGCCGAGTTCTTCGTGTCCCCGGGGCCGGTGCCGGGGTCGTCGTCCGAGGTCGCCGCCCAGGTGCCGACACCCACCGCGGCGAGCAGCACCACCGCGGCCACGCCCAGCGTGATCCGGCGGCGCCGGGTCGCCGCGCGGTTGCGCGCGGAGCCGGGGCGCGGCGCCCCTGCCGCCCTCGGCACCCGTGCCGTCCCGTGCGCGCCCCCGGCCAGCTCGTCGGGCGCCGGCACCCGCATCGAGGTGTGCGTGTCCCGGCTGGAGTCCGGCTTGGCGCCGGGCACCAGGGGGACCGAGCCCCGGCGGGCCCGGCCGGCGGGGGCGGGGGGCTCGGCGGCGGGTGCCGTCTCCTCCCGGCGGCCCTCCGGCGCCGTCTCCGCGTCGGGCTCGTCGACGTCCAGCGGCGGCATCCCCGCCAGCGTCGGCAGTTGCTCCCGCAGCCGCGCCGCCAGCTCGGAGGCCCGCAGACGGGAGGCCGGGGCCTTGGCCAGGCACTGGACGAGCAGCTGCCACAGCTCGTCGGGGATGCCGGGGAGCGGGGCGACCGTCTCCGTGACATGGCGGCGCAGCACCGCGCCCGGGTGCCCGCCGCCGAACGGGGTGAAGCCCGCGAGCAGCTCGTACAGGACCGTGGCGAGGGCGTAGATGTCGACGGAGGCGCGCGGGGGGAGGCCCTCGACGATCTCGGGGGCGAGGTAGTCCGGGGTGCCGATGATCTTCGTGGCGCGGGTCCGCTTGGGGGTGTCGATCAGCTTGGCGATCCCGAAGTCGGTCAGCAGCGCCCGGTGCGAGCCGCCGGGGCCCAGCGGGCCCTGCATGTCCAGCAGCACGTTCTCCGGCTTGACGTCCCGGTGCACGACCCCGGCCGCATGCGCGGCGGCGAGCCCCTCGGCGACGTCGGCGACGATCGCGGCGGCGGCCTCGGGCGCGAGGCGCCGGTCGCGCTCCAGGCGGGTGCGCAGGTCCGTGCCGCGGACGAGGTCCATGACCAGGGCGAGGTCGTTGCCGTCGACCACCAGGTCCCGTACGGAGACCACGTTCGGGTGCTCCAGGCCGAGCAGGGCGGTGCGCTCCTGCACGAAGCGGCCGACCAGCTCCTCGTCCGACGCGAGGTCCTCGCGCAGCAGCTTGACGGCGACGGGTCCGTCCGGCCCCTCGCCCAGCCACACCGTGCCGGCGCTGCCCCGGCCCAGGATCTGGTGGGCGGTGTACCGGCTGCCGATCTTCCGTGCCAAGACTGCTCCTACAGACGCGTGTTGCCGACAAAAGTACGCGTCCGACGAGCCAAGCTTCACCGCGGAGACGGAAATCACCCGTCAGGAGTCGACAAATCCCCGAAGTCGCGGTCGGATCCGGCCTGCGCAGCAGCAGGAGTCACCACGGCGGGGCGCCGCAGCGGGGCATCACCGCAGCAGAGATCACCCCAGCAGGGATCGCGTCGACGGGCATCGCCGCGGCAGGGCTCGCCGTGGCAGAGATCGCCGCAGCGGGCATCACCGCAGCAGAGATCACCCCAGCAGGGATCGCGTCGACGGGCATCGCCGCGGCAGGGCTCGCCGCGGCAGAGACCGCCGCAGCGGGGCATCACCGCGGCAGGGATCACCTCGGCAGGGATCGCGTCGACGGGCATCGCCGCGGCAGGGCTCGCCGCGGCAGAGACCGCCGCAGCGGGGCATCACCGCGGCAGGGATCACCTCGGCAGGGATCGCGTCGACGGGCATCGCCGCGGCAGGGCTCGCCGTGGCGGGCATCGTCGTCGCTCAGGCGCCGCCGGTCGTGTCGCTGCTCGATCCGCTGCTTCCCAGGTCCTCGATCCACCCGGCGATGTCGCCGACCCATGTGGTCAGCTGGTCCCAGTAGCCCTTGCCGGAGCCGATCCAGTCCTGGAGCGGGCTGAGCTCCCAGATGAGCCACCCGGCCACGAAGAGGATGACGATCGTGAACAGGCAGCCCTTGAGGCAGCCCAGGCCGGGGATCTTCATCGGGTTGGCGCTGCGCTGCCGCGGCTCGCGCGGCGGACGGGCCTGGCGAGGCTCCGGCGCGGGCCGCTGCGGGGGCTGCTGCGGCTGCGGCGCGTACCTCTGAGGCTGCCGCTGGGGCTGCGGGGCGTACTGCGGCTGCTGCTGCGGATGGCCGTAGCCCTGCTGCTGGGGCCGCTGCTGCGGGCGCTGCTGCTGTTGCGGGTGCGGCTGCTGCTGGGGGCGGGCGACCTGCCGCTGGGGGCGGCGGCGCAGCGGGTCCTCGTTCGGGTCGAGGTACTGCACCTGGGTCTGTTCGTTGCGGTCGCGGGCGGCGCGCAACTGGTTCTGCCAGGGGTGGGGATCCTCGGGCTGCCCGCCCTGTCCGCCGGGCTGGTGCGGAGGCACCGGCGGCAGGACGGCCGTGGGGTCGGCCGCGCCCGCCGGGCCCCCGGTGTGGGGCAGGACGGCGGTGGGGTCGGCCGCGCCGGGCGGGGTGCCGGGACCGGAGGTGTGCGGCAGGACGCTGGTCGCGGCGTTGGGGTCGTAGGCGCCGGCCGGGTCGCCCGGCACGGGCGCGGGCGCCGGGTCGGGCGCGAGGAGGTGGCCCACGCCGTCGGCGGCGGCGATCTGCATCGAGTTCGCGTGCACCCCGATGCCCTCGGCGACGATCCGCAGCCCGCGCGCGAGGTTCTCGGCGCTGGGGCGTTCCGCGGGGTTCTTGCGCAGACAGCGCTCGATGACCGTCCACAGCGGGTCGGGGACGGTGGAGGGGCGGCGCGGTTCGGCGCTCAGGTGCTGGTGGAGTACCTCCAGGGCCGACCCGCCGGAGAACGGCGGACGGCCGGTGACCAGCTCGTACAGCAGGATGCCGGCGCCGTAGACGTCGACGGCGGAGGTCTGCGGGCGGCCCTCGGCGGACTCCGGCGCGACGTACGCGGGCGTGCCGACGAACTCGCTGGTGCGGGTCAGGCCCGGGGAGTCGGCGAGGCGGGCGATGCCGAAGTCGGTGAGCAGCGGGTGCATCTGCCCGCCGTTCTGCATCAGCAGGACGTTGGCCGGCTTCAGGTCGCGGTGGACGACGCCGTCGGCGTGGCTGGCGGCGAGCGCGTCGGCGATCTGCGCGGTCAGCAGTGCCGCGGCGACGGGCGTGAAGGGGCCGTTCTCGCGCAGGTAGCGGTGCAGGTCGGGGCCCTCGACGAGGTCCATGACCAGCGCCAGCAGATCGCCCTCGACGACCAGGTCGCGTACCCGGACGATGTTCGGGTGGGTCAGGCGCAGCAGGACGGAGCGCTCCCGCAGGAAGCGCATCACGACGTCGGGGTCGCTCGCGAGCTCCTCCTTGAGGACCTTGATCGCGACGGTCTCCCCGGGCTGGCCGGGCACGGCCGCCTCGGCGCCCGCGGTCTCCCGCTGGCGGGCTCGCCAGACGGTGCCCGTGGCGCCGCGTCCGAGCGGCTCCTCGAGCAGGTACTTGCTGCCGACTGGCCGCACGTCACGCGCTCCCTGCTGCTTGCTTGCCTGTGTTGCGATGTTCCGACCCACTGTAGTGCCGGGGCCTTCGTGGCAAGGCTTGGAAGAAGAGACGCACCCGCCGGTCCGGACGGTTGCCGGGCCGGGACGTGACCGATCTCAACTGATCACGGGTGGGACACGCGTCAGGCACTTTTGCGGGCAGAGCCGACCAATCAAGATCACTTCTCTTCGGGTGGCGGGCGGATTGTCGGCGGCAGGTGCGAGGATGCGTGCAGTAACTGGCCGAGTGCTCGGCGGGGTGGGGGAAGTCCGCGCCCGGGCAGAAGGGACCGTTGACGGCGATGCAGATCCGGCTGACCGTCGTAGACCCGCAGGCCCCGCCCGCCGGGGCGCGCGGCCGTGCCGCGAGCTGCGACGTGCTGGTCACCGCGCCCGCCGGCACGGCCCTGGCCGCGGTGGCGTCCGCCCTGGCCGCGGCGGTCACCGGGGAGGGCGGCGCCGCTCCGTCCGGGGGAGCGCAGCCCGTGCTGTACACGGGCGCGGAGCGGCTGGACACCGGGCGCTGCACGCTGGGCGAGCCGCCGCTGGTCGACGGCGCCGTGCTGGCCGTGGCCGCCCCGGCCGACCCCGAGCCGCATCCCGAGGTCGACGACGCCCCGGCCCGGCTGGACGTGGTGGCGGGCCCGGACGCCGGCGGGGTCCATCTGCTGCACGGCGGCCAGGTCCGCGTGGGCCGCTCCGCCGACGCCGACGTCCCGGTCGACGACCCGGACGTCTCCCGGCTGCACTGCGCGGTCACCCTGGAGGCCGACGGCCGCGTCACGGTCGCCGACCTCGGGTCCACCAACGGCACCACCCTGGACGGCGTCCGCGTCCAGAGCCGCCCCCTGCGCTTCGCCCCCGGCGCCCTGCTCCGGGTGGGTGAGTCCGCCCTGCGGCTGGCTCCGCCCGGGGGGCCGGGCGCCCGGGTGGCGACGACACCGGACGGTGAGGGGCACGTCCGGGTGGCGTGCAAAGGCGCGCCGGCCGACGGCGTACCGGCGGCGGACGCGACTCACGCGCGTGGGGCGGGCCCGGCGGCAGCGGGGCACCCGCGCGAGGCGGGCGCCGGCACCGCCGGCATCCCGTCCGCCCGCGCGGGCGGCACCACCGGCCTCCCCCACACCTCGGGTCCCTGGCGTCCCCCGGCCCCTCCCGAGACCTCCGGCCCCCGTCACCCCTCCGGCGCCCCCTCGCACCCCGGGGACTCCTCTTCTCCCTCCGGCGCCCCCTCTCGCCCGGGGAACTCCTCTTCTCCCTCCGGCAGCGCCTCGCACCCCTCCGGCCCCGCCCACCCCGCCCATCCCTCCGGCCCCACCGACCCCACCGGCCACACCCACGGCGCGGTCGACTGGAGCGGTTCCGCGGCGTCCCGCCCGGCCCGGGGCGACCGGGACCACGTGCCCGGGAGCGCCTTCGTGGTGCCCGTCCAGGGGGGTTCCCCGCGCGTCGAGAGCCGTACGGGCGCCCGGCCCGCGGCCGGGGGCGACGGCTCCGGCTCCGGCTCCGGCTCCGGCTCCGGCTCCGGCTCCGGCTCCGGAGCAACGCACGGCGGACGCGCCGGCCTCGGCTCCTTCGCGTCGGACGGGACGCCCTCCGGGACCCGCGGCCCGCACGCCCCCGCCCCCCGGCCCGCCGCCCCGCCGTACGACGACGAGGGTGCCGCCAACCGCCGCAAGGGCACCCCGCTGCGCGGCACCGACGTGCCGCAGGGCCTGCGCAGACGCGGCGGTCTCTCGGCGTGGGCGCGGCGCCTGACCGGCGGCCGCGGCGGCGACCAGGACACGGCCGCACCCGAGGCGCGCCCCGAGGAACCGACCGGCCCCGAGGCGGCCGCCGGCGTGCCGCCGGTACCGGACACCTGGCCGGACCCGGCCGCGCTGCTGCTGGCCGCGCTGGGCCCGGGCCCGCGTCTGTGGGAGCGCGGGCCGGGCCATCCGGAGGCGCTCGCGGTCCGGCTCGGCACCGCCGACCGGGCGACGCCCGACGGCTCGGGCCTGCTGCCCGCCGTACCGGTGACCGTGGGCCTGCGCGAGGCCGGGGCGCTCGGCCTGGCCGGGCCGCGCCCGCGCCTGGCCGGTCTGGCGCGGGCCGTGCTGGCCCAGCTCGCCGCGCTGCACTCGCCGGACCTCCTGGAGATCGTGCTGATCAGCACGGACCGCGCGCGTCCGGAGGAGGAGCGGGTCGCCGAGTGGTCCTGGCTGGGCTGGCTCCCGCATCTGCGCCCCGCGCACGGGCAGGACTGCCGTCTCCTCCTCGCCTACGACCACGACCAGGCCGCGGCCCGCGCCGAGGAACTGCTGCGCCGTCTGGAGGACCCCCTCACCGGCACCGGACGGCCGGCGACGAACCCGCACACGGCCACGGGAACGGAGACAGACACAGGGGCAGGGGCAGGGGCCGGCGGACGCGGGTCCGCGGCGTCCGTTCCGCCGCCGCCCCGGGGCACCGGCCGACGCCCCTCCTGGGCGCTGGCCGACGACGGCCGGGACGGCTCCCCGGGCCCGTACACGGTCGTCGTCGTGGACGGCGACCCCGGCGGCGCGGAGCTGCGCGAGGCGCTGGCCCGGCTGGCGGCGGCGGGTCCCCGCGTCGGCATACATGTCGTGTCGCTGGCCGAGACGGCCGCCGCCTCCCCCGCGTCGCCGGTGGCGGAGACGTACGAGGCGGCCTGCGCGGCGGCGCCCACGTTCCGCGCGTGCGGGGCGGTCGCCCTGCTCAGCGGGGACGTGGCGACCGCACTGCGGCTGCTGAGGGTCGCACCGGGCGGCGCGGACCCGCAGCGGCCCGGCCCGGTGGGCCACGGCACGACCGGGGCCGTGGACGCGGTCTCCCCGGCCTGGGCGGAGCGCTTCGCGCGGGCACTCGCCCCGCTGCGCCCGGACGGCGCGGGCGGCAGCGAGCGCGCCCCGCGGGTCTCCGCGCCCCTCCCCCAGTCGGCCCGCCTCCTCGACGAACTGGGTCTGGCGAGGGCGACGCCCGCATCCCTGATGGCCCGCTGGGCGGACGCGGCCGACGACGCCGAGGCCCTCGGCGGCCGGGCCTGGGCCGTGCTCGGCGCCGGGCCCCGCGGCCCGGTCACCGCGGACCTCGTCGCCGGAGGCCCCCACCTGCTGGTCGAGGGCCCGCCCGGCAGCGGGCGCACCGAGCTGCTGCGGGCGGCCGTCGCGTCGCTGGCCGCCGCCGAGCGCCCCGACCGGCTGAGCATCGTCCTGCTCGACGGCCGGGACACCGTGGGCAAGGGCGCCGACGGCCACGGCCACGGCCACGGCGACGGCCTGCGCGTCTGTACGGACGTACCGCACGTCACCACGCATCTCACCGCCAACGATCCGGTGCGGATGCGGGAGTTCGCGCAGTCGCTGAGCGCCGAGCTGAAGCGGCGGGCGGAACTGCTCGGCCGGTCCGACTTCACCGAGTGGCACACGCACCGCGCGGTCTCGGGCCGTATCGTGCCGCAACGGCAGCCCGGTGGCCCGCAACGGCAGCCGGGCGGGACGCAACGGCAGCCCGGCGGCCCGCAGCGGCAGCCCGGTGTGCCGCCCCGGCAACCGGTCGCCCCGCAGTGGCAGCCGGGTGTCCCGGGAGCCGGCGCCGCCGATCTCGACACCCCGCCCAGCTCGACGCTGCGTCTGCGCCCCAGGGCGGCGGCCCGGCAGCGGGCGGAGGCGGCACCGCCGCTGCCCCGGCTCGTGGTCGTCGTCGACGACCTGGACGCCCTGGTCTCACCGGCCCTCGGCTCCCCCGGCCGGCCCGCGGCGGGCTCCGTCATGCGCGCCCTGGAGGCGGTGGCCCGCGACGGCGAGCGGCTCGGCGTCCATCTGGTCGCGGCGGCCGGCCCCGGCGGCCGTACGGCCGACTCGGAGCCCGCCCGGCAGGCCACGCTGCGGATCACCCTCGACGCCCCCGGCTCCGGCGCCGACGAACCGTCACCGGGGCGCGGACGGCTGCGGGGCGCGGACGACAGCCTCACGCCCTTCCAGGGCGGCCGCGTCACCGGCCGCATCCCGCGCACGGCGACCCTGCGCCCCACGGTGGTCCCCCTGGAGTGGCAGCGCATGGGCGACCCCCCGGCCCGCAGACCGGTGCGGGAGCTGGGCAACGGCCCGACCGACCTGGCCCTGCTGGCCAGCGCGCTCGAACGGGCGGCGCGCGAGGTGTCGGCGGTCGAGGTGCCGTCGCTGCTGTAGCACCGTCCGGCCGGACGGTGCAGCCCCGCCCGGCCGGACGGCATACAGCAGCGGCGACGGCGTACAGCGGCAGCGTACGACCGGGCGGCGTCAACGGCGGCGTACGGCCGGGCTGCGTACGGCCGAAAGTGCACCCCGCAGTCACGACGCGGTCACGATCGCCCACTTGACACCGCATGCGTACTTGCCGACCTTTCGCACCCGGCGTAGACCAGTGCCCACGGGACAGCGCTCGGACCTTCGACGAGGACGAAGAACGGGGCAGTGATGCGCAGCACGAGCAACACCAGCCGGACCCGCAGGACCGCAAGGGCCGCCGCCGCACTCCTCGCGGGAGCGCTCGCGCTCTCGCTCACCGCGTGCAGCAGTGACGACGACAAGAGCAGCGGAGGCGGGAGCAGCCCGGCCGAGGAGCCGGGCAGTTCCCTCACCCTCCCGAAGCTGAACGGCACGACGCTCGAGGTGGCCGCCGTGTGGACGGGCGCCGAGCAGGCCAACTTCAAGAAGGTCCTGGCCGAGTTCGAGAAACGCACCGGCGCGAAGGTCACCTTCGTGCCCGCCCAGGACCCGATCGTCAACTTCCTCGGCTCGAAGATCGCGGGCGGTCAGCCGCCGGACGTCGCGATGCTCCCGCAGCCGGGCGCGATCCAGCAGGCCGTGGAGAAGAAGTGGGCCAAGCCGCTGGGCGCCGAGGCGAAGGCGGAGCTCGCGAAGAACTACTCGCAGGGCTGGCAGGACATCGGCGCCGTCGACGGCACCCAGTACGGCGTCTACTACAAGGCCGCCAACAAGTCGCTGATCTGGTACAACGCCCAGGTCTTCGAGAACGCGGGCGCGAGTGAACCAAAGACGTGGGACGAGCTGCTGACGACCGCTCAGACGGTCTACGACTCCGGCGTCACCCCGTTCTCCATCCCGGGCGCGGACGGCTGGCCGCTGACCGACTGGTTCGAGAACGTCTACCTCTCCCAGGCCGGCCCGGAGAAGTACGACCAGCTCGCGAAGCACGAGATCAAGTGGACGGACCCCTCCGTGACGCAGGCCCTGACCACGCTGGCGCAGATCTGGGGCAAGAAGGACTACGTGGCGGGCGGCGCCGGCGGAGCCCTCCAGACGGAGTTCACCGAAGCGGTCACCCAGACCTTCACCGGCGGTGACCAGCCCAAGGCCGCCATGGTCTACGAGGGCGACTTCGTGCAGGTCAACATCGGGCAGACGAAAGCCGAGGTGGGGACGGACGCGAAGGTGTTCCCGTTCCCGAAGGTCGGCGACACCGCGCCCGTGGTCTCCGGCGGTGACGCGGCGGTGATCCTGAAGGACTCCGAGGGCGCCCAGGCGCTGGCGACCTTCCTGGCCTCGCCGGACGCGGCGGAGATCCAGGCGAAGCTGGGCGGCTATCTGTCGCCCAACAAGAACGTCGATCTCTCCGCGTACCCGAACGACGTGCAGCGCACGATCGCCGAGGCGCTGATCGAGGCGGGCGACGACTTCCGCTTCGACATGTCCGACCAGGCCCCGCAGGCGTTCGGCGGCACGCCCGGCAAGGGCGAGTGGAAGGACCTCCAGGACTTCCTGAAGAACCCGACGGACGTGGCCGGCATCCAGAAGAAACTGGAGTCGGACGCGGCAGCGGCGTACGGGAACTGAGCCGGCCATGAAGTCGGCCGTGGCGGCGGGGGCTCCCGGAGCCCCCGCCCCTCCTCGCCCGCGCAAGAGCGTGACCGGCACCCGTGGGACCGTGGCGGCGCTGTTCCTGCTGCCCGCCCTGGTGCTGCTGGGCGCGCTCGTGGTCTACCCGATCGGGTACTCGGTCGTGCGCAGTCTCTACGACCAGTCCGGCGACGGTTTCGCCGGCCTCGACAACTACCGGGCCCTCTTCACCGACGACGGCATCCGCACGGCGCTGAGAAACAACGTGATCTGGGTGGTGTTCGCGCCGACGGTCGCGACCGCGCTCGGTCTGGTGTTCGCGGTGCTGACCGAACGGATCCGCTGGGGCACCGCGTTCAAGCTGGTCGTCTTCATGCCGATGGCGATCTCGATGCTCGCCGCCGGCATCATCTTCCGGCTGGTCTACGACCAGGACCCGGACAAGGGCGTGGCGAACGCGGTGTGGGTCGGGGTGCACGACACGTTCGCGCAGTCGTCGGCGTTCCCCAAGGCCCACCCGGGCCGTGAGTCGCCGTTCCGGGCGGAGAAGGGCGGGGCGTTCATCACCGCGGAGCCCGTCCGCGCGGGCGACCCGGTCGCCCTGCCCCTGGTCGGCGTCGCCCCCGACCAGATGCCCGACGGCGCGCGGACAGCCGTCCGGGCGGAGCCCGAGCCCGGCAAGGTCACGGGCACCACCTGGCAGGACTTCACCCGCGGCAAGGGCGTCGGCACGCTCGGCGCCCCGGACCCGTCCGAGCTGGGCTACGCGGGCATGCGGATCGAGGCGGTCAAGGACGGCCGGGTCGTCGCGTCCGCCGAGGCCGCGGCCGACGGCACCTTCACCCTCCCTGCGGCGGCGGACGGCGCCCGGCTGCGGCTGCCCGCGAGCAACTTCCAGGAGCCCTACAACGGCCTGGACTGGCTCGGCCCGTCCCTGGTCACACCGGCGATCATCGGCTCGTACGTCTGGATGTGGGCGGGCTTCGCGATGGTGCTGATCGCGGCCGGGCTGGCGAGCGTGCCACGGGAGCTGCTGGAGGCGGCGCGGGTCGACGGCGCGAACGAGTGGCAGGTGTTCCGCAGGGTCACCGTGCCGCTGCTCGCACCGGTCCTCGCGGTCGTCGCCGTCACCTTGATGATCAATGTGCTGAAGGTGTTCGACCTGGTCTTCATCATCGCCCCCGGCTCCTCCCAGGACGACGCGAACGTCCTCGCCCTGGAGCTGTACCGCAAGGGCTTCTCCGAGGATCAGCCCGGTGTCGCCAGCGCCATCGCGGTGTTCCTGCTGCTGCTGGTGATCCCGGTGATGTGGTTCAACATCCGTAGGCTCCGACGGGAGGTGCGGCGATGAAGGCCTTGGACGGACCGGTGCGGGCCGAACGGTCCCTGGCCACGAGGATCGTGGAGAGGCTGGGCGGCGGTCTGGTCCGGGTGTTCCTGCTGCTGGTCGGTCTGTTCTGGCTGGTGCCGACCATCGGCCTGCTGATCTCCTCGCTGCGCTCGCCGGAGGACCTCGGCGCGAGCGGCTGGTGGACGGTGTTCACGGAGCCCTCCCAGCTCACCGTGGACAGCTACCGGAAGCTGCTGGAGAACGGCGACATCACGGACTCGATCGTCAACACCGTGCTGATCACGGTGCCGGCGACGGTGCTGGTCGTGGTCGTCGGCTCGCTCGCCGGCTACGCGTTCGCGTGGATGGAGTTCCCGGGCCGGGACTGGTGGTTCCTGGGCGTGGTGGGCCTGCTGGTGGTGCCCGTGCAGGTGGCGCTGATCCCCATCGCCGAACTGTTCGGCGCCGTCGGCTTGTTCGGGTCGGTGCTGGGGGTGATCCTGTTCCACGTGGGCTTCGGTCTGCCGTTCGCGGTGTTCCTGCTGCGGAACTTCTTCGCGGAGATCCCCCGCGAGCTGCTGGAGGCGGCCCGTCTCGACGGCGCCGGCGAACTGCGCCTGTTCGTGCGGGTCGTGATGCCCCTGGGCGGACCGGCCATCGCCAGCCTGGGCATCTTCCAGTTCCTGTGGGTGTGGAACGACATGCTGGTGGCGCTGGTGTTCACCGACGCCGGCAGCCAGCCGATCACGGTCGCCCTCCAGACCCAGGTACGGCAGTTCGGCAACAACGTCGACGTGCTGGCGCCCGGCGCGTTCATCTCGATGGTGATCCCGCTGGCCGTGTTCTTCGCGTTCCAGCGGCAGTTCGTGTCCGGTGTGATGGCCGGCGCGGTCAAGTAGACGTCCGCACAAGGGGGGTGGACCGTCACCGGTCCGCCCCTCGCCGTTCACCCGGTGTCCCCCGGATGCCGTAGGCGAACGTAACCAAGTCACTCCATCGGCCGTTGCCGGGCCAGGCCCTGTCGTCCCGCGCCGACCCATGGATGTCCCTTGCCCAGGTTCAGTGTCATCGTCCCCGCGTACAAGGTTCAGGCGTATCTGCACGAGTGCCTCGAATCGGTGCTGTCCCAGTCGTACCCCGACCTCGAGGTGATCGCCGTCGACGACCGCTCGCCGGACGCCTGCGGCGAGATCATCGACGAGTTCGCGGCACGCGATCCGCGCGTGCACCCCCTGCACCTGCCTCAGAACGCCGGTCTGGGCCCGGCCCGCAACGCCGGTCTGGCCCGCGCGACCGGCGACTACGTGCTCTTCTTGGACTCCGACGACACGCTCACCCCGGACACGCTGGAGGCCATCGCCGACCGGCTGAAGGAGACGGGCGAGCCGGACGTCCTGGTCTACGACTACGCCACCACCGACTGGACGGGCGAGGCGCGGCGCCACAGGTTCGCCGCGCAGCTCACCGAGGACGGCCCGGCGCCCTTCCGGCTGGAGGACCGGCCGGGCCTGCTCAAGGTGCTGATGGTGGCCTGGAACAAGGCCTACCGGCGGGACTTCCTCACCCGCGCAGGGCTGGCCTTCCCGCCCGGCCTCTACGAGGACACCCCCTGGACGTACCCGGCGCTGCTGACCGCCGAGTCGATCGCGACGCTGGACCGGGTCTGCGTGCACTACCGGCAGCGCCGCCGGGGCAGCATCCTGTCCACCACCAGCCGCCGGCACTTCGACGTCTTCGACCAGTACGACCGGGTCTTCGCGTTCCTCGACGAGCGGCCCGCGCTCGCCCGGTGGCGGCCGGTGCTGTTCCGCCGGATGGTCGACCACTTCACGACCGTGTTCACCCGGCCCGGCCGGCTGCCCCGCGGGGCGCGCGCCGAGTTCCTGCGCCGGGCCCGCTCCCACTACCGCCGCTACCGGGCCCCCGGCGCGCCCGTCCCGCCGCGCTCCCGGCTGCGCCACGCCCTCGTCCGCCTCGGCCTGCACCGCACCTACCGGGCCCTCCAGGCCACCGAGACCGCGGCCCGCCGCGTCCGCGGGCTCGCCGGGACGCTGGGCCGCGCCCTGCGGGCGGGCCTGCTCCAGGTCCACTACCGCGTCCAGCTGCGGCTGCCGCTCCGTGCCGACCGGGCCGTCTTCGCCGCCTACTGGGGGCGCGGCCACGGCTGCAACCCGGGTGCGCTGGAGGCCGCGTTCCGCGCCTTCGCCCCGCGGGTGCGCACGGCGTGGATCGCCCACCCCGAGCACCGGCGGGACATCCCGCCGGGCCCGCGCCCGCTGCGCCCCGGCACCGCCGCCTACTGGACGGCGCTGGCCCGCTCCAAGTACCTCGTGAACAACGTCAACTTCGACCGCCGGCTGGTCAAGCGCCCCGGCCAGGTCTTCGTCCAGACCCAGCACGGCACCCCCCTCAAGCGCATGGGCCTGGACCTCCAGGAGTACCCGGCGGCCGCGCGGGACATGGACTTCGCCGAGCTGCTGCGGGGCGTCGACAAGTGGGACTACGTCCTGTCCGCCAACCGCCACACCACCCTGACCTGGGAGCGCGTCTACCCCGGCGGGTACACCACGCTGGAGTACGGCTACCCCCGCAACGACGTCTTCCAGCGGGCGACGGCCGCGGACGTGACCCGGCTGCGCGACGCGCTCGGCATCCCCCGCGACACGGTCGCCATCCTCTACGCGCCGACCCACCGCGACCACCGCCGCACCCAGCGCACCCTCCTCGACCTGGAACGGATCCTGCGCCGCCTGGGCCCGCGCTTCATGATCCTGGCCCGGTCCCACTACTGGCAGCCCGCCCCGCCGGCGCGTGACGGCCGCGTCCTCGACGTCAGCGGCCACCCCGGTGTGGAGTCCCTCTGCCTGGCCTCGGACGTCCTGGTCACCGACTACTCGTCGATCATGTTCGACTACGCCAACCTCGACCGCCCGATCGTCGTCCACGCCCCCGACGACGACTGGGCGGCCTACGAGGCGGCCCGCGGCACCTACTTCGACCTGCGGGCCTGTCCGCCGGGCGCGGTCGCCCGCAGCGAGGACGAACTGATCGACATCTTCGCCACCGGCCACTGGCGCGGCTCCCGCTCCGCCCAGCTGCGCGCCGCGTTCCGCGAGCGGTTCTGCCCGCACGACGACGGACGGGCCGCCGAACGTGTCGTACGGCACGTCGTGCTGGGCGAGACGCCGCCACCACCGGTGCCGCTCGCCGCGCGCCGGCCCGTGCCGTCGGCGGCCTCGGCGCTCACCCGCACCCCGCTCACCACCGTGCCGCAACCGTCCGGTCCGCAGCCGTCCGACCGCCGCACCGTCACCGACCGGCTCTGAGGACCGCCCGCCCCCGCGACCCGGCCGGGCCCGACCTCCGGGCCGCCCGCCCCGCGACCCGGCCGGGCCCGGCCGCCGGACGCTCCGGCCTCTCCCGACCCCTCCGGACCCCCGACAGAGAAAGAGCAGTATGCCCCGCTTCAGCATCATCGTCCCGTCCCACGGTGTCGCGGGCCGGCTGTCCCTGGCGCTGGACTCCGTCCTCGCCCAGTCCTTCGGCGACTTCGAGCTGCTCCCGGTCTGCGACGCGCCCGGCACCCCGGCCGCGGACGTCGCCGCCGGGTACGCCGCACGGGACCCCCGGGTGACGCCCGTGCACTCGCCCCCGTCGGCGGGCCTGGCCGGCGCGCGCAACGCCGGGCTGCGGGCGGCGACCGGCGCGTACCTGCTGTTCCTCGACGGCGACGACACCCTCGCCCCGGGCGCGCTGATCGCCGTGGACGCACGCCTGGCCGAGACCGGCGAGGTCGACGTCCTGTACGCCGAGCACGAGCGCTGCCCGTGGTGGGAGGGCGAGCCGACCAACCCGGCGGCCCCGCTGCTGGCGGGCGCGCCGCGGGGCGCCTTCGCCCCCGCCGAGGCGCCCCGGGTGACCGGCGTGGAGCTGCCGGCGTGGAGCGCGGCCTACCGGCGGTCCTTCCTCACCGGGCACCGGCTCGCCTTCCCCGATGGCCACTTCACCGACATCGGCTTCGGCGGCCTGGTCACCCTGCGCGCCGAGCGGACGGCGGTGCTGCGCCGGGTCGTCGTACGGCACCGGCTGCGCCGGCAGGGCGGCCGGCTCAACCTGCCGGGCGAGCACCACAGCGAGTTGCTGGACCGGGCGGAGGCGGTGCTGACGGCGGCGGCCGAGCTGTCCGTGCCGGCCGAGCGGTCGGGGCCGCTCTTCGAGCAGCTCTTCGCCGCCGTCCTGAAGACCGCCGCGCATCCGGCGCGGCTGCCCGGCCCGCTGCGCCGCGCCTTCTTCCGCCGGGCGGCCCGGCTGTACCGGCTCCACCGCCCGGCGGGTTTCCGCAGGCCGGGCGGGAGCATGGGGGTGCAGCACCGGCTGCTGGCGGCGGGGGCGTACACGGCGTTCCGCGCGCTGCGGGACGCCAACCGGACGGCGTCGGCGGCCGTCCGCCGCGTCCCGCGCCCCCGGGGGCTGCGCACGCGCCTGTACTACCGGCTGCAACTGCGCCGCCGCATCGACCCGAACCTGGCGGTGTACTGCGCCTACTGGGGGCGCGGATACGTCTGCAACCCGGCCGCGATCCACGCCAAGGCCGCCGAACTCGCCCCGCACATCCGGTCGGTGTTCCTCGTCGAGGCCGACCGGGCGCACACCCTCCCCGAGGGCGTCGACCACGCCGTCATCGGCTCCCGCCGGTACTGGCGGGTCCTGGCGCGCGCCAGGTACCTGGTGAACAACGCCAACTTCGCGGAGGGCGTCGTCAAGCGCGCCGGCAGCGTGCACGTGCAGACCCAGCACGGCACCCCGCTGAAGAAGATGGGCGTCGACCAGTCGACGTACCCGGTGGTGGCCGCCGCGAGCGGCAGCTTCACCAAGCTGCTGGGCCGGGTGGACCGCTGGGACTTCAACCTCTCCGCCAACACCCACTCCACCCAGATGTGGGAGCGCGCCTTCCCCGGCTCCTACGAGCACCTGGAGTACGGCTATCCGCGCAACGACGTCCTCTGCACGGCGAGTGCCGAGGACGTGGCCCGGATCCGGCGGGAGCTGGGCGTGCCCGACGGGACGACGGCCGTCCTGTACGCCCCCACCCACCGCGACTGGCGGACCGGGTTCGACACGGGCCTGGACCTGGAGGCGTTCTGCGAGGCGGCCGGTGAGGACGTCGTGGTGCTGCTGCGCGCCCACTACTTCTACGACCGGGGGGCGCGCGCGGGCACCGGCCGGATCATCGACGTCACCGGCCACCCCTCCTCCGAGGAGGTCTGCCTCGCCGCGGACGCGCTGGTCACCGACTACTCGTCGATCATGTTCGACTACGCCAACCTGGACCGCCCGATCGTGGTGTACGCCGACGACTGGGACGTCTACACCGAGACGCGGGGCGTGTACTTCGACCTGATGGCGGCCCCGCCCGGACCGGTCGCCCGGACGCCCGAGGAGCTGGCGCGCGTCTTCCGCGACGGCTCGTACGCCTCCGCCGGGTCCGCGGAGCTCAGGGCCGCCTTCCGGTCCCGTTTCTGCGGGTTCGACGACGGCCGGGCCGCCGAGCGCGTGGTGCGCCGGGTGCTGCTCGGCGAGCCCGCGGAGGCGCTCCCGCCCGTGCGGCCGCTCGCCGAACGCGTCCCGGCCCCCGCCGCCTCCCCCCTCGTAAGGAGCTGACCGCAGCAGTGCCCCGCTTCAGCATCATCGTCCCCTGCTTCAAGGTGCAGGGCTTCCTGCGCGAGTGCCTCGACTCCGTCCTGGATCAGTCGTACCGGGACCTCGAGGTGATCGCCGTCGACGACCGCTCCCCCGACGGCTGCGGCGCGATCCTCGACGAGTACGCGGCCCGCGACGACCGGGTACGGGCCCTGCACCTGCCGGAGAACGTCGGCCTCGGCCGCGCCCGCAACGCCGGTCTGCCGCACGCCGCCGGCGACTACCTCTTCTTCCTCGACAGCGACGACACCCTCGCCCCGGGCGCGCTGCGCGCGGCGGCCGACCGCCTCGACGAGACCGGCGACCCGGACGTCCTGGTCTTCGACTACGCCCGCACCTACTGGTGGGGCGGCACCCGCCGCAACGCCCTCGCGCACGTCCTCGCCGACTGCGGCCAGGACACGTTCACGGCCGCCGAGCGCCCCGAGATCCTCGACCTGCTGATGGTCGTGTGGAACAAGGTGTACCGGCGGGACTTCGTCGAGTCGAACGGCTTCCGCTTCCCGCCCGGCTACTACGAGGACACCCCCTGGACGTTCCCGGTGATGCTGAGCGCGGAGCGGATCGCCACGCTGGACCGGATCTGCCTGTACTACCGCCAGCGCCGCCAGGGCAACATCCTGTCCACCACCAGCCGCAAGCACTTCGACGTCCACGACCAGTACGAGCGGGTGTTCGCGTTCGTCGGCTCCCGTCCGGAGCTGGCGGGCTGGCGCCCCTACCTGCACCGCAAGATGGGCGAGCACTGTCTGGACATCCTCGCCAAGCCGGACCGGCTGCCGCCGTCGGACAAGGGCGAGTTCTTCCGCCGCACGGCCGAGCTGTTCCGCGCCCACCGGACGGCCGAGCCGGTCCCCGACGAGCTGCGCGTGCTGGAGGGCGGCTACCAGGCCTGGCGGGCCCGGCGGCTGGCCGGGCGGGCCGGGCGCGAGCTGGCCCGGCGCGGGGGGCAGGCGCGCGCGGCGGCGGGGGCGCGGGCGCACCGGGCCGCGGGCGCCGTCCGGGCCCGGCGCCCGCTCGATCCGCAGCTCGTCGTGTACTCGGCGTTCTCGCACCGGGGTGTGCTCGGTGATCCGGGGGCCGTCTACCGCACGGCCCGCGAGATCGCCCCGCAGCTGCGGGGGGTGTGGGTGGTGCGGGACGAGGAGACGGCCGCGCGGCTCCCGGACGACGTCGAGCACGTGCTCCTGGACTCCCCCGCCTACCGGCGGGTGACCGCGCGGGCCGGTTTCTTCGTCAACAACGTCAACTGGCCCGGCTCGCTCGTCAAGCGCCCCGGCAGCGTCCACATCCACACCCACCAGGGCACCCCGCTGAAGTACATGGCGGCCGACCTGCTGGAGCGGCCCGGCGCCCGGTACGGTGTGGACGTGCCGCAGATGCTGCGCCGCGCCGACCGCTGGGACCACAGCCTGGTCGCCAATCCGCACTCCGAGCTGGTGTGGGAGCGGGCGTACCCGTGCCACTTCGCGTCGGCGCGGACCGGCAGCCCGCGCAACGACGTGCTGGTGAACGCGGGCGAGGGCGCGGGCGCGGCGGTGCGGGCGCGGCTGGGCGTCCCGGACGGCCGCACGGTCGTGCTGTACGCGCCGACGCGCCGCGAGTACGTGCGCGGCGGGCACGCCGACCGGATCGACCTGGCCCGGTTCGCCGCCGACCTCGGCGAGGACCACACCCTCGTGGTGCGGCTGCACCCCTCCCTGGCGGCCGGTCCGGCGCGCGGGACGGGCCTGGCCGAGCTGCACCGGCGCGGGATCCTCGTCGACGCGACGGACGAACCGCACGTCGAGGACGTGCTGCTCGCCGCCGACGTCCTGGTCACCGACTACTCGGCCCTGATGTTCGACTACGCCAACCTGGACCGGCCGGTCGTCGTCCACGCCGACGACTGGACCACGTACGCGGCGAGCCGGGGCGTCTACTTCGACGTCACCGCCGAGCCGCCCGGCCATGTCTCGCGCGACTACCGGGAGCTGGCCCGCCTGTTCGCCTCGGGCAGCTGGCGCGACGCGGAGTCGGCGCGGCTGCGGGCGGCCTTCCGGGAGCGGTTCTGCGCGTTCGACGACGGGCGGGCGGCCGAGCGGGTCGTGCGGACGCTGCTGCTGGGCGAGCCGATGCCGCAGCGGGCGCGGGTGCGCGTCCCGGGCCCGGCGACGGCCCGCGACCTGCTGGCGTCCACGTGAGCGTGCGCCCACGATCCGCCGGTGACCGGGTGGGCCCGCGCCGACGGCCGGCCGACGTCCGGGCCTGGCTCCGCCCGCGGCAGGCCGGTAGCCGGGTGTGGTTCCGCCCGCGGCCCGCCGACGCGCGGGGGTGGTTCCGCCCTCGGCCCGCCGACGCACGGGTGGGGACGCGTCCGTGGCCCACCGGCGTCCGGGCCTGGTTTCGCTCACGGCCGGCCGACGTCCGGGGGTGGTTCCGCCCGCGGCCCGCCGACGCGCGGGTGTGGTTCCGCCCGCGGCCCGCCGACGCACGGGTGGGGACGCGTCCGCGGCCGGCCGGCGTCCGGGCCTGGTTTCGCCGGCGGCCCCGTGCCTGGGTGCTGGTCCTGGCCGCCGTGTTCGCGCTGCTCCAGCTCACGAGCGTCACCGGCCGGGACACCCCGGACAGCAAGAACTACCTGTCGTACGCGCTGGACCTGCGGGGGGAGGGCAAGCGGGAGGCGGCGGCCGCCACGATCGACTGGGCGTGCGCGGGGCAGGCCTCGATCGCCGTCCGGCGGCAGCGCGTGGACGTGATCCGCTTCCACCGTCCCGACCCCGGCGCCCGGGTCGGCGGCGACTGCCGGGCGCGGGAGTGGCGCAACGCCGGGGCCCGGCTGGCGGCGGGGCAGACCGGCGGGCACACCGTGCCGTTCATGTCGGAACGCTTCATGCGGATCTTCGAGGTGCGGCCGGGCTATCCGGTGTTCCTCGTCCCGTTCGTCACCGTGTTCGGGGTGGTGTGGGGGATGTGGGCGGCGGGCGTCGCGGTGACCGTGGCGGGCGGGGTGCTGGCGTTCCTGATCCTGCGGACGCTGCGCGCGCCGACCCGGGTCTGTCTGACCGGGCAGGCGCTGTACTACGTCCTGCCGTGCGGCGCGACCGCCATGCGCCCGATGACCGAGGGGCTGCTGCTGGCGCTGACGCTGACGGCGGTGTGGGGCTGCGCACTGGCCCTGGACGGGCGGGTGCGGTGGGGGGCGGGGCTGGTGGGCGGCGCGCTGGCCGCCCTGTTCTCGGTCAAGCACTCGCAGGCGCTGTTCCTCGGACTGTGTCTGGCGGGTGCGGGCGCGCTGGTCGCCGTGCGGCGCCGACGGCGCGGGGCGCCGGTGGGGCGCGGGGTGGCGGTGCTGGGTGCGGTGGGCGGGTGCGGGGTGCTGGGGACGGTGCTGCTGGCGTCGCTCCTGCACTACCCGTCGGCGTCGGAGAGCCTCCAGGACCTGCTGACCCACCACTTCACCCGGCCCGACCGCGTCCGTCCCTGGCCGGAGTTCTGGCAGCTCCAGGGGAACTTCTGGGGGGAGTGGCTGCGGCGGCAGCTGGGGGAGCCGCTGTTCCCGGCGGCGCTGGCGGCGGGGGCGTGGGGGGCGCTGGGCGGCCGGCGGCGGACGTTCGGCGTGTTCCTGGTGGCGGCCGCCTGCACCGGGGTCCTCACCCAGGCCGGGCACCCGGACATCACCATCTGGGGCGGCCGGCTGATCGTGCTGGCCTGGCTGCTGCCGGTGCTGGGCCTGCCGCTGCTGCTTCAGTCCGCGGTCCGGGAGCGGGCCGCGCCACCGGCCCGGGAGCGGACCGGAACCGTACGGGCTCACTCGATGAGGTGACAGTCGGCAAGGCTGTTGACGCGGGCGGGAACACATACGGCCGATGTCTCCCATGTCCCCTCCCCTGTTCCCGCTCCTCCCGGTCCGATGAGCGTCGGCGTACTGATCCGGCGTCCGGTGCGCGGGGCGACGGCGCTGCGCGGCGGGCGCCTGTGGCGTCCGACGCCGTACCAGGTGTGCGGGTTCCTGTTCTGGCTGGTGGTGTCGCTGGCGTTCTGGCGGGTGCCGCTGTGCTGCGACGCGGGCCAGCACGCGGCGGTCGTCGAGCGGCTGAGGGCCGACCTCCTCCGTCCGCGCCATCCGACGGCGGACCTGCCGGGGGCGGGCAGCCCCTACTACTCGCCGTACGCGGTGGCCGAGGGCGCCGTCGCCCAGCTGACCGGTCTGCGGGGCTGGGAGGTGCTGCGGGTGGCGGGGCCGGTGAACCTGCTGGTGCTGCTGACCGGCATCGGCCGCTTCACGCGGGTGCTGACGCCCCGGCCGTGGGCGCCGGTGTTCGCGCTGGGCGCGATGACCCTGCTGTGGGGCACAGAACGGGCCTGGTGGAGCGGCTACCTGGGCCTGATGTCGATGACCGGCAACCTCGGCTACCCCTCGACCTTCGCCATCGGGCTCGCCTTCTGGGCGTGGGCGCTGACGGGGGCACGCGCGCGGGACGCGCGGCGGGTGCGTTTCGTGGGGCCGGGCGGGCTGCGCGGCTTCACCGGCTACGCGGCGGTGGGCGCGCTGTACGGGGTGGTCCTGCTGGTGCATCCGATCACGTCGGTGGCGGCGGTGACCGGGGGCGCGGCCCTCGTCCTGGGCCGGCAGCGGCGGTGGCGGCCGGCGGTGGTGCTGCGGTGGGCGGCAGCGGGCGCGACGGCGCTGGGGGTCGCGGCGTCCTGGCCGTACTTCGACGTGTTCGCGCTGGCCGGGGACGACAGCGTGGACGCGATGCACCGGCGGCTGTACGAGGGTCTCGCGGACCACTTCGGGCTGGCGCTGCTGGGGCTGCCGGCGCTGTGGCTGCGCGGGCGGGCCTCGGCGCGCGATCCGCTGGTGCTGATGTTCGCCCTGGACTGTGCCGTGGTGGCGTACGGCTGGGCCAGCGGTCACTACACCTATGGGCGGATCCTGGGGCTGACGCTGGTGGCGCCGCAGTTCGCGCTGGCGGTGGAGCTGGCGGCGCCCCGGCCGTGGGGGGCGGGGCGGCGGGTGCTGGGGGCGGCCGCGGCGGGCGCGGCCTGCCTGGGCTTCCTCACCGTGCACGCCGGGGCGGTCGTACCGCGCTCGCTGGATCCGGTCGGCTTCGAGCAGCCGCCGCGCTGGCCCGCGTACGACTGGGCCGCACCGTACATCCGGCCCGGCGAGGTCGTGATCACCGACGGGTACTACGCCGTCCACGCGATCGCCGGGTACGGGCCGAACCTCGCCGCGCCCGCCTGGCCGGACGCGGCGGTCGGGGAGGGGGAGCGGCTGCGGCGGCTCGCGGACGTCCGCGCCTACCTCTCCCCGGCGTCGACCCGCGCCGAGCGGTCGGCGATCGTCCGCCGCCACCGCGTCCGCTGGCTGCTGCTCACCCGCCGGCAGCGGGTGCCCGAGGAGGCGGTGGTGGTGGCGTGGAGCCGGCGGACGGGGGAGGTGCTGGCGCGGGTCGGGTGAGGGCGCCGGGGACTCCCGGCGGTCATCGGGGACTCCCTGCCGTCACCGGGGCGATCACCGAGGGCTCCCGGCCGTCACCGAGGGCTCCCGGCCGTCACTCGATGACGAGGTCGACCTCGATGTTGCCGCGGGTGGCGTTGGAGTAGGGGCATACCTGGTGGGCCTGCTCGACCAGCTTGCGGCCGGTCTCCTCGTCCACGGTGTCCGGCAGCTCGACGCGGAGGGTGACCTTGAGGCCGAAGCCCTCGCCCTGCTTGCCGATGCCCACCTCGGCGGTCACCGCGGCGTCGCTGACGTCGGCCTTCGCCTGGCGGCCGACCAGTGCGAGGGCGCTGCCGAAACAGGCCGCGTACCCGGCGGCGAAGAGCTGCTCGGGGTTGGTGCCCTGGCCGTTGCCGCCGAGCTCCACCGGCATGGCCAGCTGAAGGTCGATCCTGCCGTCGGAGGAGACCGTGCGGCCCTCTCGGCCGTGGGTGGCGGTGGCGACTGCGGTGTAGAGCGCGTCCATGGATGAACCATCCCTTACGGAGATCGGTGTCGGGGGGTGGCCGGCCCTCGCGCGGTGGGCGTCCGGGCCGTCCCACCCGAGAAGTAGAGCACACAATCAAATTGTGCACAACTAAATGGCTTCCAAGAGCTACCCTGGACCCATGACCCCGCCCCCGCCGCCCGACACCGGCGTTCCCACCGCCCCCGAGGAGAACTGGCTCCGCCTGGACCGCCAGATCTGCTTCTCCCTGCACGCCGCCTCGCGCGCCTTCAACGGCGTCTACCGCGTCATCCTCAAGGACCTCGGGCTGACCTACCCCCAGTACCTGGTGATGCTGGTGCTCTGGGAGGAGGGCGAGCTGCCCGTCAAGAAGCTGGGCGAGCACCTGCGGCTGGACTCCGGCACCCTCTCGCCGCTGCTGAAGCGGCTGGAGTCGGCCGGCCTGGTCCGGCGGGAGCGCAACGCGCGCGACGAACGCTCGGTCGTGGTCCGGCCGACCGAGGAGGGCACGGCGCTGCGCGAGCGGGCCCTGCGGGTGCCGCGCCGGATCGCCGGCGCCACGGGCTTCGACCTGGAGGAGATCCGCGAGCTGCGCGAACGCCTCGACCGGCTCACCGAGGCGCTGGACGCGGCGGCGGTGGCGGAGGACACCGGGGGCGAGGAGGGCCGCGACCGGCCGGTGCGGGAGGGTCCGCCGCCTGTTCGACTGTGAGACGACTCGCGGCCGAGGAGGGGGAGGCACGGATGACCTGGTTGATCACAGGCGGCGCCGGCTACATCGGGGCGCACGTCGTACGGGCGATGACCGAGGCGGGCGAGCGGGCGGTGGTCTACGACGACCTGTCGTCGGGCTTCGCCGGGCGCGTCCCCGAGGGGGTGCCGCTGGTGGTGGGCTCGACACTGGACAAGGCCCTGGTGGCCCGCACGCTCGCCGGGCACGCCGTCACCGGCGTCGTCCACCTGGCGGCGAGGAAGCAGGTCGGGGAGTCGGTGGAGCGGCCCCTGCTCTACTACCGGGAGAACGTGGAGGGGCTGCGGGTCCTCCTGGAGGCGGTCACCGAGGCGGGCGTCCCGTCGTTCGTCTTCTCCTCCTCCGCCGCCGTCTACGGCATGCCGGACGTGGACCTGGTCACCGAGGAGACGCCCTGCGTCCCGATGTCCCCCTACGGTGAGACGAAGCTGGCCGGCGAGTGGCTGGTCCGCGCGACCGGCCGGGCCACGGGCCTGTCGACGGCCTCCCTGCGCTACTTCAACGTGGCCGGCGCGGCGAGCCCCGAGCTCGCGGACACCGGCGTCCTCAATCTCGTCCCCATGGCCTTCGAACGGCTCACCCGGCACGCCCCGCCGCGCATCTTCGGCGACGACTACCCGACGCCCGACGGCACCTGCGTCCGGGACTACATCCACGTCGCCGACCTGGCCGAGGCCCATGTCGCCGCCGCCCGCGCGCTCCAGGCGTCACCCGGCCACTCCCTCACCCTGAACATCGGCCGGGGGGAGGGCGTCTCCGTCCGCGAGATGATCGACCTCGTCAACGCCGTCACCGGCTACGGCCGCCCGCCGACGGTCACCCCGCGGCGCCCCGGCGACCCGGCGCGCGTGGTCGCCTCCGCCGACCGCATCGCCACCGAACTGGGCTGGCGGGCGAAGCACGACGTCCAGGACATGATCGTCTCCGCCTGGGAGGGATGGGTGCGACTGCATCCGGAGGCGGCTCGGGTGTAGGCGGGGAACAGCGGGACACCGGTTCACCGGGGCCTGGTAAGGGCGGGACACCGGCTCCCCGGGACCCAAGGCGGCAGGACACCGGCTCACCGGGATCCAAGGCGGCAGGACACCGGGACACCGGGACCCAAGGCGGCGGGACAGCGGGACACCCGGTCCGGCGGACGCGGTGTCCCGGCCCCGCTCACAGGGCCTTGATCGCCTCGGCGGTCGCGCGCGCCAGGGCGTCCAGGTATCCCTTGGGCAGCTTCGGGGCGCGGATCACCACCGAGCGCCAGTACAGCGGCCCCGAGATCAGGTCGAGCGCCAGTTCGCCGTCGAGTCCCTCGCGCACCTCGCCGCGCCGGGCCGCCGCCGCCACGATCTTCAGCGCGACCCCCTCCTGCCCGTCTCGGAGCGCCTTCTGCATCGCCTCGGCGATCTCCGGGTTGCGGGCCGCCTCGGCCTGGAGGTCGGGGATGATCTGCGAGGCGACCGGATGCCGCAGCGCCCGTGACGTCACCTCGTACAGCAGCCGCAGGTCCCCCTCCAGACTCCCGGTGTCCGGGGCCGGCAGTCCCTGCACGGCGATCGCCGAGACGACGTCCAGCACAAGGTGCAGCTTGGAGCGCCAGCGCCGGTACACCGCGGTCTTGCCGACACCGGCGCGCCGGGCGATGCCCTCGATGGACATCCGCGCGTAGCCGACGGTCGCGAGCTCCTCGAACACGGCCGCCCGGATGGCCTCCGTCACGTCCTCGCGGAGCACGGCCGCTCCGGCGGGGGCCCGGCGGCGCGGACGCGTCTGGGGACCGTCGGCGTTCGTCGTCATGCGGACAGCATAGGGCGTTGCGACGATACGGGCCCGTCCCCACGCCCCTCCCCACGCACCCTCCACGCCCGTCCCCACGCCCCTCCCCACGCACCCTCCACGCCCCTCCCCACGCACCCTCCGCACCCCCTCCCCCGCGCGGCCCCGGTGGGAGGGCGCGCCGTGACGACGAAACGGTTGCGTTCCGACGCCCGCTCGCCTTACGCTCACGTTGCGACGATACGGTCCCGTCCCGACGTAAGAGAACGTGAAGAGAAGCGTAAGGAAACGCCGGGCGACGACGGGCGCACGCCGGACGCACGCACCCCACCCCCCGAGTGAAAGCAGCGGATGTGAGCCAGGTCCTCCACACACCGCCCCCGACGCGGCCCGAGGTCCACGAAGACCTCGCCGCTCTCGCGGCCCGGCACGGCCTCTCGGTCAGCGGCGCCCGTCCGTCCCTGCCGGCCTACGTCCGCCAGCTGTGGGACCGCCGCCACTTCATAGCCGCGTTCGCCACCGCCAAGCTCACCGCGCAGTACAGCCAGGCGAAGCTCGGCCAGGTCTGGCAGGTCATGACCCCGCTGCTGAACGCGGCGGTCTACTACTTCATCTTCGGCGTCCTGCTGGAGACCAAGGAGGGCGTGCCGGACTTCATCCCGTTCCTGGTCACGGGCGTGTTCGTGTGGACGTTCACGCAGAGTTCGATCATGACGGGCACCCGGGCGATCTCCGGCAACATCGGCCTGGTGCGGGCCCTGCACTTCCCGCGCGCCGCCCTGCCGATCTCCTTCTGCCTCCAGCAGCTGCAACAGCTGCTGTTCTCGATGGCCGCGCTGGTGGTCATCCTGCTGTGCGTCGGCGTCCCGCCCGCCGTCTCCTGGGTGCTGGCGGTGCCCGCCCTGGTGCTCCACTTCGTCTTCAACGCGGGTGTCTCGATGATCCTGGCCCGCCTCGGCGCCAAGACGCCGGACATCGCCCAGCTGATGCCGTTCGTGCTGCGCACCTGGATGTACACCTCGGGCGTGATGTGGAGCATCGACAACCTGCTCAGCCAGCACAGCGACCTGCCGGCCTGGATCGGCGACCTGCTGCGCGCCAACCCGGCCGCCATCTACATCGACCTGATGCGCTTCGCGCTGATCGACACGTTCACCGCGAGCCAGCTGCCCCCGCACGTGTGGGCCTGGGCGGCCGGCTGGGCCCTGCTCGCCGGCGTCGGCGGCTTCATCTACTTCTGGAAGGCTGAGGAGACGTACGGCCGTGGCTGACACCGCAGGACTCACCGAGCCGGCACCGACCGGCGGGCGCGGCCCCGCCGACGGGCGCGTCCCGACCGACGCGCGCGTCCCCACCGTCGTCGTGGACGGCGTCGACATCGTCTACCGGGTCAACGGCACCGGCGCCGGACGCGGCTCCGCGACCGCCGCCCTCAACCGCATGCTGCGCCGCAAGCAGACCGAGAAGGCGGCGGGCGTCCGCACCGTGCACGCCGTCAAGAACGTCTCCTTCGTCGCCCACAAGGGCGAGGCGATCGGGCTGATCGGCACCAACGGCTCCGGCAAGTCGACCCTGCTCAAGGCGGTCGCCGGCCTGCTCCCCGTGGAGCGCGGCAAGATCTACACCGACGGCCAGCCCTCCCTCCTCGGCGTCAACGCGGCCCTCATGGGCGACCTGACGGGCGAGCGCAACGTCTACCTCGGCGGCCTGGCCATGGGCATGTCCCGCGAGCAGATCAAGGAGCGCTACCAGGAGATCGTCGACTTCTCCGGCATCAACGAGAAGGGCGACTTCATCTCCCTGCCCATGCGCACCTACTCCTCCGGCATGGGCTCCCGGCTGCGCTTCTCCATCGCCGCCGCCAAGGACCACGACGTCCTGCTCATCGACGAGGCGCTGTCCACCGGCGACGCGCGCTTCCAGGCGCGGTCGGCGGAGCGCATCCAGGAGATGCGGGGGCACGCCGGCACCGTCTTCCTGGTCAGCCACAGCAACAACGCGATACGCACCACCTGCGACCGGGTGCTGTGGCTGGAGCGCGGCGAACTGCGCATGGACGGCCCCACGGAGGAGGTCATGCAGGCCTACGAGGCGTTCACCGGCGACAAGCCGAAGAAGAAGCCGCGCCCGAAACCGGCGTAGGTCCTGTCAGGCGTGAGGGCGCCCCCCGATGTCTCGGGGGGCGCCCTCACGCGGTGCGGTCACGCCCTACGCATGCGTCCGCAGCAGGGTCCGCATCGTCCGCATCGCCACCGACAGGTTGGCCAGGTCGAACGTCTCCGAGCCCTGGATCTCCTCCAGGGTGACGCGCGCCCGCCCCAGGATCGCCGCGTTCTTCTGCTCCCAGGCCGTGAACCGCTGCTCGGGCGTCGAGGTGCCGTTGCCGACGGACAGGATGTCCGCGGTCAGCGCCGCGTGGGCCGCGTACAGGTCCTCGCGGATGGAGGCGCGGGCCATGGACTGCCAGCGGTCGGCGCGCGGCAGCTCGATGATGCGGTCCATCAGCTGGGTGATGTGCAGCCGGTCGGCGAGGTCGTAGTACACCTCGGCGACGTCCAGCGGGTCCTTGCCCGTGCGGTCGGCCACCGACACGATGTCGAGCGCCGGGAACGCCGACGAGAACCCGGCCACCCGGGTGGCGAGCTCGTCGGGCACGCCGGCGCCGGTGAGCTCGTCGTGGATCATCTGCCACCACTCCAGGTCCGCGCCCCGCAGCAGCTTCGTCAGCTGCGACCAGACCTGCTCGACGCGGTCGGCGAAGAACTCCACCGTCTCGGCGAGCTGGAGCGGCTGCGGCCGGTTGTTGAGCAGCCAGCGCGTGCCGCGTTCCACCAGGCGGCGCGAGTGCAGGCGGATGCGGGTCTGGACGGCCGCCTCGCCCCTGTTGTCGAGGTCCTCCACCGCGTCCCACACGGGAGCCGAACGGAAGATCGCCCGGGCCGCGGTCTGGGCCCGCACGATCTCCTCCAGCGAGGCGCCGGTCTCCTCCCGCAGCCGGTGCAGGTAGGTCGTACCGCCGGTGTTGACGGTGTCGTTGACCAGGACGGTCGTGGTGATCTCGCGGCGCAGCGGGTGGCTGTCGATGTGCTCGGGGAACCGCTCGCGCAGCGGGCTCGGGAAGTAGGCGTACAGCAGGGTCCGCAGGTAGGGGTCGTCGGGCAGCGAGGTCTGCAGCAGCTCGTCCGACACCGTGATCTTCGTGTACGCCATGAGGACGGCCGTCTCCGGCCCGGTCAGGCCCTGGCCGGCGGCGAGGCGCTCGCGGATCTGCCGGTCGGCGGGCAGGAACTCCAGCGCCCGGTCGAGGTGGCCCTCGCGCACCAGGTGGCGCATGAACCGCTGCTGGGCGTGGAGCATGTCCTTGGACTGGGCGAGGGCGTTGGCGATCGCCGTGTTCTGCGCGTAGTTGTTGCGCAGGACGAGCCCGCCGACCTCGTCGGTCATCTCGGCGAGCAGCTTGTTGCGCTGCTTGACGGTCATGTCCCCGTCGGCGACCACGCCGTTGAGCAGGATCTTGATGTTCACCTCGTGGTCGGAGGTGTCCACGCCCGCGCTGTTGTCGATGGCGTCCGTGTTGATCCGGCCGCCGCGCCGGGCGAACTCGATCCTCCCGAGCTGGGTCAGGCCCAGGTTGCCGCCCTCGCCGACGACCTTGACGCGCAGGTCGGCGCCGTCGACGCGGATGGCGTCGTTCGCCTTGTCGCCGACGTCGGCGTTCGACTCGGTGGACGCCTTGACGTAGGTGCCGATGCCGCCGTTCCACAGCAGGTCCACCGGCGCGGCGAGGATCGCCCGCATCAGGTCGGCCGGGGTGAGCTTGGTGACGCCCGCCTCGATGCCGAGGGCCTCGCGGACATGCGCGTTGACCGGGATCGCCTTCGCCGTACGGGGGAAGACGCCGCCACCGGCCGACAGCAGGGCGGTGTCGTAGTCGGCCCAGCTGGAGCGGGGCAGTGCGAACAGACGGCGGCGCTCGGCGTACGACGTCGCCGCGTCCGGGTTCGGGTCGATGAAGATGTGCCGGTGGTCGAAGGCGGCGACCAGGCGGATGTGCTCGGACAGCAGCATGCCGTTGCCGAACACGTCACCGGACATGTCGCCGATGCCGACGACCGTGAAGTCCTCGACCTGCGTGTCCACGCCCAGCTCGCGGAAGTGCCGCTTCACGGACTCCCAGGCGCCGCGCGCGGTGATGCCCATCGCCTTGTGGTCGTACCCGGCGGAGCCGCCGGAGGCGAAGGCGTCGCCGAGCCAGAAGCCGTACGTCTGGGCGACCTCGTTGGCGATGTCGGAGAAGGTGGCGGTGCCCTTGTCGGCGGCGACGACCAGGTAGGTGTCGTCCTCGTCGTGCCGGACCACGTCCGCCGGGGGCACGACCTCGCCGGCGACCATGTTGTCGGTGATGTCGAGCAGGGCGGAGATGAAGGTCCGGTAGCTGGCGACGCCCTCGGCCATCCAGGCGTCACGGTCCACGGCCGGGTCGGGCAGCTGCTTGGCGACGAAGCCGCCCTTGGCGCCGACCGGCACGATGACGGTGTTCTTCACCATCTGCGCCTTGACCAGGCCGAGGATCTCGGTGCGGAAGTCCTCCCGCCGGTCGGACCAGCGCAGACCGCCGCGCGCGACCTTCCCGAACCTCAGGTGCACACCCTCCACACGCGGCGAGTACACCCAGATCTCGAAGGCGGGGCGGGGCGCCGGCAGGTCCGGGATCGCCTGCGGGTCGAACTTCATCGACACGTAGCCGTGCGGTGTGCCGTCGGCGGTCCGCTGGAAGAAGTTGGTGCGCAGCGTCGCCTTGATGACGGTGAGGAAGGAGCGCAGGATGCGGTCCTCGTCGAGGGAGGCCACCTGGTCGAGGGCGGCCTCGAGCTCCTCCTGGAGGGCGTCGACGATCTCGTGCCCGGCGCGCTGCCGGTCCGGCGACATCCGCGCCTCGAACAGGGAGACCAGCAGCCGGGTGGTGTGGACGTTGTTGCGGAGGGTGTCCTCCATGTAGTCCTGGCTGAAGGTGGAACCGGCCTGCCGCAGGTACTTGGCGTACGCGCGCAGCACCATCGCCTGCCGCCAGTTCAGGCCGGCGCTCAGCACCAGGGCGTTGAAGCCGTCGTTCTCCGCCTTGCCGGTCCAGGTCGCGGCGAACGCCTCCTGGAACCGCTCGCGGCCGTCGTCCCCGAGGTGGTCGCCGTTGCCGCCGCCCAGGGAGCGCGGGATGCGCAGACCGAAGTCGTAGATCCAGGCGACGCTGCGGTCGGCCAGGCGCAGTTCGTAGGGCCGCTCGTCGATGACCTCGACGCCGAGCCGGTTGAGGACCGGCAGCACGGCCGACAGGGAGATCGCGTCCCCCTTGCGGTAGATCTTGAAGCGGCGCTCGTCCGGTCCCGCGCCCACCGGCTCGTACAGGCTGAGCGCGAAGTTCCGCTGCTCGTCGAGCCGTTCGAGGTGGACGAGGTCGGCGACCGCGGAGCGCGGGATGTGGTCGGCCTTGTAGCCCTCGGGGAAGGCGTTGCCGTAGCGGCGCAGCAGCTCCGCGGCCCGCTCCTCGCCCAGTTCGGCGTTGAGCGCCTCGGAGAACGCGTCGGCCCAGGAGCGGGCCGCCGCCACCAGCCGGGCCTCGATGCGCTCCTTGTCACCGTCGGACAGCTCGGGCAGCTCGGTGCCCTGCGGGACGCGGACGACGAAGTGCAGGCGGGAGAGGATCGACTCGGTGTTCCAGGCGGTGAAGTCGACGCTGATGCCGCCGAGTTCCTCCTTGAGGATGTCGATGATCCGCAGCCGGACGCCGGTGGTGTAGCGGTCGCGGGGCAGGTAGACGAGGGCGGAGTAGTAGCGGCCGTACTCGTCCTGCCGCAGGTAGAGGCGGAGCCGCCGGCGTTCCTGGAGGTAGAGGACGGAGGTGACGATGGACCGGAGTTCGCCCACCGGCGTCTGGAACAGCTCGTCGCGCGGGTACGTCTCCAGGATCTGGAGCAGGTCGCGGCCGTCGTGGCTGTGGGGCGAGAAGCCGGCGCCCGTCAGGACGGCGTCGACCTTGCGCCGGACGACCGGCACGCGCAGCACCGACTCGGTGTAGGCGGCGGAGGAGAACAGGCCGAGGAAGCGCCGCTCCCCGACGACGTTGCCGTCCGCGTCGAACTTCTTGACGCCGACGTAGTCGAGGTAGGACGGCCGGTGCACGGTGGCGCGGCTGTTGGCCTTGGTCAGCACGAGCAGCTTGTGCTCGCGCGCCTTGGCGCGGGCGTCGGCCGGGAGCCGCTCGAAGGAGGGGCTCACTGGGTGGGTGTCGCCCTCGGCGTGGTGCGGGTCGGAGCGCAGGATGCCGAGGCCGGTGCCGGGGACGGCGGCGAGGGAGTCGTCCTCCCGCAGCTGGTACTCCCGGTAGCCGAGGAAGGTGAAGTGGTCGGCGGCCAGCCAGCGCAGCAGCTCGCGGGCCTCCTCGACCTCGGGCGCGGCCAGGTCGCCGGGGACCGGCTCGTCCTCGAGCCGGTCGGCGACGCGCAGGGCCGCGTCCCGCATCTTCTCCCAGTCCTCGACGGCCTCGCGGACGTCGGACAGGACGCGCAGCAGGTCGGCGGTGATCTGCTTGAGGTCGGCGCGGTCGGTCTCGCGGTCCGTCTCGACGTGGATCCAGGACTCGACGTGCGCGTCGTGCGGCAGGCCCTCGGCGGGCGGTGCCGTGAGCACCTCGACGAGCTTGCCGGTGAGGTCGCGGCGGACGACGACCTGCGGGTGGATGACGAGGTGGATGCCCCGTCCCTGCCGGGTCAGCTCGTTCGTCACCGAGTCGACCAGGAAGGGCATGTCGTCGGTGACGACCTCGACGACGGAGTGGGAGCAGGTCCAGCCGTTCTCCTCGACGGTCGGGGTGTGCACGCGGACGTTCGCGGTGCCCTGCGGGCGGTTCTCGGCCAGCCGGTAGTGGGAGAAGGCGGCTCCGAAGATGTCGACCGGGTCGCGGCCGGTGAGGTCTTCCGGGGCGGTGTGCAGGTAGTAGCGCTGGAGGAACGACAGCACGGCGTCGTGGTCCGGGATCCCCGGAGTGCCCTCGTCCGTCGTCCCGGTCGGTAGGTGCCCCCCGGCCGGGCTGTTCTCAGCGACCAGGGCCGCCCTTTCGAGCAACTCGGCCTTGGCTTCGTCCAGCTTGGTCTGCATTGTCCTCTGACTCCTGTCGCGCGCCGTTGCGTGACGTAGAAGGAAGTACGGTCTCTTCCCCTGCGGCTCGACGCCACGTACCGGGGTCTCCGGTCTGCTCCGACGCTATGCCGCAAGGGGAGATGAGCGGGGCGTTATCAGCCATTCTCGACGCCGCTCCGGGGTGTGACGCTGATCTCCGCGCCACCTGCGCCCGGGGTGTGTACGGCGTCCTGGGGGCCCTCGCGGCCCCGTCCCGCCCGTGCGGACCAGCGACTGCCACCCGGTCGCGGCCGTCGTCCGCGGTCACCGGGCGCGGGGCAGGGGCAGCAGCGCCCCCGCGAGATATCGCGCTGATCACGCTACCAAGGCTATCGCTCTCCACCGGGGGCCCGTCATGAGCCGTATGTGTACAAAACAGGGGCTGGAAGTTTGACGTTCTGCACAGAGCGGCGGGGCGGGGGGCCGTGTGTGAGGGGCCGACCGACGGCCGCCGGCCGGCCCCCGCCCGCAGGCCGCAGGGGGAAAAGTCGACGCGCGGCCCGCCCCCGGGGCAACCTGAAAGCACCCCACCTCTTGGCAGGGCCGCCACCAAGAGGCACGTTGCTGCAAGAGCGCCCGCCCGAGAGGAGCCGTCCGTCATGACCGCGAAGATCCTCATCGTCACCGGCGACGCAGCGGAGTCCCTGGAGGTCCTCTACCCCTACCAGCGCCTGCGCGAGGAGGGCTACGAGGTCCACATCGCCGCCCCCACGCGCAAGCGGCTCCGCTTCGTCGTCCACGACTTCGAGCCCGGCTTCGACACCTACACCGAGAAGCCCGGCTACACCTGGCCCGCCGACCTGGCCTTCTCCGAGGTCGACCCCGGCCAGTACGCCGCCGTGGTCGTCCCCGGCGGCCGCGCCCCCGAGTACCTGCGCAACGACCCCGAACTCCGCAAGATCCTCAAGTCGTTCTTCGACGCGGACAAGCCGGTCGCCCAGATCTGCCACGGCCCCCTCCTCACCGCCGCCACCGACAGCCTCCGCGGCCGCCGTGTCACCGCCTATCCGGCGCTGGAGCTGGACATGCAGACCGCCGGCGCCACCTTCCAGGACACCGAGGCCGTGGTCGACGGCACCCTGGTCTCCTCCCGCGCCTGGCCGGACCACCCGGCCTGGATGCGCGAGTTCCTCACCGTGCTGCGCGCGAAGGCACCGGCGGTCTGAGCCGCCCGCGGACACCACGCGACCCCGCAGCCACCACCGGCTCCCCCGGAGGCACGGGTGCGGCGCCTCCGGGAGCGCCGCACCCCACCGGCCGGCGCCCGGTTCACGCGGCGATCCGCTCCGCCACCTCCACGGCCTCCTCCAGCGAGTCCACCACCGGCACCCCCACCTCCTCGAGGCTGGCCCGGCCGTGCGAGCCGCCGGTGTACAGCACGGCCCGCGCCCCCACGTGCAGCGCCGCCACCGCGTCGTCGGCGGCGTCCCCGATCACCACCGTGTGCTCGGGGTCCACGTCCGCCAGCGCCATGAGGTGGCGCACCATGTGCTCCGCCTTGCTGCCCCCGGAAGGTCCGGTCCGCCCGTCGACCCGCAGGAAGTGCGGCTCGATGCCGAAACCGCGCACCAGCGGAACGAGCTCCTCGTGGACGTACATGCTCAGCAGCGACTGGCTGCGCCCCTCCGACCGCCACCGCGCGAGCAGGTCGGCCGCCCCTTCGGTGAGCCCGCACCGCACCCGGTGCTCGGCGTAGTACCGGTGGAAGATGTCGTCCATGAGCTCCCACTCGGCGTCGGTGGGCAGCCTGCCCATCAGCCGCTCGTAGAACTTCGGCACCGGCACGCAGTAGAGCGCCCGGTACCGCTCTATCGTGATCGGCTCCAGCCCCAACTCGACGAACGCCGCGTTCGTCGCCCCGATGATCGCGTCGTTGTCGTGGAACAGCGTGCCGTTCCAGTCCCAGACGATGTGCGCCGCTGACTTCCCCATGTCCGCAAACGTACCCGCCGCCACCGACAATCAAGAGGGCGCCGGGCAGAGCGCCGAGCCCGCGGCCGTCGGCCGGCCGGGCCCGGACGGTCTCAGTGCCCGGGTCCGACCAGGTGGGGAATCTCCTGGGTGGCGAACCACAGCAGCTCGTGGTCCTCGGCGCCGTCCACGACGGACTGCGCGTCGTCGTCGCCGCCGTCCGCCGCCGCCAGCGCCCGGGCCGCGGCGGTCACGTCCGTCTCCGCGTCCGGCGCGTCGACATGGACCGAGGCCGCCTTGGCCAGGGGCAGGGCGCCGGCCACCCGCACCTCGCCGGGCGCGGCCGGGTCGAGCCCCCGGTCGGGGTCGGCCGTGGCCGCGCCGTCCGGTACGTCCACGGCGACGACGACCCGCCGGCGCGGCGCGCCCGGGTCCGCCGCCAGCAGCCGCAGCGAGGCGAGCGCGGCCCGGCCGAGGGCCGCGTACTCCAGCTCCTCCATGTCGTCGGAGAGGTACCACTCGCGCAGCGCGGGCGTGACGGCGTACGCGACGAGCGGCCCGGCCCCCAGCCGCCCCGTCTCGTGCGCCTCGGCGAGACCGGGGAGGGTCAGGGGGACGTAGACACGCATGGTGGGCCGCTCTTTCCTGGTCGGAGGCTCCGTTCGAGGCCCCGGGGAGGGCGCGGTCCGCGCCTCCGGAGCGCCTTCAGGATACGTGCGGGAGTCCCCTTTCGAGTCCCGGCCCAGGCCCCCGCGCACGTCAGCCCCGAGCCTGCCGATTCACCCCGCCCGCCCCGTCTTCCAGGGACTTTCCCTCCCCGGCCACCCTGATAGGTGAATCCGCGCTCCTCACCATCGGGACCCTCCGCTGTCTTGCCGTGACGTACCGCAACCCCGTACAAGATCCACAGCAGGAAGTTACCGCCCGGTAGACGACTGGCCGGGCAGCCACCGAACGGGGACACCCATGAACAAGGTCATGACGAGGGCCCAGCACACCCCCGGCGCCCGCCCGCCCGGCGCCCGTCCGCCCGGCACGCGTCCGCCCGGCCGCCGTGACACCCGCCGCCCCTCCGGCGCACCACCCCGCTCCCCGAACGGCAGCACCCCCCACACGCCCCCGCGCCCCGACTCCCCCGCCGTCCCGGCCCCCCACAGGCACCTCCCCCAACCCCCTCGGCCCCGGCCCCGCCCCACCGACCTCTTCGCCGACCTCCTCGTCGCCGTCCTCAGCGGCCAGCGCCCGGTCCACGCCATGCTCCGCCACACCCTCGGCCGCGCCTACGACGACCTGGCCCACCTCGCCGAACGCGGCCCCCTGCGCACCACCCACGGCATCCGGCCGGTCGTCCGCGACATCGGCTACGACATGCCCCGCCCCGGCGCCATCGAGGCCTTCGCCCGCATCAGCGCCGGCGACCGCCTGCGCGCGATGGCCTTCCGCCTGGAACTGGGCACCGACCGCCGCTGGCGCTGCACGGCCGTCGAACTGGGCGGCCCCCGCAGCCCCCGCCCGACGGGCGACTGACCCCACCCCCTCCCGCACCGGCGAAGCACGCACACACAGAAGGGCCGGGCCACCCCCAGGTGACCCGGCCCTCACACCCTACGAAGCCTCAGCAGACTCCCGGCGCCCTACTTCTTGCGGCGCCGCCCCGCCTTGGCCTGCTTGCGGCGCTCCGCACGCGTGAGACCGTCGGCCTCGGACCGCACCGGCTCCTCGTCGACGAGGTCGCCCTCGATGGTGCCGCCCTCACCGTCCACGGTCGGCGCGGAGAAGTGCAGGTTCCGCCGCTGCGGCACGTCCAGGCCCTTGGCGCGGATCTCGGGCCGCCCGCTCGCCTGCGCCGGAACCACGTCCTGCTTCTCCATGTCGACCGGCGCGGCCTCCTCGACCGGAACCTCCTCGACCTGCTGCTCCACCTGGACCTCCAGGTTGAACAGGTAGCCGACGGACTCCTCCTTGATGCCCTCCATCATCGCGGTGAACATGTCGAAGCCCTCACGCTGGTACTCCACCAGCGGGTCCTTCTGCGCCATCGCGCGCAGACCGATGCCCTCCTGGAGGTAGTCCATCTCGTAGAGGTGCTCACGCCACTTGCGGTCCAGCACCGACAGCACGACCCGGCGCTCCAGCTCCCGCATGATCTCGGAGCCGAGCTGCGCCTCACGCGCCTCGTACTGCTCGCTGATGTCGTCCTTGATGGACTCGGCGATGAACTCGGCGGTCAGACCGGCCCGGTCCCCGGCCGCCTCCTCCAGCTCCTCGATGGTGACCTTCACCGGGTAGAGCTGCTTGAACGCACCCCACAGCCGGTCCAGGTCCCAGTCCTCCGCGAAACCCTCGGCGGTCTCCGCGGTGACGTAGGCGTCGATCGTGTCGCCCATGAAGTGCTGGACCTGCTCCTGAAGGTCCTCACCCTCCAGGACGCGGCGCCGCTCACCGTAGATGACCTCACGCTGCCGGTTGAGGACCTCGTCGTACTTCAGGACGTTCTTCCGCGTCTCGAAGTTCTGCTGCTCGACCTGCGACTGGGCGGACGCGATCGCGCGCGTGACCATCTTGTTCTCGATCGGCACGTCGTCCGGCACATTCGCCATGGACATCACGCGCTCGACCATCTGCGCCTTGAACAGCCGCATCAGGTCATCACCCAGGGACAGGTAGAAACGCGACTCACCCGGGTCGCCCTGACGGCCGGAACGGCCCCGCAGCTGGTTGTCGATACGACGCGACTCGTGCCGCTCGGTGCCCAGCACGTACAGCCCGCCGAGGTCCTCGACCTCGTCCTTCTCCGCCTTGACGGCCTGCTCGGCCTTCTCCAGGGCGGCCGGCAGGGCCGCGGCCCACTCCTCGATGTGCTCCTCCGGGTCGAGGCCGCCCTGCCGCAGCTCCGCCTCCGCGAGGTCCTCGGGGTTGCCGCCCAGCTTGATGTCCGTACCACGGCCGGCCATGTTCGTGGCGACGGTCACGGCGCCCTTGCGACCGGCCTGGGCGACGATCTGCGCCTCACGCTCGTGGTGCTTGGCGTTCAGCACCTCGTGCTGGACGCCCCGCTTGCTGAGCTGCTGCGACAGGTACTCGGACTTCTCGACCGACGTGGTGCCGACCAGGATCGGCTGGCCCTTCTCGTGCTTCTCGGCGATGTCGTCGACGACCGCCTCGAACTTCGCCACCTCGGTGCGGTAGATCAGGTCCGACTGGTCCTTGCGGACCATCGGCTTGTTCGTCGGGATCGGGACCACGCCGAGCTTGTAGATCTGGTGGAACTCGGCGGCCTCGGTCATCGCCGTACCGGTCATGCCCGACAGCTTGCTGTACAGGCGGAAGAAGTTCTGCAGGGTGATCGTGGCGAGCGTCTGGTTCTCGTCCTTGATGTCCACCCCTTCCTTCGCCTCGATCGCCTGGTGCATGCCCTCGTTGTAACGGCGGCCGGCGAGGATACGGCCCGTGTGCTCGTCGACGATCATGACCTCGCCGTCGATGACGACGTAGTCCTTGTCCTTCTTGAAGAGCTCCTTCGCCTTGATGGCGTTGTTCAGGTAGCCCACCAGCGGCGTGTTCACCGACTCGTAGAGGTTGTCGATGCCCAGCCAGTCCTCGACCTTGGAGACACCCGCCTCGTGGATGGCGACCGTGCGCTTCTTCTCGTCGACGTCGTAGTCGCCGGTCTCCTCGAGACCCTTCAGCGGGTTGCCCACCTCACCGCGCTTCAGGCGCGTCACCAGCTTCGCGAAGTCGCCGTACCACTTGGTGGCCTGGTCCGCCGGACCGGAGATGATCAGCGGCGTACGGGCCTCGTCGATCAGAATCGAGTCGACCTCGTCGACGATCGCGAAGTTGTGCCCGCGCTGGACGAGCTCGTCCTTCGACCACGCCATGTTGTCGCGCAGGTAGTCGAAACCGAACTCGTTGTTCGTGCCGTACGTGATGTCGCAGGCGTACTGCTCGCGGCGCTGCGCGGGCGTCATGTTGGCGAGGATGCAGCCGACGCTCAGTCCCAGGAACCGGTGGACGCGGCCCATCATCTCCGAGTCGCGCTCGGCCAGGTAGTCGTTGACCGTGATGAGGTGGACGCCGTCCCCGGAGATCGCGTTCAGATAGGCCGGCAGCGTACCCACCAGGGTCTTGCCCTCACCGGTCTTCATCTCGGCGACGTACCCCATGTGCAGGGCGGCACCGCCCATCATCTGCACGTCGTAGTGACGCTGACCCAGCACACGCTTGGCCGCCTCACGCACCGTGGCGAACGCCTCCGGCAGCAGGTCGTCGAGGCTCTCGCCATCGGCGTACCGCTGCTTGTACTCATCGGTGAGGGCCCGCAGCTCGGCGTCGGAGAGGTCGACGAAGTCCTCTTCGATGGAGTTGACCTGGTCCGCGATGCGGTGCAGCTTGCGCAGGATCTTGCCTTCGCCTGCACGCATGATCTTCGAGAGGACGGACACGGGGGTTGGTCTCCTTGCCGGTCGGGCCTGGGACGGTCGGTTTCCATTTGACTTACTGAGCAACGGCCATCGTATGCGAGGACCCCACCACGCCGGGAGGTCTGGCGTGACGAGGACCGCACGCCGCCGCGCACGACGTCACGCTCGGCTTCGAAAAGGACAACGGCCGGGCCCCGCGGATGGTGCCGCCCCCCGCAGACGAATTGCGCGAATTGTGATCACCCGCTCACCCGCCGCAAACCCATGGCGTCCCTCCCGCACCCCGCGCAGAATCGGCCGATGCAGTCCGTCACGCTCACCACCCACCGCCTGGTCCTGCGCCCCGTCGGCCCCCAGGACACCGAAGCCGTCCACACCGCCGCCCAGGACCCCGACATCCAGCGCTGGACCACCATCCCCTCCCCCTACCTCCCCGAACACGCCCGCACCTTCACCGAGGAGGTCGCCCCGGCGGGCTGGGCCGACGGCACCCTGTTCACCTTCGGCGTGTTCCTCCCCGACGGCACCCTCGTCGGCGTCAACAGCCTCATGAGGCGCTCCCTCGGCACGGCCGAGATCGGCTACTGGGCCACCAAGGAACACCGCGGCCGCGGCTACACCACCGAGGCCGCCCGCACCGCGTCCCACTGGGCCTTCACCGACCTCGCCGTCGACCGCGTCGAATGGCGCGCCGAAGTCGGCAACACCGCCTCCCGCGCGGTCGCCGAACACGCCGGCTTCACCCTGGAGGGCACCCTGCGCTCCGCCATCGACAACAAGGGCGTGCGCCGCGACTGCTGGGTGGGCTCCCTGCTCCCGTCGGACCTGGGCCTGCCGTCGACCGCCCCGTACCTCCCGGCACCCACGAACGGGCCGCACCGCTGACCCTCCCCGGGACAGTCCCGCTGTCAGACCCACCCCCTATCGTGCGCACCATGACGACCCCGCGCGCGACCGCAGAGCTCTCCGCAGACGAAGCCCGCCGCATCGCCCTGCGGGCGCAGGGCTTCCTCGGCTCCCCCGACCGCAGAGCCGGCGTCCGCGGCGTCCTGCGCCACCTCGGCGCCGTCCAGCTCGACACCATCTCCGTCCTCGCCCGCTCCCACGAACTCATCCCCTACGCCCGCCTGGGAGCCGTAGGCCGCAGCACGGTCGAGGCCGCCTACTGGAAGCCGTCCCCCGGCACGCCCGCGGCGCGCCCCCACGCCTTCGAGTACTGGTCCCACGCCGCCTGCATCCTCCCCATCGAGGAGTGGCCCCACTTCGCCTTCCGCCGCCGCGCCTACCGCAACCGCCCCCACTGGAACCACCACCTCCCCGAGGGCACCTACGACCAGGTCGTCAAGCAACTCCGCACCGAGGGCCCCCTCACCGCGACGGAACTGGGCGGCGCGAAGCGGACCAGCGAGTGGTGGGACTGGTCCGGCACCAAGGTCGCCGTCGAACGCGCCCTGATGTACGGCGAGGTCGTCTGCGTCGAACGCCGCGGCTGGAAACGCGTCTACGACCTGGCCGAGCGCGCCGTCCCGGCCGACCTCCTGCACGACGAACTCGACGACGGCGCATGCCTGCGCCGCCTGGTCCGGCTGGCCGGCCGGTCCCTCGGCGTCGGCACCCGCGCCGACATCGCCGACTACCACCGTCTCAAGGGCGACCAGGTCGACGCGGTGATCGCCGACTCCGGACTGGTCCCCGTCACCGTCGAGGGCTGGGCGAAACCGGCCTGGGCCGACCCGGAGGCCCTGCGGACACCCCCGCGCGGCCGCCACCGCACCACCCTGCTGTCCCCCTTCGACTCCCTCGTCTGGGAACGGGCCAGGACCGAACGTCTCTTCGGGTTCACCCACCGCCTGGAGGCGTACGTCCCCCGGCAGAAGCGGATCCACGGCTACTTCGCGATGCCGGTCCTGGCCGGCGGCCGCCTCGTCGGCCGCGTGGACCCGGCCCGCGAGGGCCGCACCCTGGTCGCCAGGCAGGTCACCCTGGACGGCCCGAAGGCGGTCCCGGCAGTCGCCCGCGCCCTGGTCGAGGCGGCGACCTGGGTCGACTGCACGGACGTACGGGTGGAACGCGTCGACGCCCCGGACCTGCGCGAGCCCCTCACCCACGAGCTCACCCGCGCCCTCGCCTGACCGGCGGCGCCACCGGATCGCTCCACGTCCCTGGTTTCCAGGTCGCTTCTAGCGGATCTCGAGGATCTTCTCCCGCATCGCGTACACCACCGCCTCCATCCTGGAGTGCAGCTGCAGCTTCTCCAGGATGTTGCGCACGTGGTTCTTCACCGTGTTCTCGGAGATGAACAGCTCCTTGGCGATGTCCCGGTTGTTCATCCCCGTGGCGACGAGCTTGAGCACCTCCAGCTCACGGTCCGTCAGCCGGGGTGCGGGAACGAGCCGCCGCTCGTCGGTCCGCTGGATCATCGACTTGAACTCGGTGAGCAGCTTCGACGCCATGGAAGGGCTGATCTGCGACTGTCCGTCGGCCACGGCGCGGATCGCCGTCGCGACCTCGTCCGTGGAGATCTCCTTCAGGAGGTATCCGGTCGCGCCCGCCTTGATCGCGTCGTAGAGATCGGCCTCCTCGTCGCTGATCGTCAACATGATGATCTTCGCGCTGGGGGCCACCTCCTTGATGGACGTGCACGCCTCGATGCCACCGCGCTTGGGCATCCGCACGTCCATCAGCACGATGTCCGGCAGCAGGTCGGCCGCCTTGTCCACGGCTTCGGCGCCGTCGCCCGCCTCGCCCACGACCTGGATGTCCTCCTCGGCCGCGAGCACGATCTCCAGTCCGCGACGGAACAGGGCGTGGTCGTCCACGACAAGGACTCTGATCGGCTCCTTGCGGGGAGTGCCCGCGTCCGGGCCCATGCCGACGACGCCGTCGACGGCATCCCCATCATGCATCGGTCCGAAGCTGTCCGCCATCGTTCCTCCCCCTGAAGGCTGTGGCCGTGGTCCAGTGCCATCGCCAACGCAAGGCAACGGCCCACCGGTTGAGCCGTTGCCGCCATGATTCCATGCCAGGACGACAACGGTGTGACAGAGCGGTGCGCGAAGGGGTCGCACACGGGTGCCCCTGGGGGCGCATACCAGCGCTCCAGGGGCACCCGCTCAGCTGTCACGGGACCGGGTCAGCCGCCCAGCGCGCCGCCCGCCTCGGGCGCGTGCGTCTGCGTGACCATCGTGTCCGTCCTGAGGTGGATCACGCCGTAGTCGTAGGCGTGGCGCCGGTAGACGACGCTGGGTTCCTTCGTCTCGGAGTCGACGAAGAGGTAGAAGTCGTGCCCGACCAGTTCCATCTCGTAGAGGGCCTGGTCAAGGGTCATGGGTGCGGCGACGTGGGTCTTCTCGCGCACCACGAGGGGGCCGTCGCCCTGCACCTCGAGCGAGCCGATCCGCTTGGTGGGGACGCTCTTCGACTCCTCGGCCGAGGTGAGACGGCCATTGCCGTCGAGGGTCGCGACGCCCGGGACCTGGTCGGAGACCTCCGCTGCCGAGAGCCGGCGTGCGCCGCGCCGCGTGTAACGCTTGTCGTGCTGCTTGCGCAGCTGGGCGTCCAGCTTCTCCGCCGCCAGGTCGAGTGCCGCGTACGGGTCGCTGGCCGCCGCCTCCGCCCGGATCACCGGACCACGGGAGCGGAGCGTGATCTCCACCCGGTCGCTCCGGTCGGCCTGTCGGGGGTTGGGCTCCTTGGACACCTCGACGTCGAGGCTCATCACCTTGCCGTCGAGCTTCTGGATCTTCTCCAGGTTCAGCTTCTCGGCCACGTGCTTGCGGAACCGCTCGGGCACCTCGGTCTTGCGGCCCTTGACGACGATGTCCACGCAGAACTCCGTTCCCGGATCGCTCCGCATCCACGGCGGAGCATCTCCCTTTTGCACCAGACTCCGGCGAGCACCGGAACCTCGGACTCGGTGACTTCCACCTCCTCCTCCCCCATGGGCGAGATCTCCACCCAGGTGCTGCGGGTGATTAACAAAAACCGCAGCACGCAGCACGGCATTCGCAATGGAGGGGTGTGGCCTGCGGCTTCCCTCACAACCGAACATATCTCGCCCGGACGGATGTCGTCACCCTCTACTGCGACGTACCTCCGTTCAGGTGAATTCACGCTCCTATTACCTGCAACGACTCAACTCCACCGCCGGTTCCGGTTTATTTCGAAAGCGTCCGGCGGCGCTGCCACCACGGCCGCGCAGACCACCTGACCTGCACCGCCGACGCCGGCTGTCCCCGCCGGCACCCGTCCCGCACCTCCCTCCCGTGCTCCGGACGGCCGTACCTCTCTGCCTTCCCGGGTGACGCGCCCGTACACAGCCGTCGCGCCTTCGACCCGCGCCGGCCACTCGACCTCACCGGTCGGCCGGTTCTGCCCGGCCGAGCCGTTCGACCCGGCCGAGCCGGTCGCACCGGCGAGCCGTGCGGCCTCCGCGTTCTCCGTCTCCCGCCCCCGCTCCCGGGCCACCGCCGCACGCACCGCGCGCGCCGCCTCGGCCAGTGAGGCACCCGTCGTGACGAGGTCGTCGACGAGTACCACCGGACCACCGCACAACACCCGCGCCCCACCGGGCACCACGGCCAGCGCACCCACCAGGTTCTCGAGCCGCTGCCGGGAGTTCAGCACCGACTGGTCGGCCACCGCCCGCCGCTGCCGCAACACCGCGGCCACCCGCACCGACGCCCCCGCCCTGCGCAACTCGGCGGCGGCCGCGAGGGCGATACGACGCGCCGGGTCGTGCCCTCGGGCACGGACGGCTCGGGGGGAGGAGGGCAGAGGGACGAGGAGAACGGCGGCGGGGACGGGGTGGGGGCTGGGGCTGTTTCCGGCTGTGTCTGCTCCGGCTTCTCCGCGGGGTGGGGGCCCCTCCCCCTCCCCCTCCCCCAACCCCACCCCCACCGCCCCCGCCAACGCCGCCCCCAGTGGCCGTGCCAGGGCGAGCGCCCCGCGTTCCTTGTGTGCCAGCAGCACGGCGCGTACCTCGTCGACGTACCGGGCCGCCGCGTGCACGGTGGGCAGCCCGGGTGGTTCGGGGTCCGGCCGCACGCGGCGCGGCGCGGTTGCGCCGAGTGCGGTACGGCATTCGGGGCAGAGGACCGTACGGGCTTGTCCGCAGCCCGCGCAGTCGGCCGGCAGCACCAGTCCGGCCAGTTCCTGCCACCATCGCCGAAGGCCTTCCATGGGGACTACTGTGCCGGGGTGGGAGTGAGTCGACCACCCCTGTGGAAAACGCCTGTGGAAAAATCCTGAAAGGCGGCGGGGAAAGAAACCGGCGTTACGAACAAACGGACGAGCCGCACGACCGGTCCAGGTCAGCCGCACCCATGCGAGGCAAAGTCCCCTGGCGTTTCCCCGAGAACAACCGCCCCCGCCGGAACACCGCCCTCATCCCGGATAGAACGCCACCGAAGCGGTCTCCTTCAGCGTCCGCCATCCGCTTCCCCCGGGCAGCCACAGCAGTCCGTCCTTGGAGGTGGCGAAGAGCGGGGCGTCGCTGTCCTCGGAGGCGGCGATGCTGGTCACTTCGGTGAGGCCGGGCAGGGTGCCGGTTTCGGGGATGGAGCCGTCGCACTGCACGTACTGCACCTGTTCGACACCGCCGGTCTCGCGCCCGACGACGACGAGCCGGCTGTCTCCGGCCCAGGACATGGCGGTGACCTGTTCGAGGTCGGGTGTGGCGGAGCGCAGTTCCTGGACGCTGACGGTGGTCTGCGTTCCGGTCCGGTCGCGTTCGATGCGTCCGATGAGCAGGGACTGCTTGCCGTCCTTGTCCACGACGAGCGCGATGCGTGCTCCGTCGGCGGCGACCCGTACGGCGTTGATCCGTCCGTCCAGGCCGGGGGTGAGCACGGTGAGGGGCTGGCCGCCGCCCTTCTCCAGGAGGAGCAGCCGGGGGGCGGTGGGGTCGCGGTCGGCGACCCACAGGTCGCCCTGGGCGTCCCAGCTGGGTGTGGTGAGCCGGTCGGCCTCGGTCTTGCCCTTGCTCTGGAGGAGGGGTTGGCCGAGGGCGGTGCCGACCGTGGTGGCGGTGACGTAGAGGGCCTTGCCGTCGAGGGAGACGCCGGCGGCGGTGTCCTCGTCGCGGGCCACGGCCACGGAGCGCAGCTCTTTGCTGCCGTCGCCGAGGGCTCCGGGTACGGTTTCGGCCCGGGCGTTGCCGCTGCCGCTGTTGGGCATGCGGACGAGCCGGTGGCCGCCGTCGATGAAGTACAGGTAGTCGGGGCTGGTCTCCGCGCCGCGGTCGGCCACGGCCGTGGCGCGGTCGTCGCTGAGGGTGCACAGGTGTCTGCCGCCGGCGCGCAGTTCGATCTCGTCGACGGTGGGGCTGAGGCTCTGGAGGGTGAACAGCAGCTGGGCGGCCATCTCGTCGCACTTGCCCTGGCCGATGCGGGCCGCCTTGTTGTTGAGCGGCACGGTGAGTTTGTTGCGGTCGTCCAGGGTGAGTGCGGTGACGTCCTGGGTGAGTGCCGTGCCGGTGGGGAAGCTGGACCGGACGACGGGCTCCAGCCAGCTGGTGGGCCCGTTGAGCAGGGAGCGCACCATCTGGGTCATGGGGTCGACGCGTTCGCGCACGTAGACGGGGTCGGCGACGGCCATGGGCCGGCCGGTGCCCGTGGCGGTGGTGTTGGAGGCGAAGTAGTACTTGTTGACGGACATGAAGTTGCGCTGGAAGTCCGACTTGCCCATGACGATGCCTTGGGGGAGGGCGTCGATGCGCCACTGCCGGGTCTTCTTGTCGCGCGTGAGGTACACGGTCTGGCGGTAGGTGCCGGAGGCGGGTGCGTAGGACTGCTGTGCGTCGAGGGTGGCGACTTCGGTGCCGGTCAGTTTGAAGGCGAAGTCGTCGCCGTCGTCCCTGTCGCCGGACTGGACGACCTCGGTGCCGGGGCCGTCGGCGAGGACCGTCGTGGAGCTGTCGGGTTGCCAGCGTTGCGCGGCCTTGGTGGTGAGGTACTGGCGGGCCGTGGAGTAGCGGGGGTCGTCGCTGGTCAGCGCTTCGAGGAAGCCTTGGACGATTTCGGAGGGCGGGGCGTCGTCGCGGGGCGGCATGGCGAACACCCGCACCTGGGTGTCCTGGCGCGGGGTGGACTCGACGCCTTGGAGGTCTCCGCTGTCGGGCATGGAGGCGCAGCCGGCCAGCAGTAGGGCAGCGCAGGCGGCGTACGCCATCGCGCGCGCCGGTGTACGGCGGCGGCTCCGCCGAGGGCGGTCCGCGCCCGCGGTACGCGTTCCCTCAAGGCCGGTAGGCACCGCGGACGGCACCGCACGTCCCCGCTCCGGGTCAGCGCCCACCACATGTCTCCCCTCGCGGTCAGCGCCCACGAAATGCCTCCCCTTGCTGGTCCGAGCCGGCGGGGCGCGTGCCCGTCCGCTCGGGTGTCTCCCCGTGTGCCGTCCCGCTGGCGGGCGGTTCGTCCGGTCGGCGGGTGCCGGTGGTGGGCCGGGGCACGACGCGTGCGCCGTTGCCGGGCAGCGCGGTGGGGTCGGCGGTGGGGGCGGGCGGGGCCGGCCGGGGGGTGAGCGAGGGCCGCTGCTCACCGGCCGCGGGCTGCACGGGCACGGTGGCGCTCTTCTCGCCCGCGCCGCGGGGCAGGCCGGCGTCGTCGAGTCCGCGGTTGCGGCGCGAGTCCTTGGGTTCCAGCGGTATGGGGGAGCCTCGCAGCGGCTCGTCGGCGGTCCTGGGCAGGGTCAGCCGGAACTGTGAGCCGCCGCCCGGCTCGCCCCAGGCCTGGAGCCAGCCGCCGTGCAGCCGGGCGTCCTCCAGGGCGATCGACAGGCCGAGTCCGGTGCCGCCGGTGGTGCGCGCGCGTGCGGGGTCGGCGCGCCAGAAGCGGCTGAAGACGCGTGTGGCCTCGCCGGGCTTGAGTCCGACGCCGTAGTCGCGTACGGCGACGGCGACCGCGCCACCGGCGGCGGCGAGTCTGACGACGACGTCCTTGCCCTCGCCGTGTTCGACGGCGTTGACGACGAGGTTGCGCAGGACGCGTTCGACGCGGCGTGCGTCGGCCTCGGCGATGACGGGCTGCTGGTCGCCGCGGATCCGTACGGTGGTGCCCTTGCGCTCGGCGAGCGGTGCGGCCCCGCTGACGACACGGCGCACGACGTCGCGCAGGTCGATCGGTTCGGCTTCCAGGGCGGCGGCGCCGGCGTCGAAGCGGCTGATCTCGAGCAGGTCGGCGAGGAGCGACTCGAAGCGGTCGAGCTGGTCGGCGAGGAGTTCCGCCGACCGCGCGGTGACGGGGTCGAAGTCCTCGCGGGCCTCGTGGATGACGTCGGCGGCCATGCGGACGGTCGTCAGGGGGGTGCGCAGTTCGTGCGACACGTCGGAGACGAACCGTCGCTGCATCCGGGACAGGTCCTCCAGTTGGTTGATCTTCAGCTGGAGGTTCTGCGCCATCTTGTTGAAGGCCTCGCCGAGCCGGGCGATGTCGTCCTCGCCGGTGACCTTCATCCGTTCCTGGAGGCGTCCGGCGGACAGTCGCTCGGCGATCCCGGCCGCCATCCGCACGGGGGTGACGACCTGCCGCACGACGAGCCAGGCGATGGCGCCGAGGAGTACGACGACGAAGAGGCCGGCGGTGGCGAGGGTGCCCTTGACGAGGCTGAGGGACTTCTCCTCCTGGGTGAGCGGGAAGAGGTAGTACAGCTCGTAGGACTCGCCGTTGGGGTCGTTGAGCTGTTTGCCGATGACGAGGGCCGGCTGGGACTCCTTGTCGTTGCTGTAGAGGATGCGGGTGTAGCTCTGGGCGGCGCCGGTGCTGGTGTTGACGCGGGTGCGCAGGTCGTCGGGGACGCTCTTGTTGGGGTCGACGTAGCCGGAGGCGCGTGGTCCGCGTCCGCCGCCGCTGTCGTCGCCGGGAGGCAGGGTGACGACGTCGAAGGCGCCTTGGCCGCCGCTGGAGAGCGACGACACGAGTTCGCTCATCCATTCGATGACGTTCTGGGACGTTCCGCCGTCCACGGCGCTGTCGTCGTCGGCGGCGGCGCTGGCGGCCTCGTCGGCCTTCTGCTTGGCGACGGCGAAGCCTCCGGTGGCCTGGCTCTGGGAGGCCTTGACCTTGGCGTCCAGGAGTCCGTTGCGTACCTGCCCGATGACGACGAAGCCGAGCAGCAGGACGACGCCGAGCGACATCAGCAGGGTGGTGACGACGACCTTGAGCTGGATGTTGCGCCGCCACAGCCGCATGACGGGCAGCAGGGGCCGGCGCACCCAGCGCAGCAGGAGCCTCAGGACAGGGCTGTTGCGGATCCCGCCGTGCAGCAGCCCTCCGTCGAAGAGATGCCCGAGGCGTGATCCGGCCGCCTTCCGACCGACAGGCCGCCCCGGACGGGCCCCGGACCGGCCGGGAGCCGAAGCGGCGCTGTCTCCGGACATGTCAGCTCGGTCCTGCCTTGTATCCGACGCCACGGACGGTCACCACGATCTCCGGCCGCTCCGGGTCCTTCTCGACCTTGGACCGCAGCCGCTGCACGTGCACGTTGACCAGGCGGGTGTCGGCCGCGTGCCGGTAGCCCCACACCTGCTCGAGCAGGACTTCCCGCGTGAACACCTGCCACGGCTTGCGGGCGAGCGCGACCAGCAGGTCGAACTCCAGCGGCGTCAGCGCGATGGACTGCCCGTCCCGCTTCACGGAGTGCCCGGCCACGTCGATGACGAGGTCACCGATGGCGAGCTGCTCCGGCGCGGGCTCCTCCGACCTGCGCAGCCGCGCCCGGATCCGGGCGACCAGTTCCTTCGGCTTGAACGGCTTCACGATGTAGTCGTCGGCGCCGGACTCCAGCCCGACGACCACGTCGACGGTGTCGCTCTTGGCCGTGAGCATCACGATCGGCACCCCGGACTCCGCCCGGATCAGGCGGCACACCTCGATACCGTCCCGTCCGGGCAGCATCAGGTCCAGCAGCACCAGGTCGGGTTTTGCCTCACGGAAAGCGGCCAGCGCCTTGTCGCCGTCGGCTACGAAAGACGGTTCAAAACCTTCACCACGCAGCACGATGCCGAGCATCTCGGCCAGTGCGGTGTCGTCGTCGACGACAAGGACTCGTCCCTTCATAAACGACATCATCCCATTCTCATAACGGTGAAGGTGGCGCAGGTGAGCAGCGTCACCGGCCAGTGACCTTAGCCGCACCGGACCGTCACTGTCTGCCCCCGTCCCCGGTCCCCCGTCCCCGGTCCCCGGTCCCCCGTCACCGTCGCCCGACGCGGCGGTGCCGGCCGGTCCCCGCCGAGGCCGTCCCGTCGCCCCGCACAGCCCTACAGGCCGGTCCCCGCCCCAGACCGTCACCGTCGCCCCGGACCGTCACCGTCGCCCCCGCACGGGGCAGGGCGGCACCTCCCCGGCCGGATCCGCCCCCTCCCCACGGCGCGACGATCAGCCGGCCGCCACCCCACTAGGCCGGGCGCACAGCTCGGCGAGGCCCTCGGCGGTCACCGGCGACACCACGCCGTCCTCCGTGACGATCGCCGTCACCAGCTCGGGCGGCGTCACGTCGAACGCCGGGTTGTACGCCTGCGTCCCCAGGGGCGCGACCGGAATCCCGCCGCCTGCTCCCGCCACCGGCACCTGCGGCGCCGTCACCTCCGTCACCTCGAACGCCGGCCGCTGCTCGACGTCGATCGACGCCCCGTCGGGGGTGCCGGGGTCCACCGTCGTCACCGGCGCCACCACGATGAACGGCACGTGGTGGTAGCGGGCGAGCACGGCGAGCGGATAGCTGCCCACCTTGTTCGCCACGGAGCCGTCGGCCGCGATGCGGTCCGCCCCGATCAGTACGGCGTCCACCTCACCGGCCGCGAACAGCGACCCCGCCGCGTTGTCCGTGAGCAGCGTGTACGCCATGCCGCTGCGGCCCGCCTCGTACGCGGTCAGGCGGGCGCCCTGCAGCAGGGGGCGCGTCTCGTCCACCCACAGCCGCCGGAGCCGCCCGGCCCGGTGCGCGGCGAGCGCCACCGCGAACGCCGTCCCCTCGCCGCCCGACACCAGCGAGCCGGTGTTGCAGTGGGTGAGCACCCGGTGCCCGCCCCCGGGCAGCAGTTCGTCGAGGAGGGCGAGTCCGTGCCCCGCCATCCGGGCGCTGGCCTCGGCGTCCTCCTGGTGGAGCCGGCGTGCGGCGGCCAGCGCGGCCCGGGCGCCCTGTTCGTGACCGCCGCCCTGGGCGAGCTCCGCCCGGTAGGCGGAGCGGGCCCGGCGCACGCCGACGGAGAGGTTCACCGCGGTGGGCCGGGCTCCTTCGAGCGCGGCCGCGGCCTCGTCCACGTCGAAGCCACGTGCGGCGGCGAGCGCGACACCGTACGCCCCCGCGATGCCGAGCAGCGGCGCCCCGCGCACGGCGAGCGAGCGGATCGCCTCCACCAGCGCGGACGCGTCCGTACAGACCAGTTCCTGTTCCTCGGTCGGCAGCCTCGTCTGGTCCAGGAGCACAAGTACCGGGCCTTCGGGGGGTTCCTCCCAGCGGATCGCCGGTATGTCGGTGGGCCGCTTGTGCTCGCCGGGTTGCGCGTACTGATCAGCCATGCCGTCAGTCTGCCCGTTATCCGGCGGACAATTGATGCTGTGCAGCCCGGACCGCGGCCGGTCCGTCGATGACCGGCCCATGGCACGATGGCTCCCGAACTGCCGCCGCGCCAGCGGTCGGGCACCGTGAAGGAGCGACGATGAACGACACCCCGGGCTGGGCATCGCCCGGATCCGCCCCGTCCGACGGACAGGAGCCCGGGGCGTCCCACCCTGCCGATTCCGCCGACCGACCCGGCGGTACGCAGCCTGCGGACCAGCCGGCCGCGAACCCGCAGGGCCCCGGCACGAAGTGGTCCGAGGAACAGCCGCCCCCGGCCCCGTGGTCCGCGCCCGCAGGCCCCCGGAACCCGGCTCAGTCTCCCCCGCCTCCCCCGCCCGGCCCCGGCTGGGGCACCCGCCCGCCCGGCGGCCCGGGTCCCGCAGGCCCCGGCGGACACGCAGGCCACAGCGGTTACGGCCCTCCCGGCGGTTACGGCACCCCCGGCGGACACGGCGGACACGGCGGACACGGCGGCTACAACGGCTGGGGTGCCGGCTGGGGCGGCCCTCCGCCCGCCGTCAAGCCCGGTGTGATCCCGCTGCGCCCCCTCGGCGTGGGCGAGATCCTCGACGGCGCCGTCTCCACCATGCGCGCCCACTGGCGCACCGTCCTCGGCATCTCCCTGACCGTCGCCGTCGTCATAGAGGTCGTCGTCGTCCTCGTCCAGGGCCTGTTCCTCGACGACAGCGCGAGCACGGCCGCCCTCAGCGACCCCTACGCCACGATGGACGAGAAGTGGCGCGTCATGGCCGACGTCGTGCTCGACGCGGGTGTCGTCTTCCTGATCGCCCTCGTCGGCAGCATCACGGCCACCGCGCTGCTGACGACCGTCACCAGCCGCGCGGTCATCGGCAGACCGGTGACGACCGGCCAGGCCTGGCGCGACGCCCGCCCCCAGGTACCGCGGCTGTTCGGCCTGGTCTTCTTCCTGATGCTGACGGCGGTCGCCATCGTCGTCGTGGGCGCGCTGCCGGGCGTCCTGGTGGGCGGTGACGCCGGTGACGGGCTGTCCGCACTGGGCGTCCTGGCGGCCCTCGTCGTCGTGGCGTGGCTGCTCACCCGCTTCTCGCTCGCCTCGCCCGCGCTGATGCTGGAGAAGCAGAGCATCAAGAAAGCGCTCGCACGCTCCGCGAAGCTGGTGCGCGGCTCCTGGTGGCGGGTCTTCGGGATCCAGCTGCTCTCCATGATCCTCGCCAACCTCATCGCGACGATCGTGGTGGTCCCCTTCGCCCTTCTCGGCGCCGCCCTCGGCGAGGGAGGAATCTCCGCCTTCACCCAGGGCGACACCGACCTCGGCTGGTCGTACCTGGTCGTCACCGGGATCGGCTCGGTGATCGGCTCCATGATCACGCTCCCGATCACGGCGGGCGTGACCGCCCTCCTCTACATCGACCTGCGCATCCGCCGCGAGGCCCTCGACCTCGACCTGGCCGAAGCCGCCGGCATCCAGGGCTACGGGACACCCTCCCCTGTCACCCCGCCGCGGAGCTGATGCGGTGAGCCCGGGGGGAGTCCTCACAGCCCTGCCGGCACCGCCGGGCGCCGCGGTGCCCGCGACGGTGCCGCACGGCACGCCCGCCCCGGCCCCGCCGTCCCTGTCACACGCCGCCGACCAGGCCGTACGCGTACTGCTGCGGGCGGGTGACGGCCTCCCCGTGTCCTTGCGGGGCGACGAGCCGCCGGTGACCGTCCCCCGCGATCCGGCGCGGGAAGCGGCCCGGCGCGAGCTGTCCGAGCGGCTGTACCACGAGAACGACCCCAGCCTGTTCGAACGGTTCCTGAACGGCCTGTGGGACTGGATCGGCGACCTGCTCACCGCCGCCTCCACCGCCGCCCCGGGCGGAGCGGTCGGCCTGGTCGTGATCGTCCTGGCCGTCGTCGCCGCCGTGGCCGCCCTCTGGTGGCGCCTCGGCACCCCGGGCCGCCGGCCCGCCTCCGCCGCCGCCCTGTTCGACGACCGCCCCCGCAGCGCCGCCGACCACCGCGCGGCCGCCGAGGCACACGCCGCCCAGGGCCACTGGAACCAGGCCGTCCAGGAACGCATGCGCGCCATCGTCCGCGCCCTGGAGGAACGCGCGCTCCTCGACGTCCGTCCCGGACGCACCGCCGACGAGGCCGCCGCGGAGGCAGGCCGCTCCCTTCCTGCCCACACCGGGCGGCTGCACGCCGCCGCCCGCGACTTCGACGACGTCACGTACGGCGGCCGCACGGCCACCGGCCAGACGTACCACCGCATCGCCGGCCTCGACCGCGACCTGGACGACACCACACCCCAGGCCCTCCACAGCAGCACCCCCGGCGCGGACCACCACACCCGCCCCGGAGCGCCCGCATGACGACCGAGGCCACTCTCCCGTCCACCTCGGCCTCGCCCACCGCCCGCCACCTGTGGACCCGTGCACGAGGCATCACCCTCGCCTTCGTCCTCCTGCTGGCCGGGGCCGTCACCCTCGCCGCGCTCCGCTCCGACGCCCGGCACGGCGCCCTCGACCCGCGCTCCGCCGACCCCTACGGCAGCCGCGCCGTGGCCGAGCTGCTCTCCCAGCACGGCGTCGCCACTCGTGTCGTCACCACCGTGGCGGACGCCCGAGCCGCCACCGGCCCGGACACCACCCTCCTCGTCGCCGACCCCGATCTGCTGACGAAACACCAGCAGCGCCGGCTGCACGCGGCGACCACCGACTCCGGCGGCCGCACCGTCCTCGTCGCCCCGGGCGGCTGGTCGGTGAAGACACTCGCACCCGGCGTCGCCGCGGACCCCGCCGCCAGCCGCGAGTCCACCCTCTCCCCAGGCTGTGCCCTGCCCGCCGCCCGCCGCGCCGGCACCGCCGACACCGGCGGCATCCGCTACACCACCACCCTCCGCGACGCGGACGAGTGCTACCCCAGCAACCGCCTCGCCACCCTCCTGCGCCTCCCGGCGCCCTCCGGCGACGGCGACACCGTCGTGCTCGGCGCCCCCGACATCCTCTTCAACGACCGCCTCGACGAACAGGGCAACGCCTCGCTCGCCCTCCAGCTCCTCGGCTCCCGCCCTCACCTGGTCTGGTACCTCCCCTCGCTCTCCGACTCCTCCACCACCGCCCCGGACGACGAGAAGAGCCTCGTCGAACTGCTCCCCGCAGGCTGGCTCTGGGGCACCGTGCAGCTCTTCGTCGCGGCAGCCCTCGCCGCCCTCTGGAGGGCACGCCGACTCGGCCCCCTCGTCCCCGAGGAACTCCCCGTCGCGATCCGCGCCTCCGAAACGGCCGAAGGCCGCGCCCGCCTCTACCGCAAGACCCGCGCACGCGACCGCGCGGCCACCGCTCTTCGCTCCACGACCCGCACCCGCCTCGCCCCTCTCGTCGGCCTCCCCGTCGCCCAGGCCCACACGCCCGAGACCCTCCTCCCCGCCCTGTCCGCCCACCTCAACAGCGACGGACAGGCCCTGTACCCCCTCCTCTTCGGCCCGCCACCCGGCGACGACCAAGCGCTGATCACACTCGCCGACCGACTCGACGCCCTCGAAAGAGAGGTACGCCGTCCATGATGGACCCGACCACTGACAACGCCGGGAAGACCGGGGATCCGGGCGACGCCCGCGCGTCCCTGGAAGCCCTGCGTGCCGAGATCGCCAAGGCCGTGGTCGGCCAGGACCCCGCCGTGACCGGTCTAGTCGTCGCCCTCCTGTGCCGCGGCCACGTCCTCCTCGAGGGGGTCCCCGGCGTCGCCAAGACCCTGCTCGTCCGCGCCCTGGCCGCGGCCCTCGACCTCGACACCAAACGCGTCCAGTTCACCCCCGACCTCATGCCCAGCGACGTCACCGGCTCCCTCGTCTACGACGCCCGCACCGCCGAGTTCTCCTTCCAGCCCGGCCCGGTCTTCACCCACCTCCTCCTCGCCGACGAGATCAACCGCACTCCGCCGAAGACCCAGGCCTCCCTCCTCGAAGCCATGGAGGAACGCCAGGTCACCGTCGACGGCACCCCCCGCCCCCTCCCCGACCCGTTCCTGGTCGCCGCGACCCAGAACCCGGTCGAGTACGAGGGCACCTATCCCCTGCCCGAAGCCCAGCTGGACCGTTTCCTCCTCAAACTCACCGTCCCCCTCCCCTCCCGCCGGCACGAGATCGACGTCCTCACCCGCCACGCCGAAGGCTTCGACCCGCGCGACCTGCACACCGCCGGCGTACGCCCGGTGGCAGGCGCAGCCGATCTCGAAGCCGCCCGAACAGCCGTCGCCAGTACCACCGTCGCCCCGGAGATCACCGCCTACGTCGTCGACATCTGCCGAGCCACCCGCGAGTCCCCCTCCCTCACCCTCGGTGTCTCCCCCCGCGGCGCGACCGCCCTGCTGTCCACCGCCCGCGCCTGGGCATGGCTGACCGGCCGCGACTACGTCATCCCCGACGACGTCAAAGCCCTCGCCCTGCCGACCCTCCGCCACCGCGTGCAGCTCCGCCCGGAAGCGGAGATGGAGGGCGTCACCGCCGACTCGGTCATCAACGCCGTCCTCGCCCACGTCCCCGTGCCCCGCTGATGGCGCTCACCGGACGCGCCGCCCTTCTCGCGACCCTCGGCTCCCTCCCCGTCGGCATCTGGGAACCCGGCTGGACGGGCATCCTCGCCGTCAACGCCTCCCTGGCCGCGGTCTGCGCCTGCGACTACGCCCTCGCCGCCCCCGTACGCCGCCTGCTCCTGACCCGCTCCGGCGACACCTCCGTACGCCTCGGCGACACCGCCGACGTCACCCTCACGATCACCAATCCGTCCGGCCGCCTCCTGCGGGCCCGCCTCCGCGACGCCTGGCCTCCCAGCAGCTGGCTGCCCGGCACCGCGTTCGCCGCCTCCCGCCACCGGCTCACGGTCCCCGCCGGCGAACGGCGCCGCCTCACCACCCGCCTGCGCCCCACCCGCCGCGGCGACCGCCACGCCGACCGCGTCACCATCCGCTCCTACGGTCCTCTCGGCCTCGTCGCCCGCCAGGGCACCCACAAGGTCCCCTGGACCGTACGGGTCCTCCCCCCGTTCACCAGCCGCAGACACCTCCCCTCGAAACTGGCCCGCCTCCGCGAGCTCGACGGCCGCACCAGCGCCCTGACCCGAGGCGAGGGCACGGAATTCGACAGTCTCCGCGCATACGTCCCCGGCGACGACACCCGTTCCATCGACTGGCGTGCCACCGCCCGTCAGTCCACGGTCGCCGTCCGCACGTGGCGCCCCGAGCGCGACCGCCGTCTCCTCCTGGTCCTGGACACCGGGCGCACGTCCGCGGGCCGTGTCGGAGACGCCCCCCGCCTCGACGCCTCCCTGGACGCGGCCCTGCTTCTGGCCGCACTGGCCTCCCGCGCCGGCGACCACGTCGACCTCCTTGCCTACGACCGCCGGGTACGCGCCCTCGTCCAGGGCAGAACGGCCCGTGACCTGCTCCCGTCACTGGTTGCCGCGACGGCCGCCCTGGAACCGGAGCTGATCGAGACGGACGCCCGCGGCCTCATCGCCACCGCCCTTCGTACGGCCCCCCGCCGGTCGCTGATCGTGCTCCTGACGGCGCTGGACGCCGCCCCCATCGAGGCGGGTCTGCTACCGCTCCTCCCGCAGCTCACCCGACGCCACACCGTCCTCCTCGCTTCGGTCGCCGACCCTCGCATCGCCGGTATGGCTCAGGCTCGCGGCACCATCGATGCCGTCTACGAAGCGGCGGCGGCCGCCCAGGCTCAGACAGAACGTCACCGCTCCGCCGAACACCTCCGCCGCCATGGAGTCACGGTCGTCGACGCCCCTCCTGACGAACTGGCGCCGGCCCTGGCGGACGCTTATCTGGCCCTGAAAGCGACCGGACGTCTATAACGCACAAACGGGCTCTCGCAGGAGAGCCCGTAGTTCCATCTAGTCGCCCCTGAACGCAAAAATCCCCCGTGCCATCCGGCACGGGGGATTTCTCAAAAATTGTTCGGCGGCGTCCTACTCTCCCACAGGGTCCCCCCTGCAGTACCATCGGCGCTGTAAGGCTTAGCTTCCGGGTTCGGAATGTAACCGGGCGTTTCCCTCACGCTATAACCACCGAAACACTATGAAACTGTCAGCCGCACCACGCCTGTG
>NZ_JBIVJP010000002.1:506649-533084 GCF_044750285.1 Streptomyces sp. NPDC088812 | reverse complement strand
CCGCGAACTGCAGACACTCCTCGCCCTCTGGACCGGCGCTTGCCCCACCTGTCACCGCGACATACCCACGGTGATACGAACCTGACCAAGCCCTACTAGCACTCGTGCCGTTGCGGCGCGACCGCCGAGGATGAGGCCATGACCGACGAACCCGTAGCCCTGTCCGCCGCCCTGGCCTCCTTCACGCGGCAGTGGAGTCCTCGCATCGTCACGACCGTCAACGACTACGACGTTCGCGTCGCCAAGGTCGAGGGCGAGCACCTTTGGCACGTCCACGACCACACCGACGAGTTCTTCCTCGTCCTGGAGGGCGAGCTGCACATCGGCCTGCGCGAGGCGGCCGGCGAGCGCACGGTCGTCCTGCCCAAGGGCAGCGTCTTCACGGTCCCGCGCGGCACCGAGCACAAGCCGTACGCCCCCGTCCCCACCGAGATCCTGCTCCTCGAGCCCACCGGCACCTCCACCGTCGGCGACCGCCACGACGACGTACCGGACCACGTCGACGCGACGACGGGCCACGCACTGACCTGACCCGTCACCGACGGCACGGCACCGCGCCCGGCTCCCTCACACGGAGGAACCGGGCGCGGACGCGTCGCGCACCGCCGTGAGCAGGGCGTTCAGGGCGGTGGGGGTGGGGGTGAGGATCGTGGCGGGGGTGTCGCTCTCGCGGAGGTGGAGGGTGGTGGTGGCGGATATCTCGAGGCAGTCGGTGTCGGCGCCGCCTCCGGAGAACGACGACTTCTGCCAGCGGAGGTCTTCGGACACGTCGATTCCCTTCACGCGGAGGGGCTGCGCCTGGACGCGTCGCGCACCGCCGTGAGCAGGGCGTTCAGGGCGGCAGGGGTCGGCGAGAGGAGCGTGGCGGGGGTGTCGCTCTCGCGGAGGTGTATCGCGCCGGTGGCGGCGGCTATCTCCAGGCAGTTGGTGTCGGCGCCGGCGGAGAACGACGACTTTTGCCAGTGGAGGGTTTCGTGCACAGAGGTTCCTTCACAGTTCCTGGGCGATGTGATGGATGAGGTCGAGTGAAGCATCCTCCGGGAGGGCTGCCTTGTCGATGCTCCTCAAGACGTTGCGGTAGCGGTTCAGCCGTGCCGCGGCGTCGATGAACTCCGCGCCGTGTGTCGTGTCGATCTGCACGGTGTCGAGTTGATGGACAGCTCCGCCGACGTACTGCATGGAGTAGCCGCCCCCTGCGAATCCTTCAGCGGTGAAGGGGACGACGCGCAGGGTGAGTGACTCCCTGCCAGACGCATCGAGAAGGTGTCTGAGCTGGTCACGGGTGAGCTTCGAGCCGCCGACGCGCATGCGGAGCGCGGCCTCGTGGACGATCACGTCGTACGGCGTGCCCGACTCCAGTACCCGTCGGCGCTGCATGCGGAAGGAGACCAGGGCTTCGCGTCTCTCCAACGCAAGGTTCGGTTCGAAGAAGGCGGCGGCTGCGCGTACGTGTTCCTCGGTCTGGAGGATTCCGGGGATGTGCACCACCTCGAAGGCGCGCACGTATGAAGCGTCGTGCTCCAGCTCCGCCAGGTCGAGTGCCTGTGGCGGCATCACGCCTCGGTACTCGTCCCACCAGTTGCCGAAGCGCGGCAACGACATGGAGACCAGCGCGTCCACGAGCGCGGCGTCGTCGCAGTCGTAGAACTCGGCCATCCTGCGCAGCCGTTCCTCGCTGATGCCGATGCGCCCAGACTCGATGTGGCTGATCTGGGTCGGGCTGACACCCAGTTGTGCGGCGGCCTTCCGGTTCGGGACCCCTGCCGCTTCTCGCAGCTTGCGCATTTCTGTGCCCAGCCGCGCCTGTCGAGCCGTCGGATTGGGTCTCGAAGTCATGCGTCCTCCCAAACGGTGACGAGTTTCCCGAAACGTTGAGCCGCTTCAACGTTTGCCGCTACAGTCGTCACTGTACTCACGGAGAGTGCTTGCAGTGTCACTCTCCCGTAACTCGCGCACGCCCGATCCCCGTTGGAAGTGCCACCCCGGCCCCGCCGTCGGGGCGCCGGACAGTGACGTGGTGGTCAGGCTCCCACAACCCCCTTCTCCTCACCGGAGTTGATGCCCCATGCCCTCGTACACCCTCATCTGTCCGCCCCTCGACAGCTCCCCCCACATCGCCCGCGACTTCGTCGCCACCGTCCTGCGCGCGCTCGAACTGGACGGCGACCTGATCGACGACGCGACGCTCTGCACCTCGGAGATCGTCACCAACGCCTGTGTGCACGCCAAGGGCGGGGACGGCGCGATGCTGTGGCTGGCCGTGGAGGAGGGGCGGCTGCGGGTGGCGGTGTACGACGGGGACGAGAACCCGCCGGTGCGGAGGGAGGTGACGGCGGAGACGTGGGAGCGGGGCGGCGGCCGGGGTCTGCACCTGGTGGACGCCCTCACCGGCGGCCGCTGGGGGCACGGCCCGGACCTGCCGTACGGCGGGCACCGGTACCCGCACCCGGACGGCAAGGCGGTCTGGTTCGACCTGCCCGTCCGGCGAACTACGGCACCGTGATCGGCCCCGCAGAGAGCGGACACGCCGCGGTCCGGCCGACGAGGACGCCGACCGGACCGGAAGGGAGGGGTGTTGGTGGGCCGCGCGGCTATCCGACGACCTGGAAGCTGAAGCCCCGGTTGCTGCGCGCTCCGGCGCTGTTGCCGGTGACGATCACCACCCGTCCGGTCTCGATGACGGCGGCGTGGGTGTTGTCGAGCGTGGCCCAGCCGTCCCCCCAGATGTTGGAGGTGGCGCTGGGCAGTGTGGCGAAGGGGCTCTGGAAGACGATGGAGTAGCGGCCCTCGCCCTCCCTGGTCACCCAGAAGTCGCCGCTGCCGCTGGCGACGCTCCCGTCGGCGTTGATGTTGCCGAACACCAGGCGTCGCCCGGTCGCCGTGGTGCCGCCACCCTGGCCGGAGCCGGTGGAGGGCCGGCCGGCGGTACGGGTGAGGCCGAGCCGTTGCCCGTAGTCGTTGCGCAGCCAGATGCGGCGCGCCTCGCCCCCTCCCTGGAGGTCGAGGTTGTCGAAGACGTGGCTGTCGGTGCCGGGGTTGACGGTGATGGTGGCGCGTTCCAGGCACCAGCCGTCGGTCCCGACGTAGCGGAGGTAGGCCGGATAGCGGTCCAGGTCCTCTGTGGTCAGTTGCGGTTTGCGCGGGTCGTTGTACTCGGCCTGCTCGACGTTGGCGCCCTCGCCGAGGACGAACTCGTCCGTCGCTCCCTGTTCGTAGTCGTCGGCCGCGGTCTCCAGGACGAACTCGCGCCCGGCGATGCCCAGGTAGACGGTTCCGCTGTCGGTCTTGGCGTCGGCGATGTCCGCGGTGTAGATCGTCGCGACGATCTTGGCGATGTCGGCCATGACGGCTCCTTCGTCTCGGTGCGGCGGCGGGCCTGCCGGGGCGGATTCCGGGGCGGTGCCGCCGCACAATCCGTTACGGAGGGTGTTTCCGCTGTAAGCGGAACGTGAACTTCCCTGTGGAAGCGCGCAGTTGTCGGCCCCCGCCCGCGCACGCCAGCACCAGCCGCCGGATCACGGACGCACCGGTCGTGACCGGACGTGCCACCGGGTCCCTCATCGGTGGGGTTTGGCCCGCCCTGTACGCGAAAGTCCGTACACGTGTGAACCTGCGCTCACGCCCGGCTGGCAAGCTGGAAGCATGAACGATGCCCACCCGGCGCCCACCCCCGCGCCCCGCCGCCGTGTTCGTGTCCGTGCCCCCGAGCTGGTCGGCAAGGGCGGCTGGCTGAACACGGGCGACCGGCAGTACACCCTTGCCGGCCTGCGAGGACGCATCGTCATCCTGGACTTCTGGACGTTCTGCTGCGTCAACTGCCTGCACGTCCTCGACGAGCTGCGCGACCTGGAGGAGAAGCACCGGGACACCGTGGTCGTCGTCGGCGTGCACTCGCCGAAGTTCGTCCACGAGGCCGAACACCGGGCGGTGGTCGACGCGGTGGAGCGGTACGGCGTCGAGCACCCGGTGCTCGACGACCCCGAGCTCGCCACCTGGAAGCAGTACGCGGTGCGGGCGTGGCCGACGCTCGTCGTGATCGACCCCGAGGGGTACGTCGTCGCCCAGCACGCGGGGGAGGGGCATGTGCACGCCATCGAGCGGCTGGTGACGGAGCTGGAGGCCGAGCACGCGGCGAAGGGGACGCTGCGGCGCGGTGACGGGCCGTACGTGGCGCCGGAGCCGGAGCCGACGGATCTCCGCTTCCCCGGCAAGGCGGTCCTGCTGCCGTCGGGGAACCTGCTGGTCAGCGACACCACCCGGCATCAGCTCGTGGAGCTGGCGGAGGACGGGGAGAGCGTCGTGCGGCGGATCGGGTCGGGGGTGCGCGGCTTCGCCGACGGCGCGGCCGGCACCGCCTCCTTCAACGAGCCGCAGGGGCTCGCGCTCCTCGACGACTCGTCCGTGGTCGTCGCCGACACCGTCAACCACGCCCTGCGCCGCCTCGATCTCGCCTCCGGCGAGGTGACGACGCTCGCCGGCACCGGGAAGCAGTGGTGGCAGGGCTCGCCGACGTCCGGCCCGGCCCGGGAGGTCGATCTGTCCTCGCCGTGGGACGTGGCTCTGTTCGGCGGCACGGTGTGGATCGCCATGGCGGGCGTCCACCAGCTGTGGGCGTACGACCCGGCCGCCGGGACCGTCGGTGTCGCCGCCGGGACCACCAACGAGGGGCTCGTCGACGGTCCCGCCGCCGAGGCCTGGTTCGCGCAGCCGTCCGGGCTCGCGGTCTCCCCCGACGGGGAGCGGCTCTGGCTGGCCGACTCCGAGACCTCGGCCCTGCGCTGGGTGGATTCCGGCGGCGTGGTCCGCACCGCCGTCGGCACCGGGCTGTTCGACTTCGGTCACCGGGACGGCGCGGCGGGGCAGGCGCTGCTCCAGCATCCGCTGGGCGTCACCGCCCTGCCCGACGGCTCGGTCGCCGTCTGCGACACCTACAACCACGCCCTGCGCCGCTACGACCCGGCGACGGGCGAGGTCACCACGCTCGCCACGGACCTGCGCGAGCCCAGCGACGCGGTGCTCGTCGGCGACGACATCGTGGTCGTGGAGTCGGCCCGGCACCGGCTGACGCGGCTGCGGCTGCCGGAGGAGGCGGTCCGCGTCGAGGCGGTCGCCCACCGGACCCGGCGGGCCGCCACCGAGGTGGCGCCGGGCCGGCTCCGGCTGGATGTGATCTTCCAGGCGCCGGCCGGTCAGAAGCTCGACACCCGCTACGGCCCGTCCACCCGCCTGCTGGTCTCCGCCACCCCGCCCGAGCTGCTGCTGTCGGGAGAGGGCGCGGACACGGATCTGAGCCGCACGCTGGAGCTGGATCCGGCGGTGCCGGAAGGTGTGCTGCACGTCTCCGCGATGGCCGCGTCCTGCGACGACGACCCCGCGAACCCGTACCCGGCCTGCCATGTCCACCAGCAGGACTGGGGTGTTCCGGTGGTGCTCACCGAGTCAGGCGCCGACCGGCTGCCGCTGGTGCTGGCAGGCCTGGACGCCTGATCCGGGGAGCGGTCACGCGCCCTGTCCGTCGATCCCGGGAGCGGTCACACGCCGTACCCGTCGCTGTATCCGTCGCGGTGGTGCCGGTCCGTCTCGACCACGGTGGTCGAGGCCGGCGGCACCATCACGCGGCGGCGCCGGGCGATGCTGCTGAAGGTCGTCACGCCGATCAGGCCGACGATCATCAGGATGACTCCGACCAGGTCGAGGTTGACCCCCTGCATGTCCCAGTCGGTCGCGAACGTGAGGATGGCTCCCACGGCGATGAGGATGATGCACCCGCCGAGGCCCATGAGTGTCGCCTCCCTGTCCGGTGTACCGGTCGTTCCGGTTCCCCGAACCCGTGTACCCCGGCGGTCGACTCCCATGCGGTGACGGAGTCTCACGGACCGTCGGCCGGTGCGTCATCGACCGTGTCTCAGCCCTCCAGGAAGGCCACCAGGGCGTTCGCCAGCAGGTACGGGTCGTCCGCGCCGCTCAACTCCCGTGCGCTGTGCATCGACAGGATCGCCACGCCGATGTCGACGGTGCGGATGCCGTGCCGGGCCGCGGTGATCGGGCCGATCGTCGTGCCGCACGGCATGGAGTTGTTGGAGACGAACGACTGGAAGGGGACGCCCGCCTTCTCGCAGGCGGCGGCGAAGACCGCGCGGCCCGTACCGTCCGTCGCGTAGCGGTTGTTGACGTTGACCTTGAGGATGGGGCCGCCGTTGACGCGCGGGTGGTGCGTGGGGTCGTGCCGCTCCGCGTAGTTGGGGTGGATCGCGTGCCCGGTGTCGGAGGAGAGGCAGACGGTGCCGGCGAAGGCCCTCGCCCGGTCCTCGTACGTCCCTCCGCGCGCGAACACCGAACGCTCCAGGACGCTGCCGAGCAGCGGTCCGTCCGCGCCGGTGTCCGACTGCGAGCCGTTCTCCTCGTGGTCGAAGGCGGCGAGGACGGGGATGCAGGGGAGGGCGGTGCCGCCGGTCGCCACGGCCGCCAGCGCCGCCGTGCCGGCGTGCACGGACAGCAGGTTGTCCATGCGCGGCCCGGCCACCAGCTCCTCGTCGCGGCCCAGGTAGGCGGGCGGCTCGACGGAGTGCGTCATCAGGTCCCAGCCGGTGACCTGGTCGGCGGCGAGGCCGGCCGACTCCGCCAGGAAGGCGATCAGGTCACCGTCGCGGACGTCGTTGCCGAGTCCCCACACGGGCTGGAGGTGGCGCTGCTTGTCGAGCTTGAGTCCTTCGCTGCTCACCGCGCGGTCCAGGTGGATGGCGAGCTGCGGCACCCGCAGCAGCGGCCGGCCGACGTCGATCAGGCGGGTGGAGCCGTCGCGCAGGGTGAGGCGCCCGGCGATGCCCAGGTCGCGGTCGAGCCAGGAGTTGAGCAGCGGCCCGCCGTAGATCTCCACGGCGACCTGGCGCCAGCCGTGCGCGCCGGTGTCGGGCAGCGGCTTGACGCGCAGGTTGGGGGAGTCGGTGTGCGCGCCGACGATCCGGAAGGGGGTGTGCGGGGCGGCGTCCTCGGGGACGTACCAGGCGACGACGGCGCCCCCGCGCAGCACGTACTTCCCGCCGCTCGTCCCGTCCCAGGCGTCCGTCTCGGCGACCTGCCGGAACCCTGCCTTCTCCAGCCGTTCGGCGGCGTTCGCCACGGCGTGGTACGGCGTCGGACTCGCCGTGAGGAAGGACATGAGGTCGTCGGTGTGGCCGCGGTCGAAGGCCGCAGGAGCGCGCGAGGCGCTTCCTGGAGGGGTGGCGCCGGAAGACGGGCGGGCAGGTTCGCTCATGGAGTTCACCTTAACGACGTACGAAAGCCCGCTCCTGGCGAAAGGAGCGGGCCCTCGTGAGGACGGTGTGGAGTTCGCGGCCACCGCGGGTGCTGCCCCGGGGTGGTGACTCGGGTGTTTCCCCCGAGCGGTGACTCGGGTGTTTCCCCCCGGGGCGGTGACTCGGGTGTTCCCCCGGCGGTGTCTAGAAGGCGGGGGCGGTGTCTAGAAGGCGGCCTCGTCCAGCTCCATCAGGTCCAGGTCGACGCCCGAGGCCACCTTGCGGGCCAGGGTGACGCCCGGCAGGACGTTCGCCGCGAAGAACTTCGCCGCGGCGATCTTGCCGGTGTAGAACGCCGTGTCCTTGGCGGAGGCCGTCTCCAGCTTCTCCGCCGCGACCGCCGCGCCCTTCAGCAGCAGGTAGCCGACGACCACGTCACCGGAGGCCAGCAGCAGGCGGGTGGTGTTGAGGCCCACCTTGTAGATGTTCTTGACGTCCTGCTCGGTGGCCGCCAGGTCGGTCAGCATCAGGCCGACGATCGCCTCCAGCTCCACGGCCGCCTTGGCCAGGTGCTCGCGGGCGCCCGCCAGCTCCTCGCCGCCGGTGCCGAGGGCCAGGAACTTCTTGATGTCCTCGGCGAGGGAGTTCAGGGCCGCGCCCTGGTTGCGGACGATCTTCCGGAAGAAGTAGTCCTGACCCTGGATCGCCGTGGTGCCCTCGTACAGGGTGTCGATCTTGGCGTCGCGGATGTACTGCTCGATCGGGTACTCCTGGAGGAAGCCGGAGCCGCCGAAGGTCTGGAGCGACTGGGCGAGCTGCTCGTAGCCCTTCTCGGAGCCGTAGCCCTTGACGATCGGCAGGAGCAGGTCGTTCAGCGCGTGCTCGGCGGAGGCGTCCTCGTCGTTCGCCTCCTTCACCGCGATCGCGTCCTGGACGGAGGCGGTGTACAGCACCAGCGCCCGCATGCCCTCCGCGTACGCCTTCTGGGTGATCAGCGAGCGGCGCACGTCGGGGTGGTGGGTGATGGTGACCTTGGGCGCGGTCTTGTCCATGAAGTTCGCCAGGTCGGGGCCCTGGACGCGCTCCTTGGCGTACTCCAGGGCGTTGAGGTAGCCCGTCGACAGGGTGGAGATCGCCTTCGTGCCGACCATCATGCGGGCGAACTCGATGATGCGGAACATCTGGCGGATGCCGTCGTGCTTGTCGCCGATCAGCCAGCCCTTGGCGGGGTGGCGGTCGCCGAAGGTCATCTCGCAGGTGTTGGAGGCCTTCAGGCCCATCTTGTGCTCGACGTTGGTGGCGTAGACGCCGTTGCGCTCGCCCAGCTCGCCGGTCTCGACGTCGACGAGGTACTTCGGGACGAGGAAGAGGGACAGGCCCTTGGTGCCGGGGCCGGCGCCCTCGGGGCGGGCCAGCACGTAGTGGAGGATGTTCTCCGACATGTCGTGCTCGCCGGAGGTGATGAAGCGCTTCACGCCCTCGATGTGCCAGGAGCCGTCCTCCTGCGGCACCGCCTTGGTGCGGCCGGCGCCCACGTCGGAGCCCGCGTCGGGCTCGGTGAGGACCATGGTGGAGCCCCACTGCCGCTCGACGGCGATCCGCGCGATCTTCTTCTGGACCTCGTTGCCCTCGTCGAAGAGGATCCCCGCGAAGGCCGGGCCGGAGGAGTACATCCACACGGCGGGGTTGGCGCCCAGGATCAGCTCGGCGTACGCCCAGATCAGGGACGGCGGGGCGGTGGTGCCGCCGATCTCCTCGGGCAGGCCGAGGCGCCAGTACTCGGAGTCCATGAAGGCCTGGTAGCTCTTCCTGAAGGACGCGGGGACGGGCGCGGTGTTGGTGGCCGGGTCGAAGACCGGCGGATTGCGGTCGGCGTCCGCGAAGGACTCGGCCAGCTCGTTCTCCGCGAGGCGGGTCAGCTCCTCGAGGATGCTCTTGGCGGTCTCGGTGTCCATCTCCTCGAAGGGGCCGCTGCCGTACAGCTTGTCGCGGCCCAGCACCTCGAAGAGGTTGAACTCGATGTCGCGGAGATTCGACTTGTAGTGCCCCATGGCGACGGCTCCCGGCTCCGTAGAGAGATCGGCGAGGCACTGGATCCTCGCGCTAGTTCACGTACCAACAAGTAGCTACGATGATGCTACCCGCCGGTAATAAGCCGCAACCCCGATCCCCGATCTGTGACGATCGCCGCGCCCCCGCAGCCCGCGCACGGCCCCGGGGCGGGTCGTCCCGCCCCGGGATCCCGCTTACTCCCGGGTGGCGCCGCGCCCGAACACCGCTCTCGGTACGCTTGCGCCCATGTACGGCTACGACCAGAACGTCGGCGCTCAGCAGCAGTACGCCCCGCCGCAGCAGCCCATGGGCGGCGGGTACGGCCAGCAGCCGCCCCTGTACCCCGAGCCGTCCCCGCCCTCGCTCGCGGACGCGGTGCGGGCCTTCACCACCGGGCAGTTGGCCGCCGAGGACTTCCAGCAGGTCTTCGCGACCTCCAAGGTCTACTGCCCGCGCGGCGACAACCCCGGCTTCCTCGCCCTGCACAACACCCAGCAGCCGGTGATCCCGATGTTCACCACACTCAAGGAGCTGCGCCGGTACGCCGGCAAGGAGTCCAAGTACTTCGTGATCACCGGTGCCGAGGTGCTCGACCTGCTGCCCACCGGCTACGGCTTCGTCCTCGACATGGAGGGCGAGCACCGGATGGTCTTCGACGCGAAGGCGGTCGAGCAGATGGTCGACTTCGCGATGCGCCGGATGTACGGCTGACGGCTGACCGCACGCGCCGCACCAGCGCGGCCCGCCAGTGTCCGAGCCCGGAGGGAATGCCCTCCGGGCTCGTGTCGTTATGGGTGGCAGAAAGTTCAACGCTCAACTAAAGTGGGACGCACGTCGCCCAAGGAGGTACCGACATGCCCGCCGTGACCGTCGAGAACCCGTTGACGCTGCCGCGCGTGACCGCGCCGGCCGATGCCGTGGCCCGCCCCGTGCTCACCGTCACGACCGCGCCCAGCGGTTACGAGGGTGAGGGCTTCCCGGTGCGCCGCGCGTTCGCCGGGATCAACTACCGCCACCTCGACCCGTTCATCATGATGGACCAGATGGGGGAGGTGGAGTACGCGCCGGGCGAGCCGAAGGGCACCCCCTGGCACCCGCACCGCGGCTTCGAGACCGTCACCTACATCATCGACGGCATCTTCGACCACCAGGACAGCAACGGTGGCGGCGGCACCATCACCAACGGTGACACCCAGTGGATGACGGCCGGCTCGGGCCTGCTGCACATCGAGGCGCCGCCGGAGCACCTGGTCATGTCGGGCGGCCTCTTCCACGGCCTCCAGCTGTGGGTGAACCTGCCGGCCGAGGACAAGATGATGGCGCCGAGGTACCAGGACCTGCGCAGTGGCCAGGTCGCCCTGCTGACCTCGCCGGACGGCGGCGCCCTGATCCGCGTCATCGCCGGCGACCTGGACGGCCACCAGGGGCCGGGTGCCACCCACACCCCGATCACGATGATCCACGCGACGCTCGCGCCGGGCGCCGAGCTGACCCTCCCGTGGCGCGAGGACTTCAACGCCCTCGCCTACGTGATGGCCGGCAAGGGCTCGGTCGGCACCCAGCAGCGGCCGGTCCACCTGGGCCAGACCGCCGTCTTCGGCGCCGGCTCCTCGCTGACCGTCCGCGCGGACGAGAAGCAGGACTCCCACACCCCGGACCTGGAGGTCGTCCTCCTCGGCGGCCGGCCCATCCGCGAGCCGATGGTCCACTACGGCCCGTTCGTCATGAACACCAAGGACGAACTCATGCAGGCCTTCGAGGACTTCCAGAAGGGCCGCCTGGGCACCGTCCCGGCCGTCCACGGGATGACGGAGAGCGGTCCCGAGGAGGCCTGATCCGCCGTCAGCCGCCGCCGGTCGTTCTCTCGGCCGTCCACGGCCGCCGGTCCGCCCGGGTGACACCCCGTCACCCGGGCGGACCGGCGCGGGGGGACAACCGGGCAGGCACGTGATCCGCTGGACGCGTGCGCCTGCTGCCCCTCCCCGTCCGCCGCCTCGCCGCCTGGTGCGCCGCCATCCTGCTCGTGTCGGGCGTCGTCTACGTCGGGATCCGGCTGTGCGTGGAGTTCCGGACGGCCGTCGTGCCCGTGCTGCTCGCGCTGCTCGGCACCGCGCTGCTCGGGCCGTTCCACCGGCGGCTCGTCAGGGCGGGGGTCAACCGGTCGGTCTCCGCCGCCGCCACCTGTGTGGCCGTCGTGGCGGTGGTCGGCGGGGCCGTGTACATCGTCGTCGCCGTGCTGGTCGACAGCGGGGACCAGATCGTCAGGTCGCTGCGGTACGCGGCGCGGGACCTCGCCCGGCACTTCGGGGCGGCAGGCACCTCACTGGAGGACCTCGCGTCCAACGCCAGGGAGCTGCTCGGCAAGTTCGGCGGGACCGCCGCCTCCGGCGTCATCAGCGGGGTCAGCGTCGTGGGCGAGAGCATCGCCATGGCCGTTCTCGCGCTGCTGCTCGTCTTCTTCTTCCTGCGCGACTCCGACCGGGCCGTCGGCGCCCTGCGGGCGGTCGCGCCGGACGGGGGCGCGGACACCGTGGAAGCCATGGCCCGCAAGGCGTTCCGGGCCGTCGAGGGGTTCATGCGGGGGACGACGCTCATCGCGTTCATCGACGCCGTGTGCATCACCGTCGGGCTGCTCGTCCTCCGGGTGCCGGGGGCCGCGGGACTCGGCGCGCTCGTCTTCGTGGGGGCGTACATCCCCTACCTCGGCGCCTTCCTCTCCGGCGCGGTCGCCGTGCTCGTCGCGCTCGCCGACCGCGGCTTCGTCATCGCGCTGTGGGCGCTCGGGGTGGTGCTCGCCGTGCAGGTGCTGGAGGGGCATGTGCTCCAGCCGATGATCCAGAGCCGGACCGTGCAGATGCATCCGGCGGTGGTGATGCTGGCGATCACGGCGGGGGCGTCCGTCGCGGGGATCCTCGGCATGCTGCTGGCCGTACCGCTCACCGCGGCCGCCTTCGGGGTCGCGGACGAACTGCGCGAGCGCTATCCGGCGGCCGCCGCCGGGCGCGACTCGTAGAGCTCGAACCAGATGCTCTTGCCCTCGCCCCGCGGCGCCACCCCCCACCCGTCCGCGAGGAGCTCGATGAGGACCAGGCCGCGGCCCGAGGAGGCCAGCTCCCCGGGGCGGCGCTTGTGCGGCAGGTCGTCGCTGCTGTCGGTCACCTCGAACCGCATCCGCCGCTCGCCGGGGTCGCCGGTCACCTCGACGACCAGCAGCGCGTCGGTGTCGGTGTGCACGAGGACGTTCGTCAGCGTCTCGGAGACCAGCAGCACCGCCGAGTCGACCTGGTCCTCGGAGGGCCAGTCGTGCAGCAGCTCGCGCACCTCCCGCCGGGCCTCGGAGACCCGCTCGGGCTCGGTCTGCGCCACCGTCATCATGGTGCGCCGCACGGACGCCCACAGGGGCACGGAGGCGCCGAGCTCGCAGCTGCCCCCCTGGCGGCAGACGAGGAGGAGGGCGATGTCGTCCTCCCGCCGGTCGGTGAAGGGGCCGGGGGTGTGGTGGGACGACGGCCCGTGCACCGCCTGGACCAGGGCGTCCGCCAGTTCCTCCAGTCCGCCCTCGTGGGACTCCAGGATGTTGCGGACGCGCCGCCAGCCGGTGTCGAGGTCGTGCCCGCCGGTCTCCAGCAGTCCGTCGGTGCACATCATCAGCGTCTCGCCGGGTTCCAGGCCGAGGCGGGTGATCGGATAGTCGGAGTCGGGGTCGATGCCCAGGGGCAGTCCGCCCGCCGTGGCGCGGCCCAGGACGGTGCCGTCGGCCAGCCGGACCACCGGGTCGAGATGACCGGCCCGCGCGGCCTCCAGGACCCCGGTCACCGGGTCGACCTCGACGTACAGACAGGTCGCGAAGCGCAGGTCGGGGACGGTGCCGGACTCGTCGGTGTGGGTGAGGCCGTAGAGGAAGCGGGAGGCGCGGGAGAGGACGGCGTCGGGGCGGTGGCCCTCGGCGGCGTACGCCCGCAGGGCGATGCGCAGCTGGCCCATGAGACCGGCGGCGCGCACGTCGTGCCCCTGCACGTCCCCGATGACCAGGGCGAACCTGCCGCCGGGCAGCGGGATCATGTCGTACCAGTCGCCGCCGACCTGGAGGCCGCCGCCGGTGGGGATGTAGCGGGCGGTGAGGGTCATGCCCGGGATCTCGGGGCCGAGCGTGGGCAGCATCGTGCGCTGGAGGCCGTCCGTCAGCTCCCGCTGGACCTCGGCGGCACCCGCCCGGCTGAGGGCCTGGGCGAGCATGCGGGCCACGGTGGTCAGGACGGACCGCTCGTCGGGGGTGAAGGCCACCGGATAGGCGAACGCGGCCATCCAGGCGCCCATGGGGCGGCCCCCCACGGTCAGCGGCAGGTACGCCCAGGACTGCCGGCCGTAGTGCGCGATCTGCGGCCAGATGAGCGGGTAGCGCTCCCGGTACTGCTCGGGCGAGGACAGATAGACGGCCCGGCCGGTGCGTATCGCCTCGGCCGCCGGATAGTCCGTCCGCAGGGACAGCTGGGTGAAGGGGGCGTCGTCGGGCCGCTGCCCGTGGTGGCCGGTGATCGTCAGCCGGTCGCCCTCCACTCCGAAGACCGTCAGGCCGTCCGGTGCGAAGCCCGGCATCGACAGCCCCGCCGCGACCCGCAGCACCTCCTCCGTGGAGCGGGCCTCCGCCAGCGCCCGGCCCGCGTCCAGCAGGAACGCCTCCCGGGAGCGCCGCCAGTCGCCGGTGACGGCGGTGCGGTCGGAAGGGGTGCCCGGACGCGGCTCGGTGACCTCCTGAAGGGTGCCGGTCAGCTCGTACGCCTTCTTCACCGGGTCGAACGACGGCTTGGACCGGCTGCGGACCACCCGGACGACCCGTCCGTGGTCGTCCACGATCCGGATACGGACCTCGGCGAGGGTGCCCTCGGCGACGGCGAGCTGGATCACTCCGGTGATCTCGTTCCAGTCGACCGGGTGGATGCGGGCTCGGGCCCGCACCTCGGTGAGGACGGTCGCCTCGGCGGGCAGCCCGAGCAGCCGGGCGGCCTCGGCGTCGACCGTGACCAGCCCGGCGGCCGTGCTCCAGTGCCACAGGCCCGTCGCTAGGGAGGCGAGGACCTCCTCCACCGCGGGCAGGGGCTCACCAGTGCGCATTGCCCCACTTTAAGAACATGCGAACGACGTCTGCCACTGATCGTGGTCTGTGGGGTGCCGCCGATCGACAGCTGATCACCAGCGCCGTAAGTGGGGAGAGCCGAGGGTGGCCTGCCCGGTACGCTGGGGGTGTTTCACGTGAAACACCGGCCGGAAGCACTGGCCGATCCACAGACCCCGATCCGCGAAGACTGGATGAACGACGATGCATCGGTACAGGTCCCACACCTGCGGCGAGCTCCGCGCCTCTGACGTCGGCACCGACGTCCGGCTGAGTGGCTGGCTGCACAATCGGCGCGACCTGGGCGGCATCCTCTTCATCGATCTGCGCGACCACTACGGCATCACGCAGCTGGTCGCGCGTCCCGGCACGCCCGCGTACGAGGCCCTCGACAAGCTGACCAAGGAGTCGACCGTCCGGATCGACGGCAAGGTCGTCTCGCGTGGCGCCGAGAACGTCAACGCGGACCTGCCCACCGGTGAGGTCGAGGTCGAGGTGGCCGAGGTCGAGCTGCTCGGCGCCGCCCAGCCGCTCCCCTTCACCATCAACACCGAGGATGGGGTCAACGAGGAGCGGCGCCTGGAGTACCGCTTCCTGGACCTGCGCCGCGAGCGCATGCACCGCAACATCATGCTGCGCACGGCGGTCATCTCGGCCATCCGGCACAAGATGACGGCCCTCGGCTTCAACGAGATGGCGACCCCGATCCTGTCGGCGACCTCTCCCGAGGGCGCCCGCGACTTCGTGGTGCCCTCCCGCCTGAACCCGGGCAAGTTCTACGCCCTGCCCCAGGCGCCGCAGCAGTTCAAGCAGCTGCTGATGATCTCCGGCTTCGACCGCTACTTCCAGATCGCGCCCTGCTTCCGCGACGAGGACGCCCGCGCCGACCGCTCGCCGGGCGAGTTCTACCAGCTCGACGTGGAGATGAGCTTCGTCGAGCAGGAGGACGTCTTCCAGCCGATCGAGAAGCTCATGACCGAGCTGTTCGAGGAGTTCGGCAACGGCCGTCACGTCACCTCGCCGTTCCCGCGGATCCCGTTCCGCGAGGCGATGCTGAAGTACGGCTCCGACAAGCCGGACCTGCGCGCCCAGCTGGAGCTGGTGGACCTCACCGACGTCTTCGAGGGCTCGGAGTTCAAGGCGTTCGCCGGCCAGCACGTGCGCGCGCTGGCCGTTCCTGCCGTGCAGGACCAGCCGCGGAAGTTCTTCGACCAGCTCGGTGACTTCGCGGTCTCGCTCGGCGCCAAGGGGCTGGCCTGGGTGCGCGTGGCCGAGGACGGTTCGCTGACCGGTCCGATCGCCAAGTTCCTCACCGAGGAGAACGTCGCCGAGCTGACCAAGCGCCTGTCGCTGGCCGCCGGCCACGCCGTGTTCTTCGGCGCGGGCGAGTTCGACGAGGTCTCCAAGATCATGGGCGCGGTCCGGGTCGAGGCCGCCAAGCGTGCCGGGCACTTCGAGGAGGGCGTCTTCCGGTTCTGCTGGATCGTCGACTTCCCGATGTACGAGAAGGACGAGGACACCGGGAAGATCGACTTCTCGCACAACCCGTTCTCGATGCCGCAGGGCGGCCTTGAGGCCCTGGAGACCCAGGACCCGCTGGACATCCTCGGCTGGCAGTACGACATCGTCTGCAACGGCGTCGAGCTGTCCTCCGGCGCGATCCGGAACCACGAGCCGGAGATCATGCTCAAGGCCTTCGAGATCGCCGGCTACGACCGGGACACCGTCGAGGAGCAGTTCGCGGGCATGCTGCGCGCGTTCCGCTTCGGCGCCCCGCCGCACGGTGGCATCGCGCCGGGCGTCGACCGCATCGTGATGCTGCTGGCCGACGAGCCCAACATCCGCGAGACCATCGCCTTCCCGCTCAACGGCAACGCCCAGGACCTGATGATGGGCGCGCCGACCGAGCTGGACGAGGCGCGTCTGCGCGAGCTGCACCTGACGGTGCGCAAGCCGCAGCCGAAGTAAGGCAAGCCTTTCGAATAGCTTCGTGAAAAGGGACCTGAAGTCGACGTCGATTTCAGGTCCCTTTCGCATGCGCGGCGGAAGACGGACTTTTTCTCAGCTCGCTGACAGGCTTCCTACCTAGCTTCCAGCGCCATGACAGCGAACGAACAGCCTCGGGAGCGCAACGAGTACGACGAGCACAACGATTACGACACGACCGATGCACTGACGCGTCGCAAGGTGGTCGCCGTCGGCGCGGGCGCCCTCGCCGTGGCGGGACTGGGCGGCAGCGCCTTCGCGACGAGCGCGTTCGCCGGTGACGGCACGAGAACCGCCGACGACGAAGCCGATGCCGATCTCTGCTACCGGCTCACCTCGGAGACGGTCGAGGGCCCGTACTACATCGACGCCGACAAGATCCGCCAGGACATCACCGAGGACCGCGAGGGGATCCCCCTGCTGCTCAGTCTCAAGGTGATCGACTCGGAGACGTGCCGGCCGATCCGGAACGCGGCCGTGGACATCTGGCACTGCGACGCGGTCGGCGTGTACTCGGGCTACGAGGGCCAGGGCAACGGCGGCGGGGGCGGCCCGGCTCCCACCGGCGAGCCTCCCACCGACACCCCGACCGGCACCCCCACCGGCGAGCCCCCGACCGACGCCCCCACCGGCGCGCCTCCCGGCGGAGGGCACCAGGAACCGACGGACGACACACGCTACTTGCGCGGCACCTGGCGGACCGACCGGCAGGGCCGGGTCGCCTTCCGGACGGTCTTCCCGGGCTGGTACCGGGGCCGCTGCGTGCACATCCACACGAAGGTGCACGTGGACGGCGAGTGGACCGACGCCGGGTACGAGGGCGGGCACACCTGCCACACCGGCCAGTTCTTCTTCGACGAGGAGTCGGTCCTCGCCTCCGCCGAGCTCGCCCCCTACAGCACCAACACCGCCGAGCGCACCACGCTCACCGAGGACACGATCTACGACCAGAGCGGCGCACAGGGCGGCCTGCTGAGGCTCCGCTACGACAAGGAGGACATCGGCAGGGGCGTGCGCGCGTCGCTGACGGTCGGGGTCGATCCGGAGGCGACGGAGGACGGCCAGGACACCCCGGGGACACCGGCTCCGAGCACCTCGCCGTCGGCCTCGGCGAGCTGACGGCGCGCGCCCCTCCTCCCGGCCGCCCGCCCGGCGGTACGCACGACCCGTCCGGACGGCCCTCCCGGGTCTCTCACCGGTGCCCCACAGGTATCCCGATGGAGCCCACAGCGGCTTGTCGTCTCATGGTGGAGACGGAACGGAACCGGACGGAACCGGACGGAGCCGACGTGAGTCGGCACAGGTCTGCGCGCAGGGAGGAAGCCACCATGGGGCTCATGATCGTGATCGCGGTGCTGCTGATCGCCGGTGCGGTCGCCGGTGTGGTGGCCCTGCGCCGGGCCGCACCCCGCCTCCGGCCCTCCTCGCACCTGTCCGACCTGGACGCCGAGGCGGAGGCGAACCAGTGGCTCGTCCGGCTCGGCGGTGGCCTCGTCCCCACGGACGTCCGCGCCTGGGCCGAGGCGGACGAGGCGGCGGGGCGGGCGTTGAGCCGTGCGGCGGAGTGCCACCGCACGGCTCGTGCCCGGCTGGCGGCGGCGCGGACGGCACAGGAGTACGGCGAGGTGACGCGGCTGGCCGGGGAGGGCTTGGACCACCTGCGCACGGCCCGCACGGCACTGGGCCTCGACCGGCCCCCGGCCGACGACAGGGCCCCGGCCGTCCGCCGCCCGGCCGCGGCTTAGCAGCGATCCCGAAGGCTGCCGGGCAGGACGTGATCCCGAAGGCTGCCGGGCAGGACGTGATCCCGAAGGCTGCCGGGCAGGACGTGATCTCGGCGGCTGTCGGGCAGGGCGTGATCTCGGCGGCTGTCGGGCAGAGCGTGATCTAGGTGGTTCCCCGGGCGGCGGTCGTGCGGTCCCCTTTTCCCGTGCTTTACCAGGGACGGGAAATTGTTCAGGCCGTATATGGATGTGGTGACGTGTTGTCGGCCGTCGGCTGAAAAGCTGTGTGTTTACGGGTGGGCGGCGCCGAATTCATGGGACTGCACAGTCCTTTCCCACATCTCTGACAGGCCCGCCTCCTAGTTTCCTGGCCCATGACGGGAAACATTGAGAACGAGAACGAGCAGGGCCCCAAGCACAAACGCGATCTGACCCGCCGCAAGGTGGTCGTCGCGGGTGCCGGTGCGGCCGTGGCCGTCGGTGCGGGCGCCACGCTCGCCGCGGGTGCCTTCGCCGGGGAGAACGGCAAGGCGGAGGGCGCCTCGGCGACCAGCACCTCCAGTGACTCCGAGGTCTGCTACCGGCTCACCTCCGAGACCACCGAGGGCCCCTACTACATCGACGCGGACAAGCTCCGCCAGGACATCACCGAGGACAAGGAGGGCATCCCCCTCACCCTCGACCTGAAGGTCATCGACTCCGAGACCTGCAAGCCGCTGCGGAACGTGGCCGTGGACATCTGGCACTGCGACGCGCTGGGCATCTACTCCGGCTACGAGAGCCTGTCCACGGGCGGGGGCGGCATGCCGTCCGGCGCCCCCTCGGGCAGCCCCACCGGTGAGCCGCCGACGGGTGCGCCGTCCGGCGGTACCGGCGGTGGCCACTCGGAGCCCACCGACGACGAGCGGTACCTGCGCGGCACCTGGAAGACCGACAAGCAGGGCCGGGTCACCTTCAAGACCATCTTCCCCGGCTGGTACCAGGGCCGCTGCGTGCACATCCACACCAAGGTGCACGTGGACGGCGAGTGGACCGACGCCGGGTACGAGGGCGGGCACACCTGCCACACCGGCCAGTTCTTCTTCGACGAGGAGACGGTCCTCGCCTCGGCCGAGGTGGAGCCGTACTCCACCAGCACCACCGAGCGCACCACGCTCACCGAGGACACGATCTACGACCAGAGCGGCACCGCGGGCGGCCTGCTCACCCTCAAGTACGACAAGAAGAACATCGCCAAGGGTGTGCGGGCGTCGATCACCGTCGGCGTCGACCCGGACGCCACCCACGACGGCACCGACGACGCCGTCCAGCCGGGTGGCGGCGGCGCGACGGCGTCCCCGTCGTCCTCCGCGAGCTGATCCGGCCCGAACCGACGGCGCCGGACCGACGGTGCCTGAATGACGGTGCCTGAATGACGGTGCCTGGATGACCCGCCGGCCGGTCCGGCCCGGCCGGTCCGGCGAGTCGACGCGGCCGGGGTGTACGCCCCGGCCGCGTCGGCGTCCCACGGCCGGTCAGTCCTGACGGCCCCGCGCGTGACGCCCGTGGTTGCGGCGGAAGTGGGCGGCGAAGGTGCGCAGGAGTCCGCGCGAGGCGGGCGGCGCGGGGACGGGGTCCGGCGGCCGGACGTCCGGCAGCGGCACCTCCGGGAAGGCGACGATCACCAGGCGCCGGGAGGGGACGGCGGTCGCGGGGGCGGGCAGTGTCCGCACGGGCGTGCCCGGACGGACGGCCTGGTGCGTGGACGCGGTGAGGCCGTAGGGCGCGGTGTCATGACTTGTGAGCTCATGGCCGGCACCGGGACCGTACGGGTCGTACGGCCCGTACGGGTCGTAGGAGGGCCGGCTGAGGGCGAACGGTGTCGGGTCGTACGGCCCGTGGTCGTACAGCCCGTGGTCGTACGGCGCGGACGACCGGTCGTACTGGGCGGCCGAGTAGCCGTACTGCGCGTCCGGGTCCGCGAAGTCCGCGATGACGGCCTGTGGCGCGAGGCTGTTCCACGACGGCAGCGTGTGCGTGGCCGACTGGTGCGCCGTCGTCAGCGCGGCGAGCTTGTCGCGCTCCTCCCGCAGGACGACCAGGGCCCCCACCGCTTCCTCGCGGGCGACGTCGGCCCGCGTCGCCCGGTCGTGGGCCGCGGCCGCGTCGCCCTCCAGGCGCTTCAGACGGGCGGTGAGACGTGCCTGGTCCGCTCGGTGTGACAGTTTCTGACGTCGGCGTTCCTCACGTTCGGCGTCCGCGGCACGGGCCCGCTCCCCGAGCCGTTCGGCGTGACCGCGGTAGGCGTCGAGCAGTTCGTCCGTCATGAACCGGTCGTACAGGACCGGAGCGCTGCGCCGGAGCACCTCGACGTAGTCGAGCATGAGTGACTGGCGCTCCTGCGGCGACAGGGGCCGGCCGTCCCGCGCCAGCAGGCCGAGGAGGAGCGTGACCTCCCGGGGCCGCGGTGTCCGAGTGCCCTGGGCGACCGCTGACAGCGCGGCCGGCGTCACCCCGTCGTCCGGTTCCCCGTCGGAGAGAAGGGGGCGCAGCCTGCCGCCGATGTCGTCGAAGTCGCCGCCCAGCGGGGTGAGGACGCTCGAGCGCAGCCGGGCGGCGAACCGCTGGACGGCGGCGGTGGCCTCGGGGGCGGCCTCCGACGTCTCCTCCCGCAGCGCGTCGTACCACAGGCCCTCGATCCTGGACCAGACGCGCTGCTCCTCCTCGGGCGTTCCCCGGGTGCCGTCCAGCCGCACCAGGTGGAGCACGACGGCGCGGAGCGTGTCCAGCCGCGTCCGCTGCTTGGCGCGGAGGATGACGGAGATCGTCTGACGGCTGGCGGTCGCTTCCTTCTCGTCCGCCCTGACAAGGCCTTCGATCCGGCGCAGCGACGGGTTTCCCGCGGACGCCCGCAGGGCCGCCACCTCCCGGGCGATGCGGTGCAGCGCGCCCTGTGGCTCCTGGTCGTCCGGCGCCCCTGCCGTCATGGCCGCGGCTCCTCCGCTGTGTCAAGGCTGTGTCAGATGAGAGGGCCAGAGCATCCCATATGTCAGCCGTTCGGCAGACGGCGCACGGGAGCGTGTGTCAGAGCGCGACGGCGGAAGATCTGCCCCGTCAGACGCGTCAGTGCCCCTGCCGGTGGGTGTCGACTGGAGAGACCGGCTGGTCACCGGTGGGCCGGTCGGCCGAGACCGGGCCGCGCTTCCTGCTGCCTGCTGGTCCGCGACGGCCCGGTCTCTCCCACCCACTTCATTCAAAGGGGCGATATGTTCAAGCTACGGCGGACGTGTGCGCGGGGGGCCGTTCCCCGCCAAAGCGGTGGCCGGGAGGCGGCTCTGCGGTACCGTTCCTCCCTTCTCTGTGCCCTCGGGCTCCTGTGGCTCGCCGCCGGGAGCGCGACGGCCGCCTCCCCGGAGTCATCTGCGGCGCCGGCACCGGCACAGTCCTCGCTGACGGCACCCGCACCGGCACAGTCCTCGGTGACGGCACCGGCCCCGGTGACGGCCGAGCACTCGCTGATGCGTGACGCCTTGCCGGAGTTCCTCGGTTCGCTCGGTGCGGGTGTGCTGCTCGCCCTGGCGGGGGTCGGCGCCAACCGGATCAGGGCGCGGCGGACGGCGGCGCGGGGCGAGGGGGCGGCGCGGGGCGAGGGGACGACGGGGCCCGCGGCGCCGGACGCGGATCCGGCGCCGGGCGAGCGGTGAGCCGTCGGGCGGTGAGGTGCCGGGCGGTGAGGTGCCGGGCGGTGAGCCGTCGGGCGGTGAGGTGCCGGGCGGTGTGCCGTCGGGCGGTGAGGTGCCGGGCGGTGTGCCGTCGGGCGGTGAGGTGCCGGGCGGTCAGGTGTCGTACGTGCCGTCCCACGGTGCGGAGAAGGCCAGGCGGTCCGGGTAGAGCTCGGCCCAGGTCTCGTCCTCGTCCTTCCGGACCACCAGGCCGAACACGACGTCCTCGTGGGTGACCTGGAACGGATGGATCGCGATGTCCGTGTAGGACCGGCCCGGGAGGCTGCGCAGCAGGTGGGCCAGGTGGACGCGGGCGCGGGTGAGGACCGAGTCCTCGCCGTGCGGGTCGCGCAGGTGGTCGGCCCAGGTGCCGGCGCACCGGATCTGCGAGTCGCGGTAGCGGCCGTCGGCGTCGAAGGTGTGGAGCGCCGTGTAGAGGCGTTTGTGCTCCTCCCACCCCTCGTCGAGGCCGAATCCCTCGGGGAAGGCGTACGTGATCGACGCGAGGAACTGACCGTCCGCGTACCGGCCGATGGACTCGGTGCGCTGCTTCGGCCGGTAGCCGATCGGGATGACGTCGGGGACTGCCATGGCGAAAACCATACGGGTTGGCGGGAACATGGCGGAACGCGGGCCCCGGGCTCCGGGGCGCGGAGCCCGGAGCGGGTGGGGCCCGGGAAGCCGTACGCTCCCCGGGCCCTGTTCACCGCGGCCCGACGGCCTACGCGGTGGGCTTCTCCTCCAGGCGCGGGAAGAGCACCGCGCCCTTGGTGACCGTGGAACCGGCGGGCAGCCGGCCCCACGCGCCGGCCTCCTGCACCCGCTGCTCGGCGAGCGCGCCCAGGGTCGCCTCGGCGCCCAGGGAGTCCCAGAGCTTCTGGGAGGTGTCCGGCATGACGGGGTTGAGCAGGACGGCGACGGCGCGCAGCGACTCGGCGGCCGTGTACAGGACGGTGGCGAGGCGGGCCCGGCCCTCGTCCGAGGTGTCCTTGGCCACCTTCCACGGCTCCTGCTCCGTGATGTAGCCGTTGACCTGCTTGACGAAGTCGAAGACGGCCAGGATGCCGCCCTGGAAGTCCAGCTCGTCGCCGATCCTCCGGTCGGCCTCGGCGACCGCCTTGGCCAGCCCGTCGTGCAGCGCCTTCTCGGCCTCGCCGTCGGCGGTGGCCTCGGGCAGCCGGCCGTCGAAGTACTTGCCGACCATGGCGGCGACGCGGGAGGCGAGGTTGCCGTAGTCGTTGGCCAGCTCGCTGGTGTAGCGGGCGGAGAAGTCCTCCCAGGAGAAGGAGCCGTCCTGGCCGAACGCGATCGCGCGCAGGAAGTACCAGCGGTAGGCGTCCACGCCGAAGTGCGTGGTGAGGTCCTGGGGCTTGATGCCGGTCAGGTTCGACTTCGACATCTTCTCGCCGCCGACCATCAGCCAGCCGTTCGCGGCGACCTTGCCGGGCAGGGGCAGGCCCTGCGCCATCAGCATCGCCGGCCAGATCACCGCGTGGAAGCGGAGGATGTCCTTGCCGACCAGGTGGACGTCGGCCGGGAAGGTGGCCTCGAACTTCTCCTCGTTCTCGTTGTAGCCGACCGCCGTGGCGTAGTTCAGCAGCGCGTCGACCCACACGTAGATCACGTGCTTGGTGTCCCAGGGGATCGGGATGCCCCAGTCGAACGTCGAGCGGGAGATGGAGAGGTCCTGGAGCCCCTGCCGGACGAAATTCACGACCTCGTTGCGCGCGGACTCGGGCTGGATGAAGCCGGGGTTCGCCTCGTAGTGGGCGAGGAGCTTCTCGCCGTACTCGCTCAGCTTGAAGAAGTAGTTCTCCTCGCTGAGGATCTCCACGGGCTTCTTGTGGATCGGGCAGAGCTTCTGCCCCGCGAAGTCGCCCTCGCCGTCGAGCAGCTCGCCGGGGAGCTTGTACTCCTCGCAGCCCACGCAGTAAGGGCCCTCGTAGCCGCCCTTGTAGATCTCGCCCTTGTCGTACAGGTCCTGCACGAACTCCTGGACGCGGTCGGTGTGCCGCTTCTGCGTGGTGCGGATGAAGTCGTCGTTCGCGACCTCGAGGTGCTCCCAGAGGGGGCGCCAGGCCTCGTCGACGAGCTTGTCCGCCCACTCCTGCGGGGTGACGCCGTTGGCCTCGGCCGTGCGCATGATCTTCTGACCGTGCTCGTCCGTGCCGGTGAGGTACCACACCTTCTCGCCGCGCTGACGGTGCCAGCGCGTGAGCACGTCCCCTGCGACGGTCGTGTAGGCGTGGCCCAGGTGAGGAGCGTCGTTGACGTAGTAGATGGGGGTCGAGACGTAGTAAGCCTTCGTCCCCTGCTTCTCGGTTCCAGTGGCCGCCATGCCCGGAATCCTACTGGCCCCGCGAAGGTCCCCTCACATGCGTTTGGGGGGTGGACGGGGCCTGGGCGGCGGTCCGTCCACCCCCCCGGGGGTGTGGGGTGAGGGTGCGGGGCGGGTGCGGTGTGCGTGCGGGGCGGGTGGCCGTGCGGGTGCGGGCGGGTGGTTACGGGCGCCAGGACGCCAGGACGCCCTCGTAGAGCTCCTGGTCCGTGAGCTCCCGCGGGGTGGGGCCCGCGTGGAAGAACGCCGTGTTGGGGGTCTTCAGCTTGCGCAGGTAGTCGAAGGCCTTGTTGTCGTGCTCGCCGAACGCGACGAAGGAGAAGAAGACCGTGGGGTGGTTCTTCGCGGCGTCGGTGAGGGACTGGGTGGCGGGGGTCTTGGCGTCCGGCGCGCCGTCCGTCTGGAAGATCACCAGTGCGGGGGACTGCGCCGATGCCCGGTGCCGCTCGTGGTGGGACACGACGGCCTCCACGGCGGCGTGGTAGCTGGTACGGCCCATGCGGCCGAGGCCGGCGTGCAGCTCGTCGATCCTGTTCTCCGGGTCGGCGGGGGTCAGGTCGGCGGTGCCGTCGACCTCCGTCGAGAAGAAGACGACGTGGACCTTGGGCTCCGTGCCGTCCGGGGTGAGGTGGGCGGCGAGGGCGAGGGTCTGGTCGGCGAGGGCCTGGGCGGAGCCGTCCTTGTAGTACGGGCGCATGGACGCGGAGCGGTCGAGGACCAGGTAGACGTCGGCGTGGGTGCCGGCGAGGTTCAGTTTCGCGAGGGTGCGCCGGGGGGTGCCGGGGGTGGCTGCCGGCGTCTCGGCCTCGGCCTCGGCCTCGGCCTCGGCTTCGGCTTCGCCTTCGGCCGGGTCGTTCCCACCCGCACCGCCCGTGCGGCTCTCGTCGTCGGGTGCGGGTGGCCCCTGCGGGGCTTCCTCGCCGTCGGCGGGCGCGGGCGCGGTCGGCTCGGCGGCCTCAGCCGCCTCCTCCGCTGCCTCCGCTGCCTCCGCGGGCTCCGCCACCTCCGCTGCCTCCGCGGGCTCCGCCGTGTCGGCCGGCTCCGCCGTGGCGGCATCCGGGGTCGGCGGCTCCTCGGAGGCGCCGGTGGCGGGAGCGGCGGGTGCCGCCTCGGCGTCGGGGGTGGCCTCCTCGGCGACCGGCTCCGTGACGGCCTCGGGGGTGGCCTCCTCCGCGACCGGCTCCGTGACGGCCTCGGGGGTGGCCTCCTCCGCGACGGCCTCGGGCTTCTCGGCGACCGGCTCCGGCTCGGGGGCCGGCTCTTCGGTGACGGCCTCGGGCTTCTCGGCGACCGGCTCCTCGGTGGAGGGCTCGGGCTCGGTCTCCGGGGCGGTTGCCGGGGCGGCCTCTTCGGCGGCGGGCGCCGGCTCGGGCTCGGGCGCGACCTCCGCGACGGGGGGAGCCGTCTCGGCTTCGGGCTGAGGCTCCGGCGTGGGCTCTTCGGCGGTCGGCTCGGTTTCGGGTGCTGTGGGGGACTGCTCGGCTTCCGGCTCGGTGGCGGGCTCGGGCTCCGGGGCGGCGGAGTCTTCGGTGGCGGGAGTCGTCGCGGGCTCGGGCTGAGGTTCCGGCGTCTGCTCCTCGGCGACCGGCTTCGTCTCCGGCGCGGCCTCCGGCTCGGCGGGTGCCTCCGTGGACTCCGTGGCCTCCGTCGTCTTCGCGGCTTCCGCGACGACCTGGGGTTCGGCCTCCTGTGCCGGCTCCTCGGCGACCGGCTCGGCGACCTGCTGGGACTCCGGCTCGGCGGAGGACGCGTCGGTCGTCTCCTTCGCGTCGGACTCGGCGTCCGGCGTGGCCGTCCCCGCGGCCGCCGTCGGCTCGGCCTCGTCCGCCACCGGCGTCGGCTCGTCCTCGGCCGGTGCGGTCTCCTCGGTCACCGGAGTGGGTTCCTCCGCGACCGGCGTCTGCTCTTCGGCCGGGGCGGGTTCCTCCGCGGCCGCAGTGGGCTTCTCCTCGGCTGGTGCGGTCTCCTCGGTCACCGGAGTGGGTTCCTCCGCGACCGGCGTCTGCTCTTCGGCCGGGGCGGGTTCCTCCGCGGCCGCAGTGGGCTTCTCCTCGGCCGGAGCGGCCTCCTCCGTCACCGGGGCGGCCTCGGCCGCGTCCGGGGCCGGTTCCGACGCGACCGGAGTGGCCTCCTCCTCGGCCGGGGCCGCCTCCTCCGTCATCGGAGCGGCCTCCTCCGTCACCGGAGCGGCCTCCGCCTCCGCCGACGTCGGCTCCTCAGCCGCCGGTGCCGCCGGTGCCGCCGGAGCCGTCGGAGCCGTCGCGGTCGGAGCCGTCGGCTCCGCCT
>NZ_JBIVJP010000002.1:302869-506551 GCF_044750285.1 Streptomyces sp. NPDC088812 | reverse complement strand
CTCCGCGGCCTCCGCGGCCTCCGCGGCCTCCGCGGCCTCCGCGGCCTCCGCGGCCTCCGCGGCCTCCGCGGCCTCCGCGGCCTCCGCGGCCTCCGCGGCCTCCGCCGCCTCCGCCGCCTCCGCCGCCTCCACGGCCTCCGCCGCCTCCGCCGCCTCCGCCGCCTCCGCCTCCACCGGCGCCTCCGTCCGCTTCGCCGTCGTGGAGGGGGTGTCCTCCGTCGGGCGGGACGGCTTGGGGACCGTTACGTTGTCGAAGGCTGCTGCGACCAGGTCGTGTTCGGTGGGGGACGCGGTGCGGGGCTCCGGGACGTGCGGGGTGGGGGCGGCCGGTTCGGTCGCCTCGGGGGTGGCGGGGGCTTCCTGCGCGGGGGGCTCCTGCGCCGGTGCCTCCTGCCTCGGCGCCTCCTGCGAAGGAACCCGTTCCGCACCCTCTGCCTCGGCCGTGTGCGTCTTGCGTGAGCGGCCGAACGCGTTCCGCAGGAGAGTGAGAATGCCCATATGCGCAACCCTTCGCGTGAGTTGATGCCCGTCAATCCCTGGCCAGGACGGACACGTAAGGTTAGCGGCCCTGAGCGGTGATCTTGGGGAGGGGTGAGTGGGCGGAAGGCAGGTGTGTCAACACCGCCTCGGCGTTCCGCCAACCCCCTTGTAGCAGTCGGGGATTCACCCGCCGTTCACTCAGCGTCAGCGCTTCCGCACATATGTACCCCTACCGTCACGGTCACACCATGGGCACGCAAGGGGAGAGTAAAGGTGCGCAAGCTTCTGCCGCTGATCGGAACGCCGTCCCAGTCGCATCCCGGCGGACGATCCGCCATGACCTGCCGTTTCCGGTGTGGTGACGCCTGCTTCCACGAGGTGCCCAACACCAGCGCCAACGCATACGTCGGTGACGTCATCGCCGGCGCCCTGAGCCGCCGCTCGATGATGCGCGCCGCCGCCGTCGTCACCGTCGCGGGCGCCGCCGGAGCGACGGGCGTCGCCGGGGCGCGTCCGGCCGCCGCGGCGGCCCAGGAGTCGACCGCGGCCGCTGCGGCCTCCGGGGCGCAGAAGGGTTCAAAACCGGCCAAGGCCGCGAAGGGCCTGCGCTACAGCAGCGTCGCGCCGAACACGACCGACGCCGTGGTCGTCCCGGACGGGTACGGGCAGAACGTCGTGATCCGCTGGGGTGAGCCCATCCTGCGGGGTGCGCCGGCCTTCGACCCGGAGAACCAGACGCCGGCCGCCCAGGCGGCCCAGTTCGGCTACAACAACGACTTCCTCGCGCTGCTGCCGCTGCCGGGCGAGCGCAACCGGCAACTGCTCGTCGCCAACCACGAGTACACCGACGAGATCCTGATGTTCCGGGGGTACGACGCCGCCAACCCGACCCGGCAGCAGGTGGAGATCGCCTGGGCCGCGCACGGGCTGTCCGCCGTGGTCGTGGAGGAGGACCGGAAGACGGGCAAACTCGTCGCCGTGCCCCGGCACTCGCTGAACCAGCGCGTCACCGCCACCACCGAGTTCCGCCTGACCGGTCCCGCCGCCGGCTCCGACCTGCTGAAGACGTCCGCCGACCCGACGGGCACCAAGGTGCTCGGCACGCTCAACAACTGCTCCGGCGGCACCACCCCGTGGGGCACCACCCTGCACGGCGAGGAGAACTTCAACCAGTACTTCGCCAACAGCAGCCGGACGACGGACAAGCGGTACGGCATCGGCACCGGCGCCACCGAGCGCAAGTGGGAACGGTTCGACAAGCGGTTCGACGTCGCCCAGGAGCCCAACGAGGTGCACCGGTTCGGGTACGTCGTCGAGTTCGACCCGTACGACCCGACGTCCACGCCCCGCAAGCACACCGCCCTCGGCCGGTTCAAGCACGAGGCCGCGACCGTGCGGCTGACCTCCGACGGCCGGCCCGTCGTCTACACCGGTGACGACGAGCGCTTCGACTACTTCTACAAGTTCGTCGGCAGCAAGCGGATGAAGAACGGCAGCTCCCGCGCCGTCCGCGAGCACAACCTCTCGCTGCTCGACGAGGGCACCCTGTACGTCGCCAGGCTCACCGGCGACTCCCCGGCCGCTGAGATCGACGGCACCGGCACGCTGCCGGCCGACGGCGAGTTCGACGGCAGCGGCGAGTGGATCCCGCTGGCCACCGCCACCGCCGAGGGCGCCGTCTCGCACGTCGAGGGCATGACCGCGCAGGAGGTCTTCGTCTTCACGCGGCTCGCCGGTGACAAGGTCGGCGCGACGAAGATGGACCGGCCCGAGGACATCGAGCCCAGCCCGGTCACCGGCAAGGTGTACGTCGCCCTCACCAACAACAGCAACCGCGGTGTCGGCTCGAACGCCACGGCGGACGAGGCCAACCCGCGCAACGCCAACAAGCACGGGCACGTCCTGGAGCTGACCGAGCGCCGCAACCGGGCGGAGGCGACGGAGTTCGCCTGGTCGCTGTTCCTCGTCGCGGGTGACCCGGAGGACCCGGCGACGTACTTCGCGGGCTTCCCGAAGGACTCCGTCAGCCCGATCTCCTGCCCGGACAACGTGGCCTTCGACCCGCACGGCAACCTGTGGATCTCCACGGACGGCTCGCAGCTCGGCTCGCACGACGGGCTGTTCGGCGTGGCGACGCGCGGTGCGCGGCGCGGCGAGCTGAAGCAGTTCCTCACCGTGCCGACCGGCGCCGAGACCTGCGGTCCGCTCATCCAGGACCGCCGGGTCCTGGTCGCCGTCCAGCACCCGGGCGAGGTCGACGGCGCGTCCGTGGAGAAGCCGGCCAGCACCTGGCCCGACGGCGCCGGCAAGATCGTCCGCCCGGCGGTCGTGGCCGTGTGGCGCCAGGACGGCGAGGACATCGGCGTCTAGGTACGTCCCGTAGGTACGTCCCGTAGGTACATCCAGGGCGTGTCGCCCACGCTCCACCGGCCCCGGGTCAGCGGGGGCGGTGGAGCGCGAGGTCCACCAGCAGTGAGCGGTGGTCGGTGCCGGGCAGGTCGAGGAAGCGGGCGCGGCGCGCGGAGAACTCCCCGGAGACGAGGACGTGGTCGATCTGGGCGCCGAGGGCGGGCGTGGTCCGGGTCGGCCAGCTGGGTTCGCGGTGCGCCCCGGCGAGGCGGGCGGCGTCGTACAGCCCGGTGTCGAGGACGCGGCGGAACGCGGCGTGGTCCTGGGAGGCGTTGAAGTCCCCGGCGAGGATCAGCGGTCCGTCGGCGCGGTGCGCGGCGGCGAAGTCCGCCAGCCGGCCGAGCTCCCGTTTCCACAGGGCGACCTGGCCGGGCAGCGGCGGCTTGGGGTGCGCGAGCTGGAGCCGTACGGGGTGCCCGTCGACGTCGGCGACCGCCCCGGGCATGCCCATCCGGCCGGGCACGCCCGCGGTCGGCGTGAGCGGGAACCGGCTGAGGACGACCGACCCGACCGAGGTGGCCCCCGGCACGGCCCGCCGGTGCGGGTAGCCGCGCCCCAGCTCCCGCACCACCGCCGCCTGACAGCCGTACTCGCACTCCTCGACGAACACCAGGTCGGGCCGCTCCCGTCGCACGGCGGCGATCAGCGCGTCGGTCGCCCGGCCGAACTCGACGTTGGAGGTGAGGACGCGCACCCGGGCGACCGGCACCCCCTCGGGCCGGCTCTCCTTCCCGTACGGCTCGATGAACCAGGCGAGCAGGGCGAGCAGCACGACCCCCCACACCAGCCCGGTCCACCAGCGCGCGAGCAGGGACAGCGCCGGCCCGAGCCCGGCCGGCACGAGCAGCCACGGCAGGAACGCCAGGAGCTGCGGTACGGGCGTGAAGGCGTCGGTGTCCGCGGCCCGGCACCCCACGACCAGGCTCACCCCGGCGCACAGTGCCCCCGCGCACCAGCGCCCGAACAGCGTCCACCGCCGCCGCCCGTCGGGCACGTCAGCGGAACTCCCGTACGACCTCGATGCGTCCGACGATGTGCGCGTTGAACTCATCCAGCTCCTCCGCCGGCACCCACAGCTCCAGGATGGTCTCTCCCCCGGCCTGCCGTACGGGATACCGCCGGAGGAAGGCGCTGTCGACCTCGAACCGGGTGACGTACCCGGCCCCGGACGCGGGGACGTTCCAGTCCCGGGCGATCCGCACCGCGTAGTCCTCGTTCAGCACCGGGTAGAAGATCGGCTGCTCGGGCAGCCGCGGCGGCCAGGCGGTCCATCCGGACGCCTCGACGAGGGCCAGTTCCTCCGGGCCGGTGGGACGCCAGAGCGTCGTCGTGCTGGGCATGCCCGGTGACGATAGCCGGGCGGGTGAGGGGAAGTCAGGGGGCCGGGGCCCAGGAGGCGTCGGGGGGCGGCTCAGCCGAGGCGGGTGGGCGGGTGCGCGAGCGGTGTCTGGGGCGGGGGCGGGGTCCCCGGGGTGGGGGGCGCCTGGGTGGGGGGCGCCTGGGTGGGGGGCGTCGGGGCGGGCCCGGTCGGCGGCCGGCGGGAGTGTGCCGTACGGCGGATGCGGAGCTGCCGGGTGAGCCACACCGCGCCGGCCACCGTCAGGCCCGCCACCAGCAGCAGCCAGGACACCGTGCGCAGGGTCGAGGTGAGGGCGTCGTAGACGGCGGCCGCGGCCGGGCGGTGGGTCTGGTCGGGGAGGTCCCCGAGGGTGAGACGGCGGCCGAGCGCCACCGCCAGGCCCAGGAACGCGCCGCCGAGGGCCGTGCCGAGGGCGGTGGCGGTGAGGGCGCGGCGGCGGTGCACCGCGACGGCGATGCCCGTGGCGGCCAGGGCCACCGCCGCGACCGGAAGCCAGAAACCGGCGACGTCCAGCACGTGGTAGCCCTTCCGGAGTGCGGCCAGGTCGTTCGCCGGGAGCAGGGCGACGCTGGTGTGCCGGATCGGCACCTTCTCGGCGAACGGCACCCGGTCGGCGACGAGCTGCGCCTTGAGACGGGTGGTGACCGGAGCCAGGTCCACGGAGATCCCGCGGGCGCGGTCGTCGTGCAGCGCCGTCATGACGGCCTTGTGCGCCTCCTCGTTGCCCGCGTCCCACGCCCGGCGGTAGGCGCGGGTCCGGGTGAAGGAGCGCACCGCGTCGTGCACGAAGGGCGTCACCTCGGGGTGCAGGGGGCGGTGGCGGTCGGTGGCGGCCTCCCGCAGGATGCCGGCGGCCACCGCGTCCACGACCTCGTCCCGGACGGCGGGGTCGGAGGCCAGCGGCGCCATCGTGGTGACGTAACGGCCCGTGTCCGTCAGGCCGTACGCGGCCCAGGCGGCCAACGCGCCGAAGGGCAGCAGGAGGCAGGCCAGGGCGATGGTGACGGCCGAGACGGCGGTTCGCAGGCGTCGGGACACGCCCTCAGACAACGGGAGCGGCGGCGGGTGCGCCAGCGGGGCTGGGCCGCTCGGGTGACGGCCGCCCACGGACGGCCGGTTGCCCCGCCGTCCGGTGCGGTGACCGGCCGGTCGGCCCGCCGTCCGGTGCCGCAACCTGCCGGTCGGCCCGCCGTCCGCGCAGGTGGCAGGCGGTCTTGCGGTCTCCGGTGGAGGGTTCACCCGAACGGGTGTCTCATGGATCAGGGGAGACGGGAGAAGGAGGCGATGATGCGCACCACTCCGATCCTGCGGGCTCTGACCGCGGTCCTGCTCACCGGTGGAGCCCTCGCCGTCACGGCGGCGGGCACCACGGCGGCGGCAGCCCCGCAGGCCACCGCCGAAGCACGAGCGAACAGCGTCGGCTGCCTGTTCCTGGGGCACGACTGGAGTGCCACCCTGGCCGACGCCTTCAGTTACTCGAGCTCCTGGACCATCGGCGTCTGCGACGCCTCCGTCGATACGTCCGGTACCTCGTCGGGCGGGTGGGAGTGGACCCCACTGGCCCGGTGAGTGGAGGGATGAGGGAAGTGGGCCCCGGCGGAACACCGCCGGGGCCCACGCATGTCCACGAATCTCCTTGCATGTCCTTGCATGTCCTCGCGGGTCAGAAGATACGGTGCCCCTCCGCGTCCTCGTGCGTGTAGTAGCGGTAGAACAGCACCCCGAACCAGCCCGCCGCGCACGCCACGGCGATGCCCGCCGAGTTCAGCACGCTCGCGCCGGTCTGGCTGATCAGGAAGCCCACCGCGCAGCCGGTGAACGCCGCCCACAGCAGGGCGTGCACTTCACGCCGCATGCGCGAGGCCAGGGCGCGTACGGCGGCGTACAGCCCGATGAACACGAGCGCGGTCACGAAGCCGAACAGGATGTTCCAGCCGGTGACCGGGCCGCCGTGACGCTGGTTGGCGGCGGCCCAGTAGCCGTAGACGAGCCCGATGACGACGGGTGTCGCCCACTTCGCGATGAGATGGGTCCGGGCGCCGAAGACGTCGGGTGTCGTGGTGGTGCCGGCGGTGATGGCGGTGGTCCGGGGCCGCATGCCCGGTGCGGGTGCCGCATGAGCCATGGGAGCACTCCTCTCTCCTCGCCCCCGGTCTCCAGGGCACACCTGGGCGCGGGCGGTGGCAAGTCGGCCGGTCGTCCGCCGTCGCCCGGGGCCGAGCGACGATCTTCGCGGTACGGCGTGCGGCGCCCGAGACCGACGAAGGCCCCGTACGGGGACGTTTGCAGACCTGGGCCCCACCTTTGCAGCAGCAGCGGTTACGGTGCTGCCGTACGTGATCGACAGGGGGAGGGACGATGCCCGGAACCGTGCTGCTGCTGGCGGCCTCACCCGTGGGCAAGGGATGCCTGGTGGAGGCTGCCTCCGTGCTTCCCGTGCTCGCGGCGGTGCCGCCCGCGGTGCTGGCCGGCACCGACACCGCGAACGTCGTCGAGCTCGCCGATCCGCTCGAACCGCAGGCCGTCCTCACCCGGCTGCGGGCCGCCGCGGCCGCCCCCGGGCCGCTGACCGTGTTCGTCGCCGGTCAGCTCCAGCTCGACCGGCGCCAGCGGCTGCCCCATCTCGCGCTGGCGCGTACGACACCGGCGACCGTCCGGTACACGGCCTTCCCCTGGCACTGGTTCCGGGAGGAACTGCGGCTGCGGCCGCCCGGGGCGACGACGCTGCTGGTCGACCTGCACGCGGACGCGGAGACCTGGCAGTGGCTGCGGGGGCGGGGCCTGGACTGCGGGCCGGCGGTCGCCGTGCACGGGCGGATCGCGCCGCCGCCCGGACGGCGGCGGGTGGCCTCGCCGACGTACATGAGGGCGGTCGCGACGATACTGCGCAGCGGTGGGCGGCCGCCGGCGGAACAGTTGCACCAGATGGCGTTGGCGCGGATCGCGTCGGAGGGGGAGGTGGGGGACCTGGTGGTGTCCGGAGTGGGACCCGCCGTCGCTCCCTCCGCTCCCTCCGCGGCAGCCGCCCCGTTCGCCGCCGCTCCCTTCCCCGGCTCGCCGTTCCCCGGCGGTGCCGTGCCGGTCCCGGACTCGGTCCCGGACTCGGTCCCGGCCCCGGCCTCTCCCGCCGTGGCGGCTCAGACTCCTCCGGCCTCCGTCTTCCCCGGCTTCCCGGCGCCCGCCACTCCGCCGGCCGCCCACGCCGACCCCACGCTCCCCGCCCCTCCCACGGCGCCCGTCCCGGCGGCCCCCGAGCCCGCCTCCGCGCTTCAGGTCCCGGTCCCGGCAATCCCCGGCACCCGGACGCCGGAGGGCGCGGGGGGCGCCGGGCAGGACCCCTCGCGGGGCACTGCGCAGGACGCCGTGCAGGACGCCGTGCAGGACGATGCCGCGTGGGGCACCGGGCAGGGCGCCGCGCGGGATGCCGTGCAGGATGCCGTGCAGGACGATGCCGCGTGGGGCACCGGGCAGGGCGCCGCGCGGGATGCCGCGCAGGACGCCGAGCCGGACGTCACCCCGGACGGCGCGCCCCCCGTCGCCGCCGCGCCGGATTCGGCGTCTCCGGTACCCGACGACGACCCCCACGCCGCCATCACCACCGCCGTGCAGTCCGGGCAGCACACGGACGCCGACGCCCTCGCCGCCCGCTGCGAGCGGGCCGCCGCGGCCGCGCACGGGCCCGGTTCGCAGGAGGCGCTGCACTGGACCGAGGTGCGGGCGGACCTGGCGATGTTCGCGGGGGACGCGGAGCGCAGCTGCCGTACGTGGATGGCGGTCGCGAGTGCGCGGCTGGCCGCCGGGCAGCCGGCCGACGCGCCCGCGGTGGAGGCGGCCGTGGACCGGGCGCACCACCAGTGGGGCCGGATCGCGGACCCCGACCGGGCCAGGGAACTGGGCCCGGACCTCGCCGACCTGCGCGGTCGCGTTCCGGGCCGCCGCGAGGGCGCCCTGGACCACGTCCGCCAGCACCTGCACCAGTTGCAGACCCAGGGCTGAGCAGACCTCCGGTCAGGCGAAGGACCCGGCGTTCCGGCCGCCCCTCACCCCGCCCCCGTCACCCCGCCCCCGTCACCCCGCCCCCGTCACTCCGCTCCCCGCACCCCGTCCTCCACCGCCGCCGAGGGGGCCGGGCGGTCGGGTGTCGCGTGGGCCGGGATCGCGTTGGCCGCGGTGACGAGGGCCGCCACGGCGAGGACGGCCGCGGCCAGGGCCCTGGCGAACCGACCGGAGGAGCGGCCGTAGGGTGCGGATGTGCGTCCGGGCACGGCAACCTCGCAACGTCGGCTTCTTCGGCGGGCAAAAAGCGGTTTCTGCCACGGCTGCTGGTGTCAACCGTGTATTAAGCATGCTTAATTCGCTGTTTAACCTAGGGGCTGGGCGAGCCTAACGGCAAGGGTCCCAGGGGGAGTTGGGGGAGTCGGGGCGTGCGTGAGCGGGACGAACCGGAGATCATCGGACGCCGGGTGCAACGACTGCGGGTCGAACGTCGGCTGACACAGCGGCAGTTGGCCGAGCCGACCTACACCCCTGCCTACGTCTCGACGCTGGAGGCGGGCCGCGTGCGCCCCTCCGACGAGGCGCTCAGGCACATCGCCGAACGGCTCGGGGTGGACTTCGACGAGCTGGCGACCGGGCGGCCGGCGCGGCTCGTCACCGACCTGAGGCTCCGCCTCACCGAGGCCCAGCGCGTCCTCGCCACCGGGGAGGCGGAGGAGGCGGCCCGGCAGTACGACGGGCTGCTCGCGGAGGCCGAGGAGCACGCGCTCGTCGAGGAGCGGGCCACCGCCCTGCTCGGGCTCGGCGAGTGCGGCATCGAGGCGGGGGACCTGGAGACGGCCCGGGGGTTCTTCGAGCGGGCGGAGGCCTCCCTGGCCGGGGCGCCCCTCACCGCGCGGGTGCCGGCCCTGCGCGGCCGGGCCGTCGCCCACTACCTCGCCGGAGAACTCCGTTACGCCGTGTACCTGCTGGAATCCACCCTCGACGAGCTCAACCGGGGCGGCCTGCACGACCCCGACGCCCTCCTGTTGCTCTACGCCTCCGTCATCGGCCCCTACATGGACATGGGCGCCCACGCCCGTGCCGCGCAGGCCGCCGAGTTCGCCCTCGCCCTCGCGCCGAAGGTCGGCGATCCGGCCCTCGTGGCCCGTATGCACCGCTCCGTCGCCCGCACCCTGCTCGCCGAGGGCCGCATCGCCGAGGCCGACGCCTCCCTCGCCAAGGCCGCCGAGCTCTACCGGCAGCTCCAGCTGCGCACCGAGCTCGCCAACTGCCACTGGATGCGCGGCTACGTCTGCGCCCAGAACGGCGAGCTGGAGCGGGCCGAGGACGAGCTGAGGCAGGCGCAGGCGATGCTCTCCGCGCAACGTGCCGCCCTCTACAGCAGCCAGGTCGCCGTCGAGCTGGCCGACGTCCTGCACCGCCGGGGCAGGTCGCAGGAGGCGGCCGCGCTGCTGCACGGTGTCCTCGGGGACCTGTCCTCCGAGCGCGGGGCCGTGCACGCGGCGGGCGCGCACCGGCTGCTGGGCATCATCGCCGAGGACGCCCGCGACACGGAGACCGCCGAGGAGCACTACGTCCGCGCCCTGAGCCTGCTGGAGCGGGCCGGGGCCGCCGGTGACCTCGCCGACCTGTGCCGGCTCCTCGGTGACCTGCTGCGGCGCACGGGCCGGGTGGAGGCCGCCCTCGACGCGTACCGGACGGGACTGGGCCACCGTACGGCGCCGGGGACGACCACCCTGGGCCCGGCCCCGGCCCAGCCGCCGCTGTAGCCGGACGACGGCGCGGGCCCCGGTGCCGGGTGCGGTGCCGGGTCCGGTGCCGGGTCCGGGTCGCGGTGGGTCCGCCGCCGGGTGCGGGTCGTGGTGGGTCGCTCGCGCAGTTCCCCGCGCCCCTGGGGTGGGGCAGCCGGGCGTCTGCTGCCGGGTGCCGGCCTGCTGCCCCGGCAGGCCCGCGCCCTCGCTGCCGGGTGCGGGTGGTGGTGGGTTGCTCGCGCAGTTCCCCGCGCCCCTGGGGTGGGGCAGCCGGGCGTCTGCTGCCGTAGCAGATGTGCGGTCCGCACAGGTTTCTCTCCGGCGATCCCGAGGTTCCGCACAGTCGTCGCCGCTAGCGTGCCCGCGACGACGACGGGCGGGACCGGAGAGTGCAGAACCAACGAACAGTGGCCGACGGCCTGCGCCTCGGCGTGCGCGCGCTGGTGTACGCCGTCTTCGGAGGCACCGCGCTGCTTGCCGTCGCCACCGTCGCGGCCGTGCTCGGCCCGACGCTCGCGCTCGACCTGTACACCCCGCCCGTGGCCGCCTGGTGGACGGTCTTCACGGCCATCGCCGTCCAGGGCGTGCCGTTCCTCCTCCTCGGTACGGTCGTGTCGGCGGCGATCGGCGCGTTCGTGCCGGAGCGGGTGCTCCGACGGCTGCTGCCGCGCAGGCCGGCGTTCGCCGTGCCGGTCGCCGGGGTGGCCGGGGTCGTCCTGCCGGGCTGCGAGTGCGCGTCCGTGCCGGTGGCCGGGAGCCTGATGCGACGCGGGGTCGCCCCGGCGGCGGCCCTCGCCTTCCTGCTCTCCGCGCCCGCGATCAACCCCGTCGTGCTCGTCGCGACCTCGATCGCCTTCCCGGGGCAGCCGATGATGGTCCTGGCCCGGCTGGTCGCGTCGCTCGGCACCGCCGTGGTGATGGGCTGGCTGTGGGCGCGGTTCGGCCAGGAGAAGTGGCTGCGCCTGCCGCGCCGGCCCGCCGCGCACGCCACCGGCGCCCGCGCCTTCCTCATCGGCCTCCAGCACGACTTCCTGCACGCCGGCGGCTTCCTGGTGCTGGGCGCGGCGGCCGCGGCGACCTTCAACATCGCCGTCCCGCGCTCCGTGCTGGACCTGTTCACCGGCTCGCCGTGGCTGTCGGTGCTGCTGCTGGCGCTGCTGGCGGTCGTGCTGTGCGTGTGCAGCGAGGCCGACGCCTTCGTCGCCGCCTCCCTGAGCGCCTTCCCGGCGACCGCGCGGCTGGCGTTCATGGTGGTCGGGCCGATGGTCGACCTGAAACTGATCGCTCTCCAGGCCGGCACCTTCGGCCGCGCCTTCGCGGTGCGGTTCGCGTCCGTGACCTGGGTGGTGGCCGTGGCCGCCAGTGTGCTCGTGGGGTGGTGGCTGCTGTGATGCGGCGGTACGGACCGGCGGTGCTGCTCCTGCTGACGGGCGGGGCGGTCCTGCGCATCGCGCTCTTCAGCGAGCTGTACCTGCGCTACGTGCAGGCGGGGCTGCGGCCCTACCTGATCGTCTCCGGGGTGGCGCTCGTCCTGCTGGGACTCGTGACGGCGGTACTCCGCGGCCGCGCAGCGAACGGTCACGAGGACGACGGCCACGACGAGGACGGCGGTCACGAGGACCACGGTCACGAGGACCACGGTCACGAAGAGGACGGTTACGAAGAGGACGGTTACGAGGACGACGGTCACGGCCACGCCCATCACCCCGCCGGCCCCCGTCTCGCCTGGCTCCTCACGCTCCCCGCCCTGGCCCTCCTCCTCTTCCCGCCGCCCGCCCTCGGCTCCTACAGCGCCGAGCGGGAGGCCGCGCAGCAGGCCGCGCAGGGCGTCGGGACCTTCCCGGCGCTCCCGGCCGGGGACCCGCTGGACCTCACCCTCTCCGAGTTCAGCTCCCGCGCGATCTACGACAGCGACCGCTCGCTGAAGGGCCGTACCGTCCGGCTGACCGGCTTCGTCACGCGCGGCGACGACGGTGCCTGGTACGTCACCCGCCTCGCCGTCGCCTGCTGCGCCGCCGACGCCACCACCGGCAAGGCCGAGGTCCGCGACGCGGACGCGCCGACCGTCGACACCTGGGTCACCGTCACGGGCACCTGGCATCCGAAGGGCACCCTCGGTTCGGAGAAGGCCTGGCCGCCGGTCATCGACGCGGTGTCGGTGCAGCGGATCGAGCAGCCCGCGGATCCGTACGAGGACGCGTAGGGCCGCCGGTTTCCGCCACGGGCGGGGGGTACCCGGCCGGACGACGGAGAGGCCACTGCGGCAGGCGTACGCGGAGGTGGTCGGCGTGCGCGATCGGGACCGGGAGCGGATCACCGACGTGATCGCCCAGGAGGTGCGCGGCGCGGAACCCGGAGAGGTTCCCGAGCGGCTGTGCGCGGCGGCGGTGCGGCTGCTGCCGGTGAGCGGCGCGAGCGTGTCCCTGCGCGGCGACGGGATGCTCGTGCCGCTGAGCGCGAGCAGCGAGCTGGCCGCGCACCTCATGGAGGTGCAGGCCACGCTGGGGGACGGCCCCTGCCAGCGGGCCGCGGACACCGGCGCGCCCGTGTTCGCCTCCGACCTCACGACGGGCCGGGACGCCGGCCGCTGGCCGGTGTTCGCCCAGCAGGCGGCGGCCGCCGGGGTGCGGGCCGTGTACGCGTTGCCGCTCGGCGACAGCGCGGTGTGCGTGGGCACCCTCGACCTCTACCGGGAGGCCCCCGGCGAGCTGGACCCCCAGGAGGTCCGCACGGCCCGCTACGTGGCCGACGTCGTCACCGTCGCGCTGATGGCGCTGCCCCGCGGGGAGGAGGCGGGCCGGCTCGGTGACGGCCTCTGGCTGAGCCCCCTGGCGACCGGCCACGACGAGGTGTACCAGGCCGTCGGCATGGTCATGGCCCAACGTGGGGTCCCCGCCGACGAGGCGCTGGACCTGCTGCGCGCCCACGCGTTCGCGGAGGGCCGCACGGTCCTCGACATGGCCCATGACGTCGTCGCCCGTTCGACCCGCTTCGACGCCGACTGACCAGGCCCGCCGGGCCCGCCGGGCCCGCGCCTCACACCTGGGCCCGGCCCTGCTTCCTGACCTCCGTCAGCCGTCGCACGCCCAGTTGTACGGCGGCCTGCGTGGCCTCGTTCGGCACGTCGTTGAGGCTGCCGTTGGTGAGGGCGAAGGTGTCCTGGCCGGCGCGGACGGCGGCGACGTCGAGGTCGAGGGAGACCGGGTCGCCGTCGGTGCTCCAGTCGGTCAGCGTCACCCGCAGGCCCTGCCGGGCGTCGCCGACCTCCGGCAGGCGCAGCTCCCTGACCGACACGTCGAGCACGGTGCCGTCCGGTGCCGTCGCCGTGAACCGTGCGCACTTCTCGGGCAGCGTCCGCAGCCAGGTCAGGACGCGGTCCGCCTCCGCCGGGCGCAGGCCGCCGAGCTGGTAGCGCAGCTGGGCCTCGCTGTCCGGGTCGTCGAGGGCGACGACGGCGCGGGCGGGGCCCCCGAGCAGCTCGTCGGTGTACAGGCCGTCGAGCAGCTTCTGGCAGTCCGCGGTCGGCGTGGTCGCCTTGAGCATGCCGTCCCGCCAGGCGGCGGTGCCGCGCGTCGGGGTCCAGGGCGAGCCGAGGTCGGTGTCGGTGATCAGCGCGGCGTGCGCCTGGTCCTCGGTGAGGACGGGGACGTTCGCGGGCGTGGAGGGCTTGCCCGACGGCTTCTCCACGGTGGGGAGGGGCTGCCGCGCGGTCGGGGGGTGCTCCAGGCCGAGGGTGGCGCAGGCGCTGGCGGTGAGCAGCAGCCCGGTGACGGAGAGGGCGGAGGCGAGGAGCGTACGGCGGGTCATCGGGCGTGCCTCCTGGAGGAACGGCGGTCTGCCGGGGGAAGAGCGGTCTGCCGGCGGAAGGGCGGTCTGCCGGGGGGAAGAGCGGTCTGCTGGACGTTCGGCGGTCGGCGGTCGGCGGTCGGCGGTCGGCGGTCGGCGGCCGGCAGGGCTGCCTCCTCTTCACGGCACCATCAAGGAGGCGGACCGACCACGCGGCGGGGCCGTCCGGATGACGGGACCCGGTGCGGACGGGTGAACGCGGGCGGGTGGGAGGCGTCACCGCCGGAAGGGCGTCCGGGAGCCGCGAGAATCCGCCGCGGCCGGAGGGCGACCGGCCCGCCGCCGGGAGAATCCGCCAGTCCCTTGCCCGCACTCCCGCACTCCCGCGCCCCCGCGCCGCCCGCGCGAAAACCCGTCGCCCCCTTCCCGCCCCCCTTGCTACGTTCCCCCCATGAAGCGCGCCCTTCCGTCCGCCACGACGACGCCGGAGAGTGTCCCGGCGCGCTGACCACTGATGTCCGAAGCCCCGGGGCGAGTGCCCCGGGGCTTCGTCGTGGGTGCTCGTCCCTCCTGGTCCCCAAGGAGGAGCAGCCATGCACGACCACGACCACCGCCGACTCGGCCGTGACCTCGACCTGTTCGACACCGATCCCCTGATGGGCGCGGGCCTGCCGTACTGGCTGCCCGACGGCGCGGTCGTCCGCCACACCCTGGAGGAGTACGTCCGGGAGCTGGAGCGGGCGGCCGGCTACCGGCACGTGTACTCGCCGGTCCTCGGCAAGCGCGACCTGTACGAGATCTCGGGCCACTGGGACCACTACCGCGCCGACATGTTCCCGCCCATGGAGCTGGGCTCGGAGCAGGTCGTGCTGCGGCCCAGCCTCTGCCCGCACCACGCGCTGATCTACCGCTCCCGCTCCCGCAGCCACCGGGACCTCCCGCTCCGGATCGCCGAGCTGGGCGGGATGTACCGCGCGGAGCTGTCCGGCGTCCTCGGCGGTCTGACCCGCGTCCGGGCGATCACCCTCAACGACGCGCACGTCTTCTGCACCCTGGAGCAGGCGGTGGAGGAGGCCCGCGCTGCGCTCGCCCTGATCGCCCGCGCCTACGCCGACCTCGGTATCCGCGCCGCCCGGCACCGTCTCTCCCTGCCCGGTGAGGGCGGCAAGTACGTGGCCGACCCGGAGCTGTGGCGCCGGGCGACCGCGCTGCTGAGGGAGGTGCTGGACACCTCGGGCCTGGAGTACGAGGCGGCCGAGGGGGAGGCCGCCTTCTACGGCCCCAAGGTCGACGTGCAGATCACCGATCCGGCGGGCCGCGAGGCCACCCTGTCCACCGTCCAGATCGACTTCCACCAGCCCGAGCGCTTCGGCCTGCACTACATCGGCGCCGACGGCGCGAAACACCGGCCGGTCATGGTCCACCGGAGCGTCATCGGCAGCGTGGAGCGGGCCGTGGCCCATCTCGTCGAGGCGCACGGCGGCGTGTTCCCGGCGTGGCTGGCGCCCGTGCAGCTGGCCGTGCTGCCGGTGGCACGGGCCCAGGAGGAGCGGGCGCACGAGGTGGTGCGGCAGGCGGTGGCGCGCGGGCTGCGGGCGGAGGTCCACGGCCCCTGCGAGGGCACCCTCGGCGCCCGGATCCGGGCGGCGCGCCGGGTGCCGTACCAGGCGGTGCTCGGCGAGCGGGAGGCCGACGGAGGGCTGGTCGCCGTACGGCTGCGGGACGGGCGCCGGCCGGGGGCGCTGCCGGTGGACGAGGTGCTGCGCCGGATCACCGGCCGGGTCGCGGCGCGCGGGCCCGAACTGTGGGCGGCTGCGTAAGGTCACTGATGTAACCCCGGATCCCGATCCCGCCCCGCCCCGCCCGACCTCGATACCGCCCCCGACCTCGATCCCGATCCCGATGTGGGAGGAGCACCGCCGTGACCAGTCACCACCCCGTCCCGGTGATCATCGACTGCGACACGGGCGTCGACGACGCCCTGGCCCTGCTGTTCGCCGTACGGCACCCCGGTCTGGACGTGCGCGCGGTGACCTGCGTCGCCGGGAACACCGACGTGGACGGGGTGGTGCGCAACACGCTGACCGTGCTGGAGCAGGCGGGCGCCGGGGACGTCCCGGTTGCCCGGGGCGCCGAGCGTCCGCTGATCGAGCCGGTCCGCACCGCCCGGCACGTGCACGGGCGGGACGGGATGGGCGACCTCGGGCTGCCCGCGCCGACGCGGGTCCCGGTCGACGTGGACGCGGTGACGCTGCTGCGGCGCGAGATCCTCGCCTCGCCGCGTCCGGTCACGCTGATCCCCACCGCGCCGCTCACCAACATCGCCCTGCTGCTGCGTACGCACCCGGAGGTGGTGCGCAACATCGAGCGGATCGTGTTCATGGGCGGCGCGGTGGCGACCGGGAACGCCACGCCGGTCGCGGAGTTCAACGTGTGGCACGACCCGGAGGCCGCGGCGATCCTGCTCACCACCGGGGTGCCGATCACCATGTACGGCCTGGACGTCTTCCGGCAGGTCCTGGTCCCGGCGGCGGACGTCCAGCGGCTGCGCGCGAGCCCGGAGCCCCGGCTGCGGCTGGCGGGGGAACTCCTCGCCCACCGCGACCCGGCGATGTCCGGCGACCCCACGCCCACGGGCGGCCTGGGGGACGCGGGCGCGGTCTGCGCGGTCGCCGACCCGGCGGGCCTGACCACCGAGCGGCTGCCGGTCGAGGTGTCGCTGGCGCCCGGCCCGGCCCGCGGCCAGACGGTCGTCGACCGCCGCCCGCGGCCGGGCGAGGCCGAGATCCACGGGGGCGCCCGTGAACAGACGCTGGTGGACGTGGCGTTGGGGGTGGACGTGGAGCGCTACGTGAGCCTGTGGCTGACGACGGTGGAGAAGCCGTAGGCCCGCCGCCTCCCTGAGGCGCCCCCGCGCCCAACAGCAGGCGCCCGGCCGCCCCACCCGGGGGCGCGGGGAACTGCGCGAGCAACCCACCACAACCCGCACCCGGCGACGGACCCACCACGCCCCCGCGCCCAACAGCAGGCGCCCGGCCGCCCCACCCGGGGGCACGGGGAACTGCGCGAGCAACCCACCACAACCCGCACCCGGCGACGGACCCACCGTGCCCCGCGCCCCCGCGCGCCCCGCGCCCCACGCCCCCGCGCAGGGGGTGCGCACGGCAGCGCCGGGAGGGCGCGCACGGCGGCGCGGACGTTGTGCTTCGCGGCGGAGTGGACAGGCTTCTGTGCGTGACCGACTACGACACCGCTCCCGTGGCCGACCTGTCCTCCCGCAACCCCGACTGGTGGCGCCAGGCCGTCGTCTACCAGGTGTACCCGCGCAGCTTCGCCGACGCCGACGGCGACGGGCTCGGGGACCTCAGGGGCGTCACCGAACGCCTCGCGCACCTGGGGGCGCTCGGCGTCGACGCGCTCTGGCTGAGCCCCTTCTACCCCTCCGAGCTGGCCGACGGCGGCTACGACGTCATCGACTACCGGGACGTCGACCCGCGCCTGGGCACGCTCGACGACTTCGACGCGCTGGTCGCCGAGGCGCACCGGCTCGGTCTGAAGGTGATCGTCGACATCGTCCCCAACCACACCTCCCACCGGCACGTCTGGTTCCAGGAGGCGCTGGCCGCCGGCCCCGGCTCGGCCGCCCGCGCCCGCTACGTCTTCCGCGACGGGCGGGGCGAGCACGGTGAACTCCCGCCCACCGACTGGCAGTCCGTCTTCGGCGGCAGCGCCTGGCAGCGCGTCCCCGACGGCCAGTGGTACCTGCACCTCTTCGCACGCGAGCAGCCGGACCTCGACTGGAGTCACGAGGAGGTCCGCGAGGACTTCCGCACCACCCTGCGCTTCTGGTCCGACCGGGGCGTCGACGGCTTCCGCGTCGACGTGGCCCACGCCCTCGTCAAGGACCTGGCCGAGCCGCTGCGCGACCTGGGGGCGCCCGCGCTGAGCGCGGAGGACGCGCTGGAGGGGATGGAGCCGGGCACCCACCCCTTCTACGACCGCGACGAGGTCCACGACGTCTACCGGGACTGGCGGCGCGTCCTCGACGCCTACGCGCCGCCCCGCACGGCGGTCGCCGAGGCCTGGGTCCCGGGTGCCCGCCGTGCCCTGTACGCCCGCCCCGACGAACTCAACCAGGCCTTCAACTTCGAGTACCTGCAAGCGTCCTGGGACGCGGAGGCGGTCCGCGAGGTCATCACGTCCTCCCTCGCCACCGCCCGCGCCGTCGGCGCCTCCGCGACCTGGGTGCTCTCCAACCACGACGTCGTCCGGCACGCCTCCCGTCTGGCGCTCCCGCCGGGCACGGACACGAACGCCTGGCTGCTGTCCGCCGGCCACGCCCCGCCCGTCGACGAGGAGGCCGGCCTGCGCCGCGCCCGCGCGGCCACCCTGCTGATGCTGGCGCTGCCGGGATCGTCGTACCTCTACCAGGGTGAGGAACTGGGGCTGCCGGAGGTCGCCGGCCTGCCCGTGGAGGTCCTCCAGGACCCCCTGTGGGAGCAGACGGGCCGGGTCCGCAAGGGCCGTGACGGCTGCCGGGTGCCGCTGCCGTGGACGCCGTCCGGTCCGTCGTACGGCTTCGGCGCGGGCGGGGCGTGGCTGCCGCAGCCGTCGTCGTTCGCGCGGTACGCCGTCGCGGCGCAGGACGGCGCGGACGGTTCCACCCTGGAGTTCTACCGCACGGCCCTGCGGCTGCGCCGCAAGCTGCTGGAGGGCGAGGAACTGGTCTGGACGGACGACGTCCCGCCCGGCGTGCTCGCCTTCACCCGCTCCGACGGCTGGCGGTGCGTCGCCAACCTGTCGGACGCGCCGGTGCCGTTGCCGCCCGGGGAGGTGCTGCTGAGCAGCGTGCCCCTGGACGGCGACGGGCGGATCGGACCGGACACGACGGTCTGGCTCGCGTAGCGGGAGACCGGCCTATCCGGCGGTGGGCGTCGGCGTCGGCGCCGGGATGGCTCCGCCCACCACGGCCGCGGCGTCGATGTCCACCGGGGTGGACGTGGCGGTCGGCGGCGGCGTGAGGACGATCGTCGGCTGGCCGGCGGCCGGGGGCGGCGGGGTCAGGTCCGACGCGGGCAGCTTGGGCGGGCTGGTCTGCTGGAACAGCGACTGGTCGAAGTCGACCAGGCCGGTCTTCTCCATCACCGTGATGTGGTCCAGGACGGTGTCGTTGGCCTGGTCGGCCAGCGCCCGCACCAGCGAGTTCTTGGTGGTGGAGCGGATCTTCGCGACGGTGTTGAAGATGGAGCCGTGCGTCTGGCGCAGGATGTTGGCGAACTCGACGTCGAAGTCCTTGCCGGTCTTCGCGTTGATCTGGTTGACGAAGCCGACCTGCTGCGGGCTGGCCACGTTGGGCAGGGTGATGTTCAGCATCGGCGCGATCTTGCGGCAGGTCGTGTCGAGCGCCGCGTGCCCGTCGACCAGGTGCTCGCTGGCGGTCTTGACCGCCGCGCTCTGCCCCTTCTGCAACCCGATCACGCCGAGCGGGTACTCCCACAGCCCGGCCGCCCGCACCTTCACCACGAAGTCCCGGTCGCCCTCCGTCAGCGGACCCCACTGGGTGTTGGCGATGATCCGGTCGTTGGAGGCGGACACCGTGTCCAGCCCCAGCATCGACGGATAGGCGAGCGCCACGAGGGTCAGGCTCAGAGCGCCGCCCACGAAGGCGGTTCCCACCGTGTTCCGCGAAAAGCGCACCGTTCCTCCTGCCCGGTCGGGGATGCCCGCCGTGCGAACGTCGTGCTCGGCGGGGCCGTACACACAGGAGTACGGACGCGGAGCCGCGGGAATTCACCGGGCCGCACAGGAATTTCGGCCGACGGATCCGAGGGGGCGTCGCCCATGACGACGGCGAGGGTCACGGAACTCACCTACTACCCGGTGAAGGGCTGCGCCGGCATACCGGTCCCCCACGCCCGGCTCACGCCCGCCGGCCTCGCCCACGACCGCGCGTACGTGATCACCGACGAGAACGGCGAACCGCGCTGGCAGTGGGGCGACCCGGCACTGGCCCTGATCACCCCCGAGCACGACCCGGAGACCGGCACCCTGACCCTCCGGGCCCCCGGCCACGAGCCCCTGCGCGTGGACGACTCCACGGAGCGCGGCCGGCAGGCGGCGGCGCGCTGGCTCACCCGGCTCCTGGGCCGCCCGACCCGGCTCCGCCGCGACCGCCCGGACGCCGACGGCCGCGCCACCGGCACCATGAACCGCCTGCACGTGGTCTCCCGCGCCAGCCTGACCCTGCTGAACCGGAAACTGGGGGAGCGCGGCGCGCCGCCCCTCCCCATGAACCGCTTCCGCCCCAACCTCGTGATCGACGGCTGGTCCACCCCGCACACCGAGGACACCACCGCCCACCTGTCCATCGCGGGCACGGAACTGACCTTCACCGAACGCACGATCCGCTGCGCCGTCACCATGGTCGACCAGGAGACGGGCCACCGCTCGGGCCCGGAACCCCTGCGCACCCTGTCGGACTACCGACGGGAGGCGGCCGGCGTGGCGTTCGGGGCGTACTTCGCGGTGGCGCGGGCGGGGGAGGTGGCGGTGGGGGACGCGGTGACGGAGCGGCGCTGAGGTCCCCTCCGCCCCAGCACAGCTCAGGAGGAGGACGACTTCGTCGATCTCGCCGCCGCGAGCCTGGGCGAAGCCCTTGCCCCGCCCGGTGACGACGAAGCCGCACTTCTCCAGCACCCGGATCGAACCGGCGTTGTCGGCCGCCGCGCGGGCGTGCAGCGGCCGGGTGCCGACCAGAGCGACCAGCGCGGTGAGCGCCGCCGTGGCGATGCCGCGTCCCCAATGGGACCGGTCGATCCAGTACGTGACCGAGCGCTCGTCCGGCGGCCCGTACACCGAGGTGTGGCCGACCACCTCGTCGTCGGCGAGCACCGTACGGATCACGATGTCCGGGTTGGCGCGGATCCTCGCCCAGTAGCTGTCGAACTGCTCCCGGTCGTAGTGGTACTTCCTGGTCACTGCGGCCACGTGCTGTGCCGCGGGGTCGGACAGGTGCTCCCAGAAGACGGGCAGGTCACTGTCACGCACTTCGCGCAGGGAGATCATGTCGGCGGTAGCTCCTGGCGTACTGGTGCTCAAATGACCCTGGAGCGTACCGCGTTGAGCAGGTGACCGAGGGGGGTCCGGGTGGTGGTGAGGACGGTTGCGGGGGCGTCGGACTCGCGGAGGTGGAGGGTGGTGGGGGTGGAGGAGAGTTCGAGGCAGTCGTTGCCGTCGCCTCCGTCCGAATAGGTCGACTTCTGCCACTTGTCGAGGGTGGTCATGGCCTGTGCCTCACAGTTCCCGCGAGTGCGTGTCGGTGATGGCCCCTGTGCGTACTGCGTTGAGCAGGTGACTGAGGGGGGTGTGGGTGGTGGTGAGGGCGGTGGCGGGGGCGTCGGATTCGCGGAGGTGGAGGGTGGTGGGGGTGGAGGCGAGTTCGAGGCAGCTGTTGCCGTCGTCGGGGCCGGAGTAGGACGACTTCTGCCAGTTTCCTGGACCGGTCATGGCCTGCACCTCACAGTTCCTTGGCCATCCTGTGCATGAAGTCACGCGATCTGTCGGGTTCGAGCGACACGGACTCCACTTTACGGAAGCGTGTGCGAAAGACGCTGAGCTGAGCTTCTGAGTCGATGAAGGCCGAGCCATGGGGTACGTCGCGGACAACCGTGTCCAGCCTTGGGATGGGACCGCCCACATAGGTCATGGCGCTGGCCGCTCTGCCGAAGTCGTCGAGGTCGAAAGGGATGACGCGCAGGGTGATGTGGTCCCTCTCGGACAGCTCCAGCAGCCGGAGGAGCTGGTCCCGTGAGGCGGCGCGGTCGCTCACCCTGATGCGCAGCGCCGCCTCATGCAATACGGCCTCGTACGGGCGGGAAGAGGGCCCCTCGACGGCCACTTGGCGGGCCTTGCGGTGCTCGACGCGCAACTCAAGTTCCTCTGAGGTGAGTTCAGGGACTCGGGCCGAGAAGACGGCGCGAGCGTACGCCTCCGTCTGCAACAGGCCGGGCACATAGAGGATGGCCACTTCGCGCTGGAACGCCGCGTGGTGATCCAGTTCTGACAGGTCCAGAAAAGATGTCGGCAGCAGTCCCCGGTACTCCTCCCACCAGCCGCGCGTCCGGTCGGTGGCCATCGCGACCAGGGCATCGACGAACTCGGCGTCCGTGCAGGCGTAGTGGGACGCCAGTCGGCGCAGCCGCTCCTCGCTGACGCCCGCGAGTGCGGATTCGATGTGGCTGATCTGGACCGGGCTGACTCCGAGCAGCGCTGCCGCCTGGCGTGCGGTGAGGCCGGATGCTTCGCGGAGCCTTCGCAATTCGACCGCCAGGCGCTGCTGACGTGCGGTGGGTTCGCGCCTCAGCGCCATGAGTGCTCCTTGGGCCAACACGCCTGCGGGCGCGACACGTTCGAGGGGCAGATTACGCGATCAGCTTGCCCGACATGAAGCATTAGACCTACCGTCGGTGACGCGAACGTTACCCAGCGGAAGCGCACCGCTCCGTCCTGCCATGACGGCTGCGGCAATGCCACCGCGCCCACCTCCACCCCCTCACGAACGGAGCCGACGCATGCCCGAAACCGTCACCGTCACCACCCCCGCCCCCTGGGAGTACTCCCTCTACATCCCCAACGACCCCAGAGCCGTCCCCGTTTCGCGTCGCACCCTGCGCCTGATCCTCACCCTCCACGGCCTCGCCCACCTCACGGACACCGCCGAGCTGGTCGCCACGGAGCTGATCGCCAACGCCGTCCGGCACACCAGCGGCCCCGCCGCCCTCCGCGTCCGCTACGCCGACGGCGTCCTGCGGGTCGGGGCCTGGGACGCCGACCCCGAACCACCCGACCCGCCCGCCAAGCTCGACGACCTCGCCGACGACGCCGAGGACGGCCGGGGCCTGGCCCTGGTCCGCGCCTGCGCCGACGTGTGGGGCTGGCAGCCGCTGTCCCGCCGCGGGCGGCGCGGCAAGTACGTGTGGTGTGACCTGGCCACCGCGTAGCTCGTTGATCACGTCGGACAGAAAGGAGAGCCGATGGTCGGCTCGTCGCACGAGGCCATGCACCGGATCTTCCAGAAGGACCCCGCGCTGCTGACCCGTGCCCTCCAGAAGGTGTTGCAGGTCCCGTTCCCCGACCCGTACGACTTCGTGGCGATGAACGTGGACCTCACCGAGATCGAACCGGTCGAGCGGCGCGTGGACACGCTGCTGCGGGCGGAGACCGGCGAGGGCACGTACCTGCTGGTCGTGGAGTCGCAGGGGAAGCCGGACGAGAGGAAGCGCGGCAGCTGGCCGTACTACCTCAGCTACCTGCACGAGAAGTACCGCTGTGAGCCGGTGCTCATCGTCGTCACGCAGAACAGCGCGACGGCTCGCTGGGCGGCCGAGCCCATCCACCTCGGGGTGGAGGGCTGCCCGTCGCTGACGGTGCGACCGTTCGTCCTCGGCCCGGACAACGTACCGGTGATCGCGGACGAGCAGGCGGCCGAAGAGGACGTACCTCTTGCGGTGCTCTCGGCCATGACACACGGACGGGGACGGCAGGCTCCCGCGATACTGGAATCGCTGGCGACCGCCCTGCGGACCATCGACCGCGACACCGCCGCGGTCTTCGTGCAGTTCGTCGACTCGTGCCTGGCGGACGACCAGGCCCGGCAGATGTGGAGGGACCTGATGACGGCGATCCAGTACTTCTGGCGGCACCCGCTCGCCGAGCAGGTGCGTGAAGAAGGACGCGAAGAGGGACGCGTTGAGGGACGCGTGGAGGGCCGTGCTGAGGAGAGGGCGGCCATGGTCGTCCGGATGCTCAGTTTCCGTGGCCTGCCCGTCTCCGACGCTGTCCGCGCACGGCTGGAGTACTGCTCCGACCTCGATGCCCTCGCCCAGTGGGTGGAGCGGGCCACATACGTGGAGAAGGCGGAGGACATCTTCAGCGAGGACACCCTCTGATGGCCACGCAGTACTTCTGGCGGCACCCGCTCGCCGAGCAGGTGCGTGAGGAAGGGCGCGAGGAAGGGCGTGAGGAAGGGCGCGAGGAAGTCCGTGTTCAGGAGCGTGCGGAGAGGGTCGTCTGGATTCTCGGCTTCCGTGGCGTTCCGGTCTCCGACGCCGTCCGTGGGCATGTCGAGAAGGCGGAGGACATTTTCGACGACCGCGACTGACCGCCCCGCCCTCAGTAGCGCACCGCCCGCGGCACCTCCGCCCGTACGTTGCCCGGCAACTGGTGGGTGCTGCGGGCCGTGGCCGTCTTCTTCCCGCCCGCCGGTACGTCCGCGACGGTGACGAGGACCGTGTCCCGCCAGGTGCCGTCGGGGTCCTTGAAGTCGACCTGGACGGAGAAGGACTTCGCCGAGTCGGCGGTGTTGGTGGCGGTCACCTGCACCGTGGTGCGGTCCCCGGCGGCGGTGGGGGCGCCGAGCTTCACGTCGTCCTTGGCCTCGACACCGCCCTTGATGCTGTCCAGCTTGCGGCCGGCCTCCGCCGTGGCCGACGCGAAGGCGGACGCGGCCTGGCTGCCGACCGATTGGGCGGCGGAGGCCGCGCGGCTGGTCACGGACGACGGGTTGGTGTCGTCCGTGCAGCCGGACAGCGCGGCGGACAGCAGGACGGCGCACGTCACCGCCACCGCCACTGCCGTCGGCGCGGCTGCGCCCGCCCCGCGCGTTCGGTGAGCTGCCATGGGGATCTACCTCCTGCGGCGTCCGGTCGGGTGCGGCCCCTACCAGGGACCGCCTCCAGTGAAAGACACCACGCCGCCCCCCGCACCCCGGTTCACCCGGACGGCTCACCCCTCGTGGTGACGGCCCGCCGTCGCACGGATGGTCGAGGGAGAACCGCCCGCGACGGGACCGCCCGGCGCGGGAGCAGCGAGAAGAGCGGGGTACACCATGAGCGAGCAGCCGTCGCAGTCCCACCCGACCCGGGATCCCGATGCCAGTCCCCAGGAGTCGCCCGTGTGGGACCCGTCCCATCAGGGCACGGGGTATCACATGGCGGGTCCGGGCGGTGGCCACCCGGCGGGTGAGGCCGGCTGGGCGGCCGGCGGGGTCGTCTTCGCGGGTGTGCTGATGCTGGTGAACGGCATCCTCGCCGTCCTCCAGGGCATCGCCGCGATCGCCGAGGACGACGTGTACACCCGGATCGGCGACTACGTCTACAAGATCAACCTCACCGGGTGGGGCTGGATCCTGCTGATCGTGGGCGTCGTGGCGGCCGTCACCGGCTGGGGCCTGCTCAAGGGCGCCGCCTGGGCCCGCGCCGTCGGTATCGCGCTGGCCGCGCTGAGCCTGGTCCTCCAGTTCCTGTTCCTGCCGTACGCCCCGGTCTGGTCGATCATCCTGATCGCGATCGACGTGTTCGTGATCTGGGCGCTGGCCGTCTACCGGCCGACGGGCGCGGCGGGGACGAGGGCGCGTCCCGTCTGAGCAGGCCGGGTCCTACACCTCGTAGCCCCACGCGCGGGCGAACGCGGCCAGTCGCGGGGGGAGATCGGCGCCCGGGTCGGCGGTGCGGGCGGGCTGGATGCGGCCCGACCTGATGGTGCTGCTCCAGTCGCCGAGCTGCGGGCGGAACGTGCCGTGGTCGTTGCGCCCGTAGTCGAGCATCCCGCTCTCCCAGGGCACGCCCAGGAAGGCGCACAGGCCCCGGGTGACCCGCTCCGGCTCCGCGGTGAGCTCCTCGTACGTGATCACGTGGGCGCCGTCGAGGCGTTGCCGGGCCTCCTCCAGCTTCTCGCAGTAGCCGAGCACCTCGGCGAGGATGGCCTCCCGGTCCGGATCCGTACGGCGGCTGGTCAGGGACGCGACGATCGCGCCCGGGTGCCGCAGCAGCAGCACGAACCGCGCGTCCGGCCAACATCGGTGCAGCCGCGGCCAGATGAGACTGTTGGGCGGGGTCTTGTCGACGATGACGTCCTTGCCGCTGCGGGTCAGCTCCAGATGCAGCACCCGGTCCCACAGCACATGCTCCAACTCCGCCTTGTCCAACTCCAGTTCCTTCATGGCGGCGGCGGTGAACCCGCGCGTCAACCGGACGTGCAGCGTCCGCAGGTGCATCTCGTGCGGGGCGCGAATGCGGCTGTGGCTGTTGAGCAGCACCCGCAGCAGCGTCGACCCCGAGCGCACGGAGGACAGCACGAACACCGGCGACTCCACCAGCCGCGCGGCCCGCGGGGCGACGTAACCGTCACCGCCGTCCGCCGCCGGCCGCGGCGCCGGTACGGTGCCCACCGCGCGCCGCGGCGGGCTCACCGCCTGCGCCACGAGCCTCCCCCGGCGCTTCAGCCCCTTGCTTATCGCGGTCAGACGCGGGTCTCGCACGACGACACCTTCCTCCCTGGCTCCGGCTCCGCATCCCAGGGGCCCCAAGCGGACAACACATGACCCGCAAGCGAACAACGAGAGCCGGAAATACCGTCAGAGAGGGTCTGAGCTGGGCATTTACCGCTTTCTTAGGTGTTTCTGTGAGTTGCTGTCAGTTGCCCGTCACCCCCTCCCCGGCGGCGAGGCCTCAGTCGACGCCCGGCTGCTCCGGCGGCGTCACCCGCACCGCCTTCCTCCGCAGCCACGGCAACGGCGGCACGGCGGATCCCATGTACGGCGTGATCCGCACCTCGAAGTGCAGATGGGGGCCGGTGACGTTGCCGGTGGCGCCGGCGAGTCCGAGGCGCTGCCCCGCCTCCACCCGCTCGTTCTTGCGGACGTCGATGCGGGAGAGGTGGGCGTACTGCGTGAAGTACCCGTCGGCATGGCGGACCACGACCTGGTTCCCGAAGCCGTCGCCGCACGTCGTGACGCGGACGACGCCCGGGCCGACGGCGTACACCGGAGTGCCGGCGGGCACGGCGAAGTCCTGGCCGGTGTGCCGGTGGGCCCAGCGGGAGCCCTTGTCGGCGTAGCCGGCGGAGAGCCAGTAGCCGCGGGTCGGCGCGGTCCACTCCGCGCGCTCGCCTTCCCCTTCGCCGGCCTTCTCCTTCTCCTTCTCCCCCGCCTTCGCCTTCTCCTTCTCCCGGTCGTGATCGGGAGTCCGGGCGGGGGCGGGGCCGGGGTCGGGGACGGCGCAGCGTCCGGCCTTGCCCGCCGGGTCGACGGCGATCGGATCGCCGTTGTCGTGCGCCGTCGGGCCCAGCAGGTCCCACAGATCGTCGCGGAGGGTCTTGCGGCGGCTCTCGGCGGCCTTGACCTTCGTGGTGCCGGCGTCCGTCCGCCGGAGCAGGTCGACCCGTTCGCGGGCCTGCTCGTGGTCGTGCACGACCCGGGCGGCCCGCTCGCGGACGCCGTCGCGCCCGGCGTCGGCGGGCACCGCGGCGAGCGCCACCAGGGCGGCGGCCAGAAGGACGGCCAGGACGGCGGCCCCGGCGGGGACGCCGACCGTCGTCCCGGCGGGGACGCCGACCGTCGTCCCGGCGGGGACGCCGACCGTCGTCCCGGCGGGGACGCCGACCCTCGTCCCGCCGGGGGCACCGGCTGTCGTATCGGCAGGGGCACGGTCCGCGGTCACGGCACCGGTGGTCGCCGCGATCCCGGAATCGGTCGTGTCGTCGAGGCACGGGGGGAGGGGGTGCGCGGGGGCTTCTCGTCGCATCTTGGGATCATCGGACCGACGCTCGCCGGCGGTCCGTCAGACGCGCCGCGCCCTCAGCCGAACGGCCCACCCACCAGCGCCCGGTACACCTCCGACGACCGGGGATTCTCCCGGCACTGCCACACCCCGTGCGGGCAGTAGTCGGTGATGCTCTGGTAGAGCGGCCGGTGCCGGGCGAACCAATTGAGCATCCCGCGCACGTAGTCGGGGTTGTCGCCGTTGCGGTACAGCCCCCACTCCGGGTACGCGATCGGCTTGCCGTGCCCGGCGGCGAACCGCACGTGGGCCGCGAGCCCGTACGGCTCGGCGACCTGCTGCGCGAAGGACATGCCCGCGGGCTGGTCGTAGGCGTCCATGCCGATGATGTCGACGTGCGCGTCACCGGGGTAGCACGCGGTCCACGGGACGGCGTCGCGCCCCCGGTTGGGCGCGAACTCGAACCGGAACCGCTGCCCGTCCACGGCCCGCATGGCCCTGACGATCCGCGCCCAGTACCGCTTCCAGGCGGCCGGGTCGGGTCCGCAGCGGTGCGTGTAGGACACGCCGTTCATCTCCCAGCCGAGGACGAGCACCGTGTCGGCCAGCCCGAGCGAGACGAGCCGCCGCCCCAGCACCCGGAAGTGCCCGTCGTAGGCGCCCCCCGCGCCCTTCGCCAGCTCGTTGCGCACGACGGAGTCGGGCAGCCGCGCCTCGTTCCGTTCCAGCATCGGGACGTTCAGCACGAACATGCGCTCGGGACGCGCCCCGCGCCATCGCGCCCAGTGCTCCAGATGACCGGGCTCCCCCTCGATACGGTTCCACCGGTCCCCGGGCAGGTAGGCCCGGCCGACCACCGGCGTGGCCTTCCCCACCCATGCGTCGAGCCCCGCGATCCGCGGCACCGCGGCGGCGTCGTACCCGACGTACGCCCCGAAGGCGGTCCCGTTCCCCGCCGGCGCCCGCCCGTCCGACGTCCCGCCCTCGACGGGCACACAGGCCGGACCCGCGAGCAGCAGCACGAGGGCCGCCAGGACGAAGGGGAGGACGCGCCTCGAAGGGCGGTGGAGGGCGCGCGGGAGAACGCGTGGGAGCCGTAACACCGGCCCAGCATGCCGCCCACCGCCCCACCCGGCGGCCGACTCGCCCCACGGGCCACCCGGATCGGGGACGGGGTTCGGACGTGCGTGCGGGGCAGGCGGACGGGGCCCTTCACTGGGGTGCGGGCCTGTGCGCCCGGGTGTGTGCAGCAGCGCGGTGGCCGAGTGCGGCGGTGAGCAGCCCGCCGACCTGCCAGAACTGTCGTCGGCCAGTCGGCGACTCCTGTCCTGCGGCTTTTCACGAGGATCGCCTCGAAAATCACGCCATCCGGTATTAGAGTCACATCCCGCGCCGCGTGTGTCGCGTGTCACATTGGTGGGGCTGCAAGGGCAGGGGGGTTCATGCACGAGATGGTCAAGGGCGCCAACGTCGGGCTGGCGACGCTGAGCGAAAACGTTGATGCGGTGGTCGTCGGGCTGGGGTGGGCCAGTCCGACCGGCGAGGGGGACGCGGACGTCTCCGTTCTCCTTCTCGGCGGGAACGGGAAGGTCCGAAGCGACGCCGATTTCTACTTCTACAACAACCCCGTCGCCGCTGACGGAAGCGTGCAGCTCCTGGGCAAGGTGCCGGTCGGCGAAGGCAGCGAGGACCGGATCGGGTTCGACCTTACGGCGATCCCGGCTGACGTGGAACGAATCGTCGTCGCTGCCAGCCGGTACGAGGGCGCGCGGTTCGGCGAGCTGGAGGACCTGCGGGTCACACTGGCCGACGGAACCGGGGAGGACCTGATCCGGTTCGCGATCGACGATGCAGGTTCGGTGAGCGCGTTCATCTTCGGGGAGTTGTACCGGCGGGCGGACGAATGGAAGTTCCGGGCGGTCGGTCAGGGCTACGACACGGGACTGGCCGCACTGGCAACGGACTTCGGTGTCGACATCGAGGACGACGCCTCCGAGGACGAGACGGCTGAGGAGGACGCGGGCGAGGACCACGTCTCCTGCCCGTACCCGCGCGAGGACGCCGGAACCGACGGGGTGGCTAGGACCGACGTGCCCGGTCGTGGGGCTGCGGCCGCTTCGGCCACTGTTCAGGCCGGGCCGGGGGCCACCCTGCCCGCCGTTCCCTCCCCGCGCACCGCCGATGACGACGCCCGGACGGGCAGGGCCACCTCGCGGCCCCGCACCGCGAAGAAGAAGGTGACCCTGCCGAAGACGGCGAAGAAGTCCCTCGCGGAGAACGAGTCCTGGAAACAGGCCAGGTTGTTCCCCGTCTCCGCCCTCAAGAGCGACCGCGACCGTGAGACGCGTGCGACATCGGTGCTGCTGTCGGTCATGGCACAGGTGCCGGAGTTCGGCAGGAGGCTCACGGCGGCTTTCGGCGCTCCGGCAGGCCGGATGGAGACGTTCACCGAAGTGTCCCTGCCGCACGGTGACACACCGCGCCGCCCGGACGGGGTGATCCGCGTCGAACGAGCCGGCAAGTTGTGGACTGCGTTGGTCGAGACGAAGACCAACGGCAACCCGCTCAAGTCCGAGCAGGCGCAGGCCTACATGGACATCGCGGCCCGGCGCGGCTACGAGGCCGTGATCACCCTCTCCAACGATGTCGAGCTCGAGGGCAGTCCCTTGGTCGACGTCAAGATCGACGGACGGCGCAAGCACAAGGCGGCGCTCCGCCACTTGTCCTGGGCCGAGGTTGCCCATCAGGCACAACTGCTCATCCGGCACGAGGGTGTGGGCAACAGCGCGCACGCCTGGCTGCTCCAGGAACTCCTGCACTACCTTCAGCACGAGAACTCCGGGTGCCACGGCTTCCAGAACATGGGGGCGGCTTGGGTCCCCGTACGCAAGGGCATCGAGGACGAAACCCTTTGTCAGGGTGACCCGCGCACCATGGAGGTCGTGAAGAGCTGGGAGCGACTCATCCGCCAGGTCTGCCTGGGACTCGGCGGCGACCTGGGCCAGAAGGTGCTGCCCGTCCAGCGAGCCAGGCGTGGGGCCGACCCTGCGGCCCGACGGGCCCGCATGGCCGACCTGTTGTGTGCCGAGGGGAAGTTGCAGGCGGAGCTGCGGATCGACGGCGCGCCCGGCGTCCTCGCGGTGGGTGCCGACCTGCGGACCGGACGCCTGCGCGCATCCGTCGAGATCCCGGCCCCCGCGCACGGTTACCCGCTGACCTGGGCCAAGCGGCTCGTCCGGCGCCTGGCAGACGCACCGGCGGACCTCCATGTGGAGACCCTCGTCGAAGACGAGGCGGGTGGGCCGCGCGGCACACTTGAGCGGCTCCGCCCGGAACCGGCGGACCTCCTGCCGAAGAACGGCGCCAGGATCACCGGCTTCCGGCTCACCCTCTTCAAGGGCATGGGCAACGGTCGCGGCAACGCGGAGTCCGGTTTCATCCGCAGCGTCGATGATGCCGTGCAACGCTTCTACAGCTCGGTCCTGGTCCACCTGGACCGTGTCTCGGCTGCGCGTACGGCGTCTCCAGCAGAGACCACGGCGGCGGGCTGAGGAGGGGGCGGGCCACCCGGATCGGGGACGAGGTTCGGACGCGCGTGCGACCACGTTTCGGTGGGCGGCGAAGCGTCGGGCACCTAGGTTTCCGGCATGAGCACGAGCGCAGCAGCAGTCGGAGGGGACGTCGCCGGGCGGCACACGGTCCTCTCCCCGAGCATCCTGTACTTCGGTACGCCCGTGGCCCTGCTGGCCACCGAGAACGCCGACGGCACGCCCAACCTCGCCCCCGTCTCCTCGGCGTGGGCGCTCGGGTACACCGTCGTCCTCGGGGTGGGCCGGGAGAGCCGTACCGCCGAGAACCTGGCCGCGCGGCCGGAGGTGGTGATCAACCTGCCGGGGCCGGGACTGTGGCGGCAGGTCGAGGCGCTCGCCCCGCTCACCGGGGCGGACCCGGTGCCGGAGGCGAAGCGGGCGGTCTACCGGCACGAGGGCGACAAGTTCGCGGCCGCCGGACTCACCCCGCAGCCCGCCGAGACGGTACGTCCGCCGCGGGTCGCCGAATGCCCGCTCCAACTGGAGGCGAAAGTACGGGCGATGACGCCGGGCGGGGCGGACGGGCACTTCTGGACGGTCGAGTGCGAGGTGCTGCGCGTGCACGCCGACGCCTCCGTCGTCGTCCCCGGCACCCAGCACATCGACCCGTCGGCGTGGAGCCCGCTCATCTACAACTTCCGCCACTACCACGGTCTCACCCCCGAACTCGGCCACGGCTTCCGGTCCGAGACGCCGAGGGAACGGGAAGGAGAAGGGGAAGGGGGAGGGGAAGGGGAACGGGCCTGATCAACGCCGCTTTATTCACGGGTTGGTTGGCGGCGGACATGTCAGGATGAGGGTCTTGGACGTGATCCGTCGACCCGGGGGAGTCAACGACGTCATGAGCACCACCGCCGACGGCTACGACCGGCCGCCCTACCGCACACCTCCCGCCGCCCCGGCCCTGGTGACCGGGCCCGCCGCCTGGGTGCTGGACGTAGTCCTGCCGTGGCGGCTGGCCCGGCGGATCTACGGCCCCTTCCACGCCTTCCGGTTCGACGCCGCCGCGGCCTTCGGTCTCGCCGCGCCGGGGCAGCCCGTCGTCACCACCCTCGCCGGGCAGGCGGCCGACCCGCTCATCGAACGGCTGCTGCTGCCCAGGGCGCTGCTCGGACTCGGCGTCCTCTTCCTCGTCATCCACCTGTTCACCGGCGGAGGCTTCTTCGACTCCGTCGAGCAGGCCATGACCGACAGCGTCCTGATGCTGGCCACCGGGCCGGTCGCCCTGCTCGTGGCCTGCCTCCCGCTCATCACCCTGGCCCGTCCCGGCGCCCGCGCCACCGTGGCCCGGCTGTGCCTGCGCCCGCTGCTGACCGCTTTCACCACCGCCGGCTTCTGCACCTTGTTCGTGGTCTGGATGCTGAACGGCTACGACTACGAACCCGAGCAGATGGCCTGGTACGTCGCCCTGCTGGTCTTCCTCCCCTGGCTGACGGTGTTCTTCGGCTCGGTGCTCTACCTCATCCACCGCAACTCCTTCAGCGTCGGCGGCCACCCCCTCGTCCGCCCCCTGGCCTCGGTCCCGCTGGTGTGGCTGACGGCCATCGCGCACTCCGTCCTCGTCGACGCCGTCGAGGCCTACCCGGGGGCGCAGCCGACGCCGTCGTACTACGTGGCCCTGTTCACGGGTCCGGTCGGCGTCACCGTGACCGCCGCGGTCGAGATCGTCCTGCTGCGCCGCCGCCACGGGGTCGGCTTCCGGGGCCCGCTGCCGCACTGGCGGCCCCCGGCGCCCCCGCCGCCCACCCTGCCCCCGGCCCTCGTCGAACGCCTGCGCACGGACGTCAACCTCGGATACGCCCAGTACTGGCAGCAGTACACGGACCGCAACGGCGTCGTCTGGGCCGCCTCCCCGCTCTTCCACGACGGCCATCCGGTCCTGTGGCCCCACGTCTTCGCCTTCACCGAGCAGGCCCGGCCGGCGACCTGGCCGGAGGTGCACCGCATGGCGGGACCGCTGCGGCCCCGGTAGGGGGGCCGGTTCCGCCGGGTGCCGCGGGGGCACCGGCCGCCGTCGACAGGACTTTCACAGGGAACGCAACGTTCGGGACGGATGAGTCGTCTGTGTTCCAGGGACGTATTTCTCCGTGTGGGGAGGTTCCCGTCGTCCGGCGGTGACCGACGCCGAACGATCCGAGCACGGTGTACGGGGTGGACGGCCGAGCGGAGGGCGAGTGCCGGTGAGCGGTACGGGAAGGCGCCGGCGCACACCGCCGGGCGGGACCGGCGGGACCGGCGGGACCGGTACGGGCAGGGGAACGGGCGCGGGCGCGGGCAGGAGCCGGGGCAGGGGGAAGGCCAGGCTGACGCGGCGCGGCCGGGTCCTGGCGTGGGGCGCGGGGGTGACCTCGGTGGTCGTCCTCGCGGTCGGCGGGGTCGGCGCGTGGATATACCAGGACCTCAACGACAACATCAGCGCCGCCGACGTGGACGACAAGCTGGGCGGCGACCGGCCCGAGAACCTCAGTCCGGGCTCCCAGAACATCCTGGTCGTCGGCTCCGACAGCCGGGACGGCGCCAACGCGAAGTACGGCAAGGACCTGACCACCATGCAGTCGGACACGCTGATGGTGCTGCACGTCCCCGCCGACCGGAAGTGGGCCGCGGTCGTGTCGTTCCCGCGCGACTCCTACGTGGAGATACCCGCCTGCGACATGGGCGACGGCCGGACGTCCACCCCGCACAAGGCCAAGATCAACGAGGCGTTCGCGATCGGCGGCGCCGGCGGTGAGGTCGCCGGGGCCGCCGCGTGCAGCATCAAGACGGTCGAGGCCCACACGGGCCTGCGCATCGACCACTTCATGTCCGTCGACTTCTCCGGCTTCAAGGGCATGGTCGACGCCCTGGACGGCATCGAGGTCTGCCCCGAGCAGGCCATCACGTCCGACAAGGCCCGACTGGACCTCGACGCCGGCTGCCAGACCGTCGACGGCGAGACCGCCCTCGGCTACGTCAGGGTCCGCTACGGCGTCGGCGACGGCTCCGACATCGGACGCATCGGCCGCCAGCAGGAGTTCATGAACGCCCTGGTGAAGAAGGCCAAGTCCAAGCTGACCAGCCCCAACGCGCTGTACGGCTTCCTCCGGTCCGCCACCAAGTCGCTGACGACCGACCCGGACCTGGCCGGCATCCAACCGATCTACGCCCTCGCCGACGCACTCAAGGGCATACCCACCGACCGGCTGTCCTTCCTCACCGTGCCCAACTACCCGCGGGAGGCGGACGTCCCGACGGACAAGGCCAACGTCGTCTGGCAGTACCCGCAGGCCGCCGACCTGTTCACCTCCCTGGCCAAGGACGAGGAGACGACGAAGACGCAGTTGCAGACGGCCGTGAAGGACCTCGTGTACGCCTCCGCCGTTCGCGTCCGGGTCCTCAACGGCACCGGGATCGGCGGACGCGCCGCCGCCGTCGCCGAGAAGCTGAGCGCGGCCGGCTTCACCGTCACCGGGACGGGCAACGCGCCCGAGTCGGCGAGCGAGACCACCGTCAGCCACCCGGCGGGCCTGGAGCGGCAGGCCGCCGTCCTCTCCTCGCGCCTGCCGGTCACGGGGGTGCCCTCGTCCGCGTCGGCGGAGGCGGACGAGGGCGTGGTCACGCTCGTCGTGGGTCCCGACCTGGACGTCGACGAACTCGGCTGACCCGTGCGGGGGCTGATGGGGTGACGGGTGGTGTGACCGGTGGTGCGGCGGTGGTTTGCGTGACGGACGGGATGCTGTAAAGTTGATCTCGAGCTGGTCGCCACAACAACGGCGAAACGGTTCTGCGTTGGTGGTCCAAGGAAAGACGTCCCGCTTCCTGCGGGGAGATGCAGGTGCAAGGCCTGCCCGGCGCTCCACTACGAGGCCCATTCCGTGTCACACGGAATGGGCCTCGTTCGTTGTGCGCCGGCTTCCGGCAGCCATCACGTCCGAACCGTCCGGGCCGTGCGGCCCGGACGGTGGAGCGGGTGGGGCGGGGACGGTCAGGTCGTGTTGGCGTTCGAGCGGCCGAAGAACTCGATCTCCGCGATGGCGACCTGCTTGTTCGCCGAGGCGGCATAGGCCGACTCGATGGTGAAGCGGACCTTGATCACCTCACCGACGCGGAAGGCGCGGCGCTGGCCGCCGGCGCTCTGGTCGAGCGTGAGCTCCCGCGTCGTGGTGGTGCCGTCCTTCAGGGTGATCGTCGCCTTGACGCGGTGCGGCAGGGCCGACTCGGTCAGCTGCTCGGCGCGAGTCGAGACGCCCGGGGTGATGATCAGGTCCAGCAGGCGGGTCGGCTCGGAGAAGCGGGCCTCGATCCACTGGCCCTCGCCGGACTGGGCGACACCGGGGCCCCACCAACTGTTGTTGATCTTGTCGAAGGCCAGCTCCGGCTTGTGGCCGGGGTAGGAGCGGGAGGCGGCGATCGTGTCCGGGGCGACCGGGGCCCGCTTGGCGAAGTGGTCGCGGGTGGCCTGGACCCAGTCCGGCGTGTTGACCCCGACCCAGATCAGCAGGCTGAGGACGGCCGCGGTCACCACCCACGTCACGATCCGGTCGAAGGTGCGGCGCAGCCGGGGGCGCTCGCCCGCCCACGGCGTCTCGCGGTTGCGCCAGTCCACCAGGCGGCGCCACCACGGCCGCCGCTCGAAGGAGTGGTCCTCCCGGGTCATCGGCATCGCGCAGCGGGTGCAGTAGTGCCGGTCGGGGCGGTTGGGCGTGGAGCACCAGGGGCACGGGAGCCCGTTCACGTCGCCCAGCTCGGGGCCCACGGCGCGCACCTGCGGCCGCTCCGCGACCGGCCGGCCCGGCAGCACCGGCACGACGGTCGGCGGCGGGGTGGGCCGCGCCTCCGGGTCCGCCACGGGGACGAGGAGGGAACGCGCCCGGGCCGTCATGGTGTCGTCCGGGGCGGACGCGGACGCGGACGCGGAGGAGGAGGTGGAGGCGGCGGCAGCGGCGGGGACCGGCTCGGTGGGGGCCGTGTCGTCGGCGGCCGGGGCCGACGGCCGGCCGGCCTCGCCGTGCGCCGGCGCCCGCTCGTCCGGCGGCAGGGCCGGGAGCGGGTTCTCCGCGGTGTCGTCGTCGTCCGTCGTCGCGGTGACGGCGCGCGCCGGGGAGGCAGCCGCCGTCGTGGGGGCGTCCGGCGTCCCCGCGGACGCGGCCGGTGCGCCGGTGGTGGCCACGGCGGCCGCCGGGCGCGCGGCGGCCGTCTCCGGCTCGGCCGCGGTACGGGCCGGGGAACGGTCCGTCCAGCCCAGTACGGCTCCGCAGCCGTCGCAGAAGGACTGGCCCGGCTCCGCCCGGGTGCCGCATTCGGCGCAGTTCTGGGTGGTCATCTCTCCGGGATCCTTTCGGCGGCGGTCAGGGCAGGGGTCACCTTGACCGTGTAGGGCATGTGGGCGGGCCGGGCGGCGGCCACGAGGGCGTCCAGCCGGTGCTCGTCCGCCGGGCCGGGGTCGGACAGACGGAGCGTGACGTGCAGATGGGGGCGGGGGTCGCCGGGGAACGGGCCCAGGGGGCGGGCACTCCAGGCGGCGCCGCCGCTCTCGGAGATCTCCGGCTCCACCCCGAAGGCCAGGCGGATCGCCTCCGCCAGACCGCGCCGGGTGCCCCGGACCCGGTGCAGGTGGGCGGCGGCCGCGACCGCGGCCCGCAGCCTCGGCTCCGGCTCGGTGCCGTCGGTCTCGGCGCCGACCCAGCCGGCCAGCCACCGGGTGAAGTCGACGGGGGCGAGCGCCGGGTCGAAGTAGGAGGGCAGGCAGTCGAGGACGTTGAGGATCGGCGCGATGACGTCGTCGAGGCCGCCGACGAACCGCTGCGCGAGGTCGTCGTCGGCGAAGACGGCCGGCAGCATCGCCCCGATCGGCGCGGACGAGCCGAGCCCGTCCACCGAGCCCCTCATGCGCCGTCCCCGATCACGCGGACCCGGTGGTCGTAGGAGAACACCAGGGCGGGCGCCGACAGGTCGATGCGGTCGGTGGCGTCGCCCCGCTTGCCGGTCAGCGGGTCGGCGGGGTGCAGGGTGACCTGGTCGACCAGTTCGACGCCGGGCACGCGCTGGAGGACCGCGAAGACCTCGCCGGACTGCACGGGACGGCCGAACGGCCAGCCCTTGCCGTCCGCACCGCCGGTCAGCGGGTCGAGGTGGCGGTAGAGGGCGTCGTGGGCCTGGCGCCGCACCCGGTCGGTGTCGACGCCGCGGAAGGCGTGCACGGTGGCGACGACGGTGACGCCCTGGTAGTAGGGCGGGCCGACCGCCAGCCGGGTCCCGATCAGACGGCGTTCGTCGAGGTGGCGGGTGATCCGGCCGAGCAGGGCGTCGCCGGGCACGAGCTGCTCGAAGCGGAGCCGGCCGCCGGGATCGGGGACGGCCTGCGGGACCACCAGGACCCGTACGGCGTAGGAGCCGTGCTCGTCCGGGCTGCCCTCCAGGCAGGTGATGCGCGCGGTCTCGGGGGCGGCGCGGCGGGCCAGCTCCTCGTAGTCGCGCAGGGTGACGGCCCGCTCCTGGGCGCGCAGCGTGATCGGGGCGCGGGCCTTGGCCTCCTCGACCGTCTCCCCGTCGACCCCGCCGCGCGCGGCCTCCCGGTTGACGACCTCGGAGACGTACGGGATGGAGGTGCGCAGCACCTGGACGGCGCCCCGGGCCACGTTGCCGGCGCGACCGCCGCCGGTGCGGTAGCGGCGGGCGCGCACGACGGCGCCCTTGGGGGCGACGGCGCCGTACTGGCGCAGGGTGCCGTCGGGTTCGCGGACGGACGGCCCGAAGGCTATCTCGCCGGTGGTGGCGTCCAGGGTGATGTGCCGGTCGCCGGGGCCGGAGGCGGCGAAGTGGGGGACGACCCGCCAGTCCACCCAGCCGTCGTGCTCGGCGGTCTGGAGCAGCAACGGCGGGTCGTCGCCGACGACGGGGGTGTGGGCGAGCCGCAGGCGCTGGCCGGGCAGGCCGGTGGACTCGCCGAGGGCCTCGTCGTGCACGGTGTCGGCGTGGACGGCGGGGGCGGTGCCGCCGAGGGTGAAGGCGTCGGCGGAGCGGACGGTCGGGGAGAGGGTGTAGAAGGGCTGGCCGGGCAGGGGCTCGGTGACGCGGCAGCGCAGCCAGCCGGCCTCCTGGCCGCCGGTGCGGGACAGGACGTGACCGCCGGGGACGTGCAGGACGACCTCGCCGGGGCGGTTGAGGCCGCCGGTGCCGTCCCGTTCGATGTCGCACTCCTGCCAGCCGTCCTCCGTCCACGCCTCCCAGACGAGGGGCGGCTGGCGGGGGTCGACACCGACGCCGTCGACGCGGCTGTCCAGTTCCAGCACCGCCGCGCAGTGCGGTACGGCCGCGCTGAGGCCGAGCAGCATGCAGTCCCCGGGTTCGGGGGACTCGGCGAAGCAGATGATGTCCTTGCCCTCGGCGAGGTCGGTGGTGCGGTCGGTGAACGCCTTCCCCTGGTGCTGCACCACGAGGTGGCGCAACGAGCAGGGAACGACCGTGAGTTCGCGCTCGGTGGCGAAGACGACGGCCTCGTCGCTCTCGGTGCGCACGGTGGCGACCTCGGTGCCCGGCGGCAGCACCACGGGCTCCTCCTGGGGGGCGGAGAGCCAGAAGGTGACGTCGGTGCGGGCGGCCGAGGGCGGGAACAGGGTGATGCCGACGAGGTCCAGGAAGGCCAGGTGGTTCTTGTCCGGCACGCGGTTGAGCCGGTAGACGATCTGGTCGGCCATGTGGGCCACGGTCTCGACGAGGGTGACACCGGGGTCGGAGACGTTGTGGTCGGTCCACTCCGGGGCGCGCTGCTGGATGTAGCGCTTGGCGTCGTCGACGAACTGCTGGAAGCGGCGGTCGTCGAGGTTGGGGGAGGGCAGGGCCATCAGTGGTCGCTTTCGGGGGAGGGGCCGGGGCCGGTGCTGTCGGGGACGCCCGGTTCCTCGTGGGAGGGGATGACGTAGAAGGGGAAGACGAGGCTGCGCGGGTTGTTGGTGCCGCGGATGGAGTAGCGGACGTCGATGAAGAGCACGCCCTGCTGGGTACCGGCGGTGACCTCGACGTCCTCGACCTCGATGCGCGGCTCCCAGCGGTCGAGGCTGACGTACACCTCGTGCTGGATGCGGCCGGCGGTGGCCTCGTTGACCGGCGCGAACACCAGGTCGTGGATGGCGCAGCCGAACTCCGGGCGCATCGGCCGCTCACCCGGCGCGGTGGACAGCACCAGCCGGATCGCCTCCTCGATCTCGCGTTCCCCGCTGACCAGGGCGATGCCTCCGGTGGGCCCGATCCGGAGCGGGAACGCCCACCCGGACCCGACGAACTGCTCGGCCATCAGAGGGCCACCTGCCTTCTCCTTCTGCTGACGGACCCGGTCATGCCGGGAGCGGGTACTTGACGTTGTTGACGAACACCAGTCCCTGGAGCCCGATCCTGATGCCGGTGAGGTTCACGTTGGCCACGGAGTTGATCGCCACGGCCCCGGTGGCGGTGAGCGACGCGACACCGGCCGCCTTCATGTCCAGGGCGCCGAGCGCGTTCACGCTGACCGCGCCGCCCAGCGACCTGAGGGTGACCAGGCCCTGCCCCTGGAGGGTGAGCGGTCCACCGCTCTTGATCGTCACCGACCGGCGTCCGTTCAGCGTGAGGTCCGTGCCCGCGTTCACCGACACCGACCGGCTGCCCTTGATGCTGACCGATCCCTTGCTGTCGACGGTGATCTCCGTCTGCACCCGGTCCAGGTTGATGACGAGTTTGCCGTCGCCGCTGGTCACCCGGACGCCCTGCTTGCCGCCGGTGCGCTGGCTGAGCAGGTCGACGCGGTTGCCGGTGCGGTCGGACAGGGTGTGCCGGGAGGCGCGGCCCCGCAGGCCGTCGTGCAGGGGCACGTCCTTGACCGGGGTCGGGCTGTCCTTGCCGTTGTAGAGGCCGGCGATGACGTACGGGTGGTCCAGGGCGCCCCGGTCGAAGGCGACGAGCACCTCGTCCCCGACGTCCATGGGGAAGATCGAGCCGCCGCCCTTGCCGCCCCACTGCGCCACGCGGGTCCAGTCGCTGATGTAGGTGTCGTCCAGCCACGGGAACTGGAGCTTGACCCTGCCCTTCTTGAGCGGGTCCTGTACGTCGGTGACGAGGGCGTTGACGACGCCGGGCAGCCGCAGGCCGTTGCCGCCTCCGTTGCCGCCGCCGGAGGCGAGGCCGTAGAGGGAGCGCCACTGGCGTCCGCTGACGGTGACCCAGGTCTCGTAGTGCTTGCCGTCGCCGAAGACGTGCCGCACGGACGTGGGCGTGTACTTGCCCTCGAAGGGGAAGCCGACGTCGGCCAGGGTGACGGGGATGCCGGGGCGCAGCTTGGGGCCGCCGTGGACGACGACCTCCATCTCGGTGAAGGAGGAGGTGACGTCGGCGGCGAGGGAGTCGGCGGAGAACTTCACCTCGGACTGGCGGTCGTAGGGGATCTGCGGGTCGACGAGTTTCGCGGTCTTGAACTTGCCGGCCGCGTCACCGGGCGTGGTGCCGATGGTGAAGCCGGTGTTGGTCGTCGCCTTCGCCGTGGCGGTCAGGGCCTTCTTGGTGGTGACGTCCCAGCCGCGGGTCTCGACGGTGCCGACCTGTTCGGCGGCGGAGACCGCGGTGCGCAGCCGCAGGATGTCGACGCCGGCCTTCAGCTCGAACGGGTTCTTCCCGGAGGCGCTGGCGGGCGGGGCGCCGGACGCCGGGTCGGGCTTGACGAACTGGAACTTGCCCTTGTTGTCGATGGACATCACCATCTCGTTCTCGTCGGCGAGGCGCGCGAGGAAGTCCCAGTCGGTGACGTTGGCCTGGCTGATGAACTCGTACACCGTCTTCGTCGCCTCCACCCGGCCGATGGGGACGCCGTCCTGGGCGGCCAGTTTGCGGGCGATGTCGGCGGCGGACTGGTTGCGGTAGGCGGCGATGCGACGCTGGCGCATCAGGCGGTGGCCGTGGTCGTAGCCGCGGATGATGGTGAAGGTGCCGGTGCCCTCGTAGTCGCTCTCCAGACCGCACACCTCGCCCGTCAGCAGGGGGTCGCCGGCCCCCTTGCCGTCGGCGATGGGCGTGATCACGACCGGGGTGGCGAACTTCACGTTGAGCTTGCCCAGGATCAGCCGGCCCGGGTCGCGGAAGGTGAGCCGGAACGCGGCCGGGACCCCGAGGCCCTGGTCGACCCAGCCGTCCACGAGCATCGGCTCGATGTCGGGGGGCAGCGGACTGCCGCCGATGGTGACCTTGATGACACTGGAGTAGGCGATCTGCACCATCAGGGACGCACCTCCTCTGCGGCGGGGAGGACGAGTTGGGTGCCGGTCGGCAGGTGGCCGGGGTCGTCGATGCCGTTGGTCTCGGCGATCGCCCGCCAGGCACCGACGTCGCCGTACTCGCGCCAGGCCAGGGACTGGAGGGAGTCACCGGCCACCACCCGGTGCACGCGCTGCGCGGTCAGGGCGCCCGACGTCGGGTTCTGCCCCTTAATCGTGCTGGGGATCTCGTGCAGGCTGACCTGGCAGGTGGCCCGGATGGGCATGCCCGTCGTCCCGAAGAGGGAGTAGCTCACCTCGACACTGCGCACGTAGGCGGTGAAGCGGGCGGTGGAGAAGGAGCCCCACTGGAAGATCACCCAGGGCGGGGAGGGCTGCTTGGCGGCGATGGACTTGGAGGTGACCTCGCAGCATGCGAGCAGCGACTCGACCTGCTTCATCACGTCGTTGCTGTCCGGGTCGTCCGAGCGGTCGAGGAAGATCTCCACGCTCATCTCGCGGGGCTCGGGGCCCATGAACTCCGGGACGACGCCGTCCCGGACCGCCGGTGTCGGCGTCGACTTCCACTGGGACTGGCGGGACAGCGTCAGCTGCGAGGGGTTGAACTCGAGCTCGAACTGTTTGATCAGCCCGCCCGGCGTGGTGCTGGTGCCCAGCGGCGGTTCGTGAATGGCGAGGGTGGCGTGGACCAGGCTCTTGCCGGCGCCGCCCCTGCTGGATTTGGCCATGCTGCTTCCGTCCTCTCCCGTGGTCCGCTGGGGGCCGTCAGTCCGTGAATCCGTGGTGGGTGATCTCCAGGACCTCCGTGGCGACGGCCGGGTTGGCCGGGTCCAGGGTCGGCCCCTGCCAGCTGACCGGCAGGACGTCGATCAGTCCCCACCGGGCGACCTCCGAGCCGTCCGCGCGCAGCGCGGCGATCTGGGCGGTGGGCCGGGTGACGCCCGTGGTGACCGAGGAGATCCACGCGGCGACCTTGCTGGTGTCCGGGGTGAGCGGGCGGGTCAGCCTGATGTTGGAGAAGGTGACGCGGGAGGGGAGCTGCCAGACGAAGCCGTTGTTGCCGCCTTCCTGGCGCTGCTCGATCTCCACCGAGGACGACAGTCCCTCGCACCCGTTGAAGTACCCGAGGCTCTCGCCGTCGATGGTCAGGGTGAAGTAGATGGCGGAGCCCGGATCGAGATCGGACATCGAAAGGGCCTTTCTGGGCGGCCGGTAGGGACGTGCGGAACGGTGGTCCGCGCGGGGCGTGGCTGCGGGTGCTCAGCCGCGGGGGTCGCGGAGTCTGCCGATCCGCTCCCGGTCGAGCCGTAGTTCGGTACGGAGCAGTCGGGTGATCCGGCCGGTCAGCCGGTGGGTCAGCTCGTCGAGCTGGAAGTCGGTGAGCGCCCGGGGATCGAAGGCCCCCTTGGGCACCTCGGTGTAGGCGGGCGGTGGCGCCGACGCGCCGCCGGTTCGCTGGTGGCCGGCGGGGGGTTGGTGGGGCGGCGGTGAACCGGTGGAGGTGGTCGTGGGCACGGTGTACCGCTGGACCGCGGGAGGCGCGGACGCCGGGGGCGGCGGCACGGCCGCGGACCGCTGGACGGCCGGGGGCGCCGCGACGGTGGGGAACGGCGGGGCGACGGGAACGGCGGGAGGCGTCAGCGCGGCGGGGAACGGCTGCGGCTCGGCGGTGACGGGGTGCGCCGTGGAGGGGAACGGCTGCGGGACGGCGGCGACGGGCGGCAGCGACCGGCGCTGCACGGCGGGCGGCAGCGCGCTGGCGGGCATGGGCCGGGCGACGGGCTGCGGCTCCGCGCCGGGCGTGGTACGGCGCAGCGGTACGGCGGCCGGAACCGCCCGGCGCTGCACCGGGGGCGCGGACGCCGGTCGGTACGCGGCCGGTTCCGCCGGCGCCGGCGCGGGGGCGACGGCGCGCTGAACGGGGGCGGCGGGCCGGGGCGGCAGGGCGGCGGTGTGCCGTACGGCGGGGGCCGGTCCGGGTGCCGGGCCGGCGCTGCCCGGCAGCGCGGGGGGCGGTGCGACCGGTGACGGCGCGACCGGTGACGGTGCGGGGGCGGCGACCTGCCGGCCGGGGGGAGTCGGCAGGGGTGCGTACGTGGTGGCCGGTGCGGCGGTGCGCTGAACGGCGGGCGCCAGGCCGGGGCTCGGGGCGGCGGGCGTCGGCGGGTGCGGCGGGGGCGCGCCGGTGGGGGCCGCGGCTTCGGCCGGCCGGGTCGGGTGCGGCGCGGTGGCCGGTGCCGGTCGGGTCGGGCTGGGCGGGGTGGCGCGCTGCACGACGGGGGCGCCGAGCGGCTTCGCATCGGCCGGGCGGGCGGTGAACGGGGCACCGAGCACGGGGCGTTGCCGCAGCGGCGAGGGGGCGGCGGTGTCCGTCCGGTCGGGGGCGGTCACGCCGCGGGACCGGGGGGCACCGAGCGCGGAGGCGCGCTGGACGGCGGGGCGCGGTCCGTCGGCCCGCGGGCCGGCCTGCGCGGGCGGTCGGCCGACGGACGCCGCGGGGGCCTCGGCGGCCGGGACGGCGGGAGGAACGGCTGGTCCGGGGCTGTGGTTCACGGGCGTCCCTGGGGTGGATGCCGGCGGTGGCACGGAGGCCGGTGCGGTGCGCTGTACGGCGGGCGTGCCGGGGCCGGCGGGCGGACGTACGGGAGCGGGAGCGGAGGCCGGGGCGGTGGAGGCGGCGGCGGGGCGCGCCGGTGTGCCCGGGGCGGGCGTGGCACGGGCGGGCGTGACGGCCGGAGCCGGTGCGGTGGCCGGGGTGGCGCGCTGTACGGGAGCCGGGCCCGTCGGGGCGGGGCTCGCCGGCGGTACGGCCGGGGTGGCGCGCTGTACGGGCGTGGCCGCCGGTGACGGCGCGGGCGCCGGACCCGGTCGCCGCACGGGGGCCGGCTCCGCGGTGGCCGGGCTCGCGGGCGGCGGCACCGTGACGGGAGCGTGAACCGGGGAGGACGGGGTGCGCTGTACGGGGGCCGCGGGCGGTGCGACGGGAGTCCCGACGGGAGTCCCGACGGGAGTCGCTACGGGCGTGACGGGGGCCGGAGCGGGGGTGGTGCGCCCGGTGCGCTGGACCGCGGCGGGGGGGCGTGCACCGGCGGAGCCCGCCGGAGAGGGCGTGGCAGGCGGGGTGGCCCGCTCGGCGCGCTGTGAGAGAGGGGCGGGTGTGGCCGGGGCGGTGTGCCGGGCCGGGGCCCCCGGGGTGGCCGCTGCCGGGGTGGCGCGTCGGACGGGAGCGGCGGTCGGCGTCGTGGCGCGCTGGAGGGGAGTCGCGGGGGATGCGGTGGCGCCCGGTGCGGGTGCGGGTGCGGGTGTGGCCGGGGTGGGGCGCTGGGCCGAGGCGCCCGGGGTGGGGGGCGGTGTCGTCGCGCGCTGGAGGGGGGCCGCGGGGGGTGTGGTCGCGCCGCCCGGTGCGGGTGCGGGTGCGGGTGCGGCCGGGGCCGGCTGCCGGTCCGGTCTGCCCGTGGCGGGCGGCACCGGACGCGGCGTGGACCGCTGGACGGGGGCCCGGTGCGGTGCGGCGGGGGCGGGCTCGGGTGCCGGGGTGCGCGAGGTGGGGGCACCCAGTCCGAGCCGGCGCGACGGAGTCGCCCCGGGCGAGACGGCCCGCTGGACGCCGGGCGCGGAACGGGGCGCCGAGGCCGGGGGCGTGATGCGCTGGGGGGTCGTCGGGGTTGCCGGGGCTGCGGCACCTGCCGGGGCAGGGGAGGCTGGCGGAGTGCCGGTGGCGGAGCGGTGGGGCGGGGTGCTGGACGGCGCGGGTGCGTTTACCGGGCCGCGGGGCGGCGTGCTGTCGCCGTCCAGCGCGGCGCGCTGGACGTTAGGCCGGGGGGCGGCCGACGGCGTGGTGCCGCCGGGTGCCGGAGCGGTGGGACGGCCGGGCGCAGCGGCACCGCCGACCGCTCCCGAGCCCGTGCGCGACTCGGTCGCCGAAGACGCCGAGGTCGCCGACGTCGCTGAAGACGCCGAGGTCGCCGACGTCGCTGAGGACGCCGACGTCACCGGAGCCGCCGAAGTCGCCGCAGGCCCCCCGCTGCTCCGGTTCTCCGGAGCGGGGGTGTCCCGTCGTGCCGCCGTCCGCTGGACCGGGGGCCGGTCGGGAACGCCGGGGCGTCGGGCGGGCTCAGCCGACTGGGTGGTGGCGTTCGGGGTCGTGGCGGCGGCCGGGGTCGGCCCGTCCTGCCGCGTCGCCGTCCGTTGCACCGGGGGCCGGTGCGGGGTGTCGCTCGGGACGGAAGCGCGGGCCGGACCGGACGGCGGGGTACGGGTGTCCCCCTGCTGCGGCCGTGTCGCCGGGCGCGGCGCGGGGCGTTCGCCCTCCGGTCGTGCCGGTCGTGTCACGGCGCGCTGCACCGAGGGCGCGGGACGCGCGTCCGGACGGGCCCCGCGCTCGGGTGCGGTCGGCCGCGTACCGGAGACGGCGGGCCGCGGGCTCACGGCCGGTCCCGGAACCGGCTCCTCACCGCTGTCGCTCCCCCCACCGCTGCCGCTCTCCACCGGGGCCGCGCCGGTACCCGAGCCGGTCGGGGCGGTCGCGGCGGTCGGGGCAGGGGGTATCCGGGCCGGCAGCGTACGACGTTGCACCGGTGCCGGCGCGGACTTCGTGAGAGATGCCGGTGCCGGCGTCGGGGGCGTGGGCGGCACCGGGTCGGCGCGGATGCCGTGCGCCGGGAACGACGGTGCGGCCGACCGCGGGGCGGGCTCCGCCGGGTGCTGGGATGTGGCCGCCGGCCGGGTGCGCGGGGGCTGTTCGACGGAGGCCGGGGCGGAGAGCACGCCGCCCCGGGTGCCGTCCAGCACCGCGTGCGAACGCGTGCCCGCGAAGGTGGGGTTCTGCCAGGTGGCCAGCCGGCCGCCGAACCCCGGGTCCGCGACCCCGGCCGCACCCGTGGCCGTGCGCTGGATGGGCGGCAGCGCGGGCCAGGCCGCCGGACGGGGACGCGCGGCGACGCCCGGCGCGGGCGTGCCGGCGCTCGACGCGCCCGCCGTACCCGCACCCGACGCGTTCGTACCCGCACCCGACGCGTTCGCGCCCGTCGCGCCGTCCGCGCCCGTCGCCGGAACTCCTCGTCCCGCCCGGAACCGGTCCAGGAACCCCATGTCTCAGCCCTCCGCCCCGCTCCGGGTGACCAGGGTCGTGATCTGGTCCGCGTAACGGCGCCGGTCGTGGTGTTCCAGGTCCAGGATGTCGTCCAGGGCCCAGTGGAAGTGGTAGGCGACGTACGCGATCTCCTCGTGCATGCGGTCGGTCGCGTACGTCACGATTCCCCCAGGCGGCTCCCGCCGAGTTCCACCTCGAAGGGCTCCGAGCAGTGCGGGCACTGCACCGAGGCGCGGGTGTGCCCCTCGGCGTTGACCTGGCGGTAGAAATCCTGGAGGAACGCCAGGTCGGAGGCGAACATGTTCTCCACGATCCCGTCGTGCACCAGGGGGAGCGTGCCCAGGCGGGTGATGACCCGGCCCAGGAGCACCACCGACAGGTACGCGGGGTTCTCCTGGACACGCATGTCCCGCAGGGGCACCAGTTCGTCGCGGGCCGTGGCCAGGCGCATTACACCGTCGCGGTGGACGGTGCCCGCCTCGTCGACGTAACCGCGCGGCAGTTCGAAGGGGAACTCCGTCTGCAGGCGGTACGCCTCCGGGGCCGGTGCGGCGGCGGGAGCGGGCGCGGCGGCGGGGGCGGGAGCGGGGGAATCCGGGCTGGTCCCCACTCCCGCGTCGGCCGCCCGGACAGCCGTACGGCGCATTACTCGATGACCAGTTCTTCGAACGTGATGGTCACGGTCTCGGTCAGGGCCGAGGCCTCGCCGGCCTTCACCGTGCTGGTGTCGATCTTGCTGCACCAGGCGTTGCGCATGTTGTACCGCTTGACCGGGCTGTTCTGGTAGTCCATCACCATGATCGTGGCGTTCTTGCGGGCGGTGCCCATGTCGCCGCGGATGGAGCTGCTGATCCACTCGTTGAACGCCGCGGACTGCGTCATACCGCGCACGACCGTACACGTGCCGGCCTTCTGCACACCGGGCATCTTCTTGGTGACCGGCTTGCCCTGCGCGGAGACCTGCTGGTACTCGATGACGTCCTGCTCCATGCTGAGGCCGCTGACCTCGGCGAGGTACTCGACCAGCACGCCGTCGATCTGGAGCCCGAAATTGTGTGATGTGAGGGCGTCACCCGGCTGGAGACTCATCTGGCTGTCCTTCTAGGGGGTTCTGGAGGTTGGCGAGGGCTGCGGAGGCGGAGGCGGTGCCTACTCCTCCAGCTCCCCGTTGCCGCTGGAGAACTGGGCCAGCCGGAAGATCACGAACTCGGCGGGCTTGACCGGCGCGATGCCGATCTCGCACACGACCCGGCCGACGTCGACCGACTCCGGCGGGTTGGTCTCCTCGTCGCACTTGACGTAGTACGCGTCCTCGGGCTTGGCGCCGAAGAGGGCGCCGGCCCGCCACTCGTTGACGAGGAACGCCGAGACGTTGCGCCGGATACGGGCCCACAGCGCGTGGTCGTTCGGCTCGAACACCACCCACTGGGTGCCGATCAGGATCGACTCCTCCAGGTAGTTGAAGTACCGGCGGACGTTCAGGTAGCGCCAGGCCGGGTCGGAGGAGAGGGTGCGGGCACCCCACACGCGGATGCCGCGGCCGGGGAACGCGCGGATGCAGTTCACGCCGATCGGGTTGAGCAGGTCCTGCTCGCCGCGGGTGATCTGGAGCTCCAGGTCGACCGCGCCGCGCACGACCTCGTTGGCGGGGGCCTTGTGCACGCCGCGCTCGGAGTCGTTGCGGGCCCAGATGCCGGCCACGTGACCGCTCGGCGGGACCAGGCGGGACTGGCCGGTCGCCGGGTCGAAGGACTTGATCCACGGGTAGTACAGCGCCGCGTACTTGGAGTCGTAGCCGGCGGTCTCCTGGCGCCAGACGCGGATCTGGCGGGCGTTCAGGCCCGGCGGCGGGTCGATGATCGCGACGCGGTCGCCCATCAGCTCGCAGTGCGCGATCAGGCCGAGCTGGACGGCCTTCACGGCCTCCAGGTCGATCGCGCCGCGCTGGTAGGCGGCCATCAGGTCGGGGACGGCGACCATGGAGATCTCGTCGACGGCCTCCAGGCCGCCGAAGCCGGTGCGGTCGGCGCTGTCGCCGAGGTACTGCGCGGGCCCGGCGGTCTGCGCGGGCTCCTCCCCGGCGGCCGGGGCGGGAGCACCGGACACGGCGGCCGGGGCGGCCAGGGCCACCGTCTGGTTCTCGGGGCGGACCAGCTGCGCCGACGGCGCGGCCTCCGCCACGGTGATGAGCTTGGAGCGCTCCTTGACCTGGGTGACGACGTAGGAGCGGTTGCCCTTCTTGGCGGTCACGTCGAACGCCTCGACCGGCTTGTCGCCGTCCTTGACGATCAGCTTGAACCGCTCGGCGGGGCCCTCGCCCTCCGCGTCGGCGACCTCCACGCTCAGCGGGCCGTTCTGCCCGGGCGCGGTGGCGGTGACGGTGAAGGTGCCGAGCTGCGCGGGCTCGGCCGCGGGCAGCGCCGCCCGGTCCGGCGCACCGGACACGGCGGCCTGGGAACCGGCGGACCCGGCGTCACCGGCGGCGCCCGCCGCGGAGCCGCCGACGCGGACGACGTACGCCGCCGAACCGCCGTTGTTGAAGAATCCGTAGACGGAGTGGGCGAGGTAGTACCCGTCGGTGAAGTCACCGAACGCCGCCACGTACTGGCTCCAGTTGGTCACCAGCGTCGGCTCGTTCAGCGGGCCGGTCGGGGCGAGCCCGACGAAGGCGGCCACCGAGGTGCCCACTCCCTCGATCGGGCGTGAGCCGCTGGCCACCTCCTCGACGTATACGCCGGGCGACAGGTAGGACGGCATGCTGTGCTCTCCTCGGGGTACGCGTCAGGTCGGTTCCCACCCTCACGCGCGAAGCGCGTCGTCTGAAACGTCCTCCGGTACCGGACCGGAGGCAGACTCGTTGCCCGGAAGGGCAGACTCCGGGCGATGCCCTCGTGCTTGCCCCTGAGTTCCTTCCGCCGCCCCACGGCGACCGGGCATGCTGAGGGATTGACGTCTACCGGCAGTCGAGGGGAGCGCCCGTGCGCGCGCAGGACAGGGACAGCGACCGCGGCAGCAACCAGGCCGCTACGGGCCGTCCCGTCGGGCGGAACACCGCCACCGGGCCTGCCGCCGCACTGCTCGCGCTCCAGCGGACGGCGGGCAACGCGGCGGTGGTGCAGGCCGTGGCGGAGGAACGCCACCAGCACGACGCGGACTGCGGTCACGCCCCGGCCGTGCAGCGCCGCTCCCTGGTGCACGAGGTGCTGCGCTCACCCGGCCGACCCATGGACGCCCCGCTGCGCACCGAGATGGAGTCGCGCTTCCAGGGCGCCGACTTCAGCGGGGTGCGCGTCCACTCCGACACCGTCGCCCAGCGGTCGGCGCTGGACATGGAGGCCAAGGGGTACACCTCCGGGTCGCACATCGTCGACGGCGGCAGCATGACCAAGGAGGACTGGGCGCACGAGCTGACCCACTACATGGATCAGCAGGCGGGCCCCGTCCCCGGCACGGACAACGGCTCGGGCGTGAAGGTCTCCGACCCCTCCGACTGGGGAGAGCGCCGGGCGGTGGAGAACGCGCGCAAGGTGATGAGCGGGCCGGTGCCGCCGGTGCAGCGGGCGGTGACGGAGGACACCCACGCCCACGCCCACACGCCGGCGCCCGCGGCCGTCGGGTCCGCGCCCGTCCAGCGCGTCGTCGAGGGCGAGGGCCAGGAGGAGAAGAAGGAGGAGACTCCCGCGGAGGCCGGGGCCAGGGCCCTCAAGGAGGCGAAGAACCCCCAGGAGATGATGGCCGCCCTGGAGATGTCGGGGCACTCCGGGGCCAACGCCTACGATCTGATGCAGTACATGACCTCCCAGCACTTCGCCCCCGGCGAGGGGCAGGCGCCGTTCGACATGCTCGCCCACATCAAGGACGCCGGCGCGGCAGTGGGCAAGGCCTCCGCGGTCAAGAAGAGGATGTCCCAGGGTCTGCTGGGCAAGAAGTGGACGATCCGGCACTACACCGGCAGGGACCCGAAGACCGAGCCGAGCTTCCACGAGATCGTGTCGACGTACGACAACGTGGCCGCCGGGCGGGCCTCGGCCAACACCAACGTGGCCGACTGGCGCTCGCTGGGCAACATCAAGTTCTCCTTCTACCTGGTCGCCGTCGACGGCCAGGTACCGCCGCGCAACTGGCTCAACAACACCCACTGGTACGCGGAGTGGGACCTGGACGACATCGCGAACTGCTGGATCTCCCCGGACCTGCTGGAGCGGATGAACAAGAACATGGACGCCGACGGCGCCCGGGAGGCGATGAAGGGCGTGAAGGCGTTCAGCGGTACGGGCCGGGAACTCAAGGAGCTGCTGGCGATCAGCGTGTTCGGCGCGGGCAACGACCCGGCCGCCGCCCTGGACAACGCGATCGGCGGCGCCTTCGAGCTGAAGGTGCCGGGCGGTCTGACGGTCACGAAGTGGCACAAGAAGTGAGCGCCCGGCGGCGGTGAGGGCAGCGCGCCGCGCCGTCACCGCCGCCGGTCCCTACCCGCCCGTCCCGGCCGCTGACCTGCGGGCCGTGCGGGGGAGTCCCTTCGGACACCGCCTTTCTGGCTCCTCCCTTGCCCCGTGGCCTCCTGACGCGCCGGCGTCGCCGCCTTAGCGTCGAACGGGTGACTCTGTGGACTTCTCTGGAGCCGGCTTCCACGACGGTGGACCCCGGCGGCAGTACTCGGGTGCGGCTGCGGGTGCGCAACACCGGTGACGTGGTGGACGAGTACCGCTTCGAGCCCGTCGGCGCGGTGGCGCCCTGGACGACCGTGGAGCCGCCGACGCTGCGGCTCTACCCGGGGACGACGGGCACGGTGGAGCTGACCTTCGCCCCGCCCCGCACCCCGGACGCCACGGCCGGCCCGAACCCGTACGCGGTGCGCATCACCCCGACCGAGCAGTCCGACGCGGTCACCGTGCCCGAGGGCACCCTCACCGTCACGCCCTTCAGCGAGCTGCGGGCCGAACTCGTCCCGCCGACGGTGAAGGGGCGGTTCCGGGGACGGCCGCGCCTCGCGATCGACAACCTCGGCAACACCCCGCTGACCGCGTCGGTCAGCGGCAGCGACACCGGCGACCACCTGTCGTACGACCTCACTCCGGGCTCGGTCCAGGTGCGGCCCGGCCGGGCCGTGTTCGTGGACGCCACGCTGCGGCCCCGGGAGACCATCTGGTTCGGGTCGAAGGAGCAGCGGCCGTACGCGCTGGCCGTGCACCGCTCCGGGGAGAGCCCCGTCAGCGTCGACGGGACGTTCGTGCAGCGCGGCGTCCTGCCCCGCTGGCTGGCCACGGCGCTCAGCATCGGCCTGGCGCTGGCGATCACGTTCGTGTCGCTGTGGCTCGGCTACACGCCGCGGGTGAACAGCGGGGCCGTGGAGCACGTGGAGGAGGTCGCCGCCGCCGAACTGCCCGCCGTGCCCACCTCCCAGGCGCCGCTGCCCTCGGCGCAGGCGCCGGAGGCGGCGGCCGGGCAGGACACCGGCGATGGCGACGGCGGCGACGGCGGTGGTGAGGAGGACTCCGGCGGGTCCGCCGCGCAGGAGACCGAGGAGGCGGAGCCCACCGGCCCGCTGCCGTTCCGCGCGGGCGACGGACCCAACCTCTTCGTGCAGTTCGCCCAGGCCAGGATGGCGACGTGGAAGACGTCGGACCCCTGCCGGCTGACCGCGGAGCACACCCTGGGCGTGATGGACGCGGCGACGGTCGAGGCGCTGAAGTGCGCCCAGCAGAGACTCGACGAGCACTACGGCGGGGTCATGGCGGAGACGGACGGCCTGGGCAACCTGGGCCGCGCCACCATGACGGGCCTGCTGATGGCCCATTTCGGCACGGACACCTCCAGCGTCCAGCCCGGCGACGACAACCCGGACGTGGTGTGGATCGACAGCGTGCTGCTGTGGGCCGGCCACGACACCTACACCGACGACGTCGTCGCCGCCCAGATCGTGTCCGTGGGGCACGACATCCACTACTTGCGCAACGTCGGCAATCGCGCCCACGCCGTCGCGGACGACGCCCTGCGCACCCGGGTGGTCCTCTACCAGCAGGCGATGGGCCTCTCCGCCACCGGCACCATCGACGGGGACACCTTCGCGCTGCTGCACGCCGGGAAGGTGGTGTCGCAGGACGACCCGGGGACGGTCACCGCCGATCCGTACCCGCCCGCCACGTCCTCGGGCGAGTAGCCGCGATGCGCCGACGGGGCGCCGGACCGTCCGGGGTCCCGTCGGCCCTCATAGGACGGGGGCGGAAGCCCTTCGGGCAGTGGTCGTGCCCCGTGGGCTCCTGACGGCGTCACCGCCACCGCCGTAGCGTCGAACGGGTGACTCTGTGGACTTCTCTGGAACCGGCTTCCACGACGGTGGACCCCGGCGGCAGTACTCGGGTGCGGCTGCGGGTGCGCAACACCGGTGACGTGGTGGACGAGTACCGCTTCGAGCCCGTCGGCGCGATCGCGCCCTGGACGACCGTGGAGCCGCCCACGCTGCGGCTCTACCCGGGGACCACGGGGACGGTGGAGCTGACGTTCGCCCCGCTGCGCACGCCGGACGCGGTGGCGGGGCCGAACGCGTATGCGGTGCGGATCACCCCGACCGAGCACCCGGACGCGGTGACGGTGCCCGAGGGGAATCTGACGGTCACGCCGTTCACGGAGGTGCGGGCCGAGCTGGTGCCGCCGGTGGTGAAGGGCCGGTTCCGGGGGCGTCCGCGGCTGGCGATCGACAACCTCGGCAACACGCGTCTGACCGCCTCGCTCAGCGGTTCCGACAACGGCGACCGGCTCGGGTACGAGCTCCAGCCGGCGAACGTGCAGATCGAGCCCGGCCGTGCCGTGTTCGTCGACACGACGGTGAAGCCCCGGGACATCATCTGGTTCGGGTCGAAGGAGGAGCATCCATACAGCCTGTCCCTCCGCCGGTCGGGGGCCCAGAACCTGGACGTGGACGGGACGTTCGTGCAGCGCGGGTTCCTGCCGCGCTGGCTGGCGACCGCGCTCAGCCTGACCGTCGCGCTGGCGATCGCGTTCGTGATGATCTGGCTCGCCTACAAGCCGCAGGTGCGCAGTACGGCGTCGGAGAAGCTGGAGGAGGCGGGGGTGAGCACCCTCGCGCCGCCCAGCCCGTCGGCCACGATCGAGGCGCCGAAGGCCGCCGAGGAGGCGCCCGCCGAGGCCGCCGCCCCGGCCACCAGCGCGCCCGCCGACGACGACGGCGGCAGCGGAGGCGGCGGCGGGTCGGGCGAGGAGGAGGAGACGGAGGAGGAGCCGGAGGTGACCGCCGCCACGGCCGTGCAGGAGCTCGCCGCCCGCAGCGACGGCCGGCACATCTGCTACCGCGCCTACGTCGCCGACCAGGGCTGGCAGGACCCGGTGTGCGACGGCGCCGAGGCCGGTACGACGGGCAAGAACCTGCCCGTCAAGGCCCTCAACATCGCCGTGGCCGGGACCGGTGGTGTGTCGGGCAACGGCGCCCACATGGTCGAGGGCTGGAAGACGGGCGACAAGTGGTCGTCGGCGGCCGACGGGATCGACATGTACATCGGGTCCACCAAGGAGGCGGATTCCGCGATGATGGGCTACACCATCAAGGTGACGGACGGCTCCGTCTGCCAGAACGCCCACGTCGCGGACAAGGGCTGGATGGGGCTGGGCTGCACCGAGGCCGGCAAGTGGGTCTACGGCGGCGCCCCGTTCGAGGACAGGAAGCAGCTGGAGGCGGTCCGCTTCACCGTGTGAGGCGGTCCGCTTCACCGTGGGAGAAGGGCAGGCCTGGTCGTCCCCTTCGGGCAGCGGTCGTGCCCCGGCGGCTCCTGACGCCGTCATCGCCGCGGCCGTAGCGTCGACGGGTGACTCTGTGGACTTCTCTGGAGCCGGCTTCCACGACCGTGGACCCGGGTGGCAGTGCGCGAGTGCGGCTCAGGGTGCGCAACACCGGTGACGTCGTCGACGAGTACCGCTTCGAGCCGGTGGGCGCGGTGGCGCCCTGGACGACGGTGGAGCCGCCGACGCTGCGGCTGTACCCGGGGACGACGGGGACGGTGGAGCTGACCTTCGCCCCGCCCCGCACCCCGGACGCGGTGGCGGGGCCGAACGCGTACGCGGTGCGGATCACGCCCACGGAACACCCCGACGCGGTCACCGTCCCCGAGGGCAACCTGACGGTCACGCCGTTCACGGAGGTGCGGGCCGAGCTGGTGCCGCCGGTGGTGAAGGGGCGCTTCCGGGGCCGTCCCCGGCTCGCGATCGACAACCTCGGCAACACGCGCCTGACCGCCTCCCTCACCGGTTCCGACAACGGCGACCGGCTCGGGTACGACCTCAAGCCGGCGAACGTGCAGATCGAGCCCGGCCGTGCCGTGTTCGTCGACACCACGCTGCGGCCCCGGCAGATCATCTGGTTCGGGTCCAAGGAGGAGCATCCGTACCACCTGGCCGTACGGCGGTCGGGGGCCCAGCCGCTGGACGTGGAGGGGACGTTCGTGCAGCGCGGGTTCCTGCCGCGCTGGCTGGCCACCGCGCTCAGCCTCACCCTCGCGCTCGCCATCGCGTTCATCATGATCTGGCTCACCTACAAGCCGCAGGTGCGCAGCCTCGCGGCGGAGAAGCTCGCCGAGGCCGGTGTGAGCACCCTCGCGCCGCCCAGCCCGTCGGCCACCATCGAGGCACCGTCGGTCGCCGAGGAGGCGCCCGTCGAGGCCGCCGCCCCGGCCGCCACCGAGGCACAGGACGACGAGAACGGCTCCGGCGGGGGCGGTGAGGCCTCCCCGTCCCCGTCGGCGACGAAGAAGGCCGAGAGCGTGCTGCCCGCCACGAAGATCCTGCTGCGCAACACCACCACCAAGAAGTGCGCCGACCTCCCCGGTGAGGGCAAGGGCAGCCTGGACGGCACGGTCCAGCAGTTCACCTGCGACGAGTCCGAGGCCGACAACATGCTGTGGAACCTGGAGGTGAAGTACCCGAAGCTCGGCCCGGGCGGCCGGCCGCTCTTCCAGATCCGCAACGTCAAGGACGAGCTGTGCATGGACCTGCCGAAATACGGGGCGCAGCCGATCAGGACCCCCATCACCGAGTTCACCTGTGACGGCACCACCGCCGACAACCAGCTGTGGTGGCTGGAGAAGCAGAAGAGCGGCGCCTACTGGATCCGCAACTACTCCTCCAACAACAAGTGCCTGGACGTGGCCGGCCTCAGCACCGGCGGCGACAACACCAACCTCACCCTGTACGACTGCTCCAACAGCGACGACCAGGAGTGGCTGATCGTCCGGCCCACCTCCGAGTAGGAGCGGGGCACCCGGGGAGCAAGGATCTGCACGGTCCGACGCGGTGTGAACGGGCAGGGCGGTACGTCCCTTTCGGGCACCGGTCCTGCCCCGCCGCTTCCTGACGGGGCACCGCCGCTCGCCTTAGCGTCGACAGGTGACTCTGTGGACTTCTCTGGAACCGGCTGCCGCGACGGTGGACCCGGGCGGCAGTACGACCGTGCGGCTGCGGGTGCGCAACACCGGTGACGTCGTCGACGAGTACCGCTTCGAACCGGTCGGCGCCGTCGCGCCCTGGACGACCGTGGAGCCGCCGACGCTGCGGCTCTACCCCGGTACGACGGGGACGGTGGAGCTGACCTTCGCCCCGCCCCGCACCCCGGACGCGACCGCGGGCCCGAACCCGTACGCGGTACGGATCACGCCGACGGAGAATCCCGACGCGGTCACCGTCCCCGAGGGCAACCTGACCATCACGCCGTTCGCGGAGGTGCGGGCCGAGCTGGTGCCGCCCGTGGTGAAGGGGCGGTTCCGGGGGCGGCCGCGCCTCGCGGTCGACAACCTCGGCAACACCCGGCTGACCGCCTCCGTCGCCGGCTCCGACACCGGGGACCACCTGTCGTACGAGATCCGGCCGGGCAGTGTGCAGATCGAGCCGGGGCGGGCGGTGTTCGTCGACACGACGTTGAAGCCCCGGCAGATCATCTGGTTCGGGTCCAAGGAGCAGCGGCCGTACGCGCTGACCGTGCAGCGGTCGGGCGAGCTGCCGCTGGCGGTGGACGGGACGTTCGTGCAGCGCGGGTTCCTGCCCCGCTGGCTGGCCACCGCGCTCAGCGTGAGCATGGCGCTGGCCATCGCGTTCGTCATGATCTGGATCGCGTACAAGCCGCAGGTCAACAGCCGTGCCACCGAGCAGCTCGCCGAGGCGGGCAGCACCTCGCTGCCCAGTCCCGCCGTCTCCTCGCCGTCCGCGCCGAAGACGGACTCCTCCGCCGAGGCGGTGCCGGAGGCCGCGGTGCCGTCCGAGGACGCGCAGGAGCAGGACACCGGCTCGGACACGAGCGGTTCCTCGTCGTCCTCCGGCGGCGGTTCGAGCAGCTCGGGCGGCGGCGGATCGGACACGGAGTCCACCGCGGAGGCCGTCCCCGGCACGCAGATCATCGGGCAGGCCTCCGACCGCTGCATCGACGTGACCGACTCCCAGGACGGCGTCGGCCGCGACGGCACCCCGCTCCAGATCTACGACTGCGCCGGCACCGCCAACCAGAAGTGGGACTTCCGGGGCGACGGCACCGTCCGCTCGCTGGGCATGTGCATGGACGTCGCCTGGGGGTCGAGCGAGGACGGGGCCGTCATCCAGCTCGCCCGGTGCAGCGGCAACCCCGCCCAGCAGTTCGTGCTGAGCCAGGCAGGCGACCTGGTCAACCCGCAGGCCGACAAGTGCGTCGACGTCAAGGACAACGGCACCGGCAACAACGCGAAGCTCCAGCTGTGGACGTGCGCGGGGACCGCCAACCAGAAGTGGCGCGTCGAGGACTGAGCCGGGCGGGGCCTACCAGTTGGCCTCTCCGGGGACCAGGCGGCCCGCCTTGCGGTACTCGCGGCGGGCGCCCTCCAGCAGGTCCCCGTCGCCGACCGGCTCGTCCCGCGCCGCGGCCAGGTAGGCGGCGGTGACCACCGCGCTGCGGATCGAGCCGCCGGCCAGCTCGAACTCCTTGGCCAGCGGGGACGGGTCGATGCCGGGCGCGCACGGCACGTGGGAGAGCCCGTGCCGCCACAGGGCCAGGCGCTGCTCGGGGTCCGGGAACGGGAAGTCGACCACCAGGTCCAGCCGGCGGGTGAACGCCTCGTCGATGTTGGCGCGCAGGTTGGTGGTGAGCAGCGCGATGCCGTCGAAGGACTCCAGCCGCTGGAGCAGGTAGGCGCTCTCCATGTTGGCGTACCGGTCGTGCGAGTCCTTGACCTCGGAGCGCTTGCCGAAGACCGCGTCGGCCTCGTCGAAGAGGAGGACGGCGTCGGTGCGGTCGGCCTCGGTGAAGATCCGCTCCAGGTTCTTCTCCGTCTCGCCGACGTACTTGTCGACGACCGAGGAGAGCTGGACGACGTACAGGTCCAGGCCGAGTTCGGCGGCCACGACCTCCGCGGACAGGGTCTTGCCGGTGCCGGACTCCCCGGCGAACAGGCCCAGCACGCCCCGGCCCCGCCCGCCGCCCGCGCTCAGCCGCCAGTCGCCCAGGACCCGGTCGCGGTGGCGGGCGCGCAGGGCGAGCTCGCGGAGCTGGGTGAGGGGGCGGTCGGGCAGGACGAGGTCGTCCCAGGTGACGTCGGGGCGGATGCGGCGGGCGTGCCGTTCCAGGCCGGACGCCGACTGCTGGCGGGCGGCCAGGCGGATGTGGGCCGCGGTGAGCGGCCCGCCTTCGAGGGCGGCGAGCCCGAGGGCGGCGAGCGCGGCCCGCGCCACCCGTTCCCCGCCGAGCCGGTACGGCGCCACGGCGCTCGCCAGGTCGAACGCGTCGGCGTCCGGGCCGAGCGCCGCGGCCCAGGCGGCCGTGGTGCCCGCGCGGCGGCGGGGGGCGTCCAGGACCAGCGGGTCGCGGACGCTCCAGTGCGGGTCGTAGGGGCGCGGGTCGGACAGCAGCACGGTCACGTCCGTCGCCGCCGTCAGCGCGGCGATCAGCGGGCCGGGCTGCTCGGGCAGACCGGACAGGACGACCGCGCGGCCGCCGAGCCGGGCCTCGCGCAGCAGCTCGGGGACGCGGTCCTCGGGGCCGGTGTAGCGCAGCGCGCCGAGACCGGCGGCGGCCAGGGCGGCGGCGACGCAGGCCAGGCCGTCGCCCTCGCGGTGCTCGCGCAGGTGGACGGTGAGGGGGCCGCGCCGCAGCCGGGCGGCGAGCCGGGCCACGAAGTCCTCGTCGTCGGCGGGGAGCAGCTCCGGCAGCGGCAGGAGGTGGCCGTGCAGGGCGGCGTCCGGGGTGTCGTCGCCGAGCAGGTGGGCCAGGACCCGGTCGGGGACGCGCAACGACCGGGACAGGAAGGGGCGTTCGGGCTCCTCCACGTCCAGCAGGCCGAGGGCGCGCAGCGGCGCCGAGGAGTGGAACCGGGCCCGGACCGCCGCGAGGTGCGCGGGCGCCCCGCACAGCTCCAGCGCGAGCCCGACGGTCGCCCGCCGGCGGCTCACGTCGTCGTTGAGGTAGCCGTAGAGCGGCTCGAAGCCGCGGTCGAGATCGGGGGCGAGCGCGATGAGCAGGATCGCCGTGTCGAGGGCGGTGAGGGGGAGGCGGGCGGCCAGCCGGTCGAGGGGGTCGTGGGGGGCGTGCGCGTCGTGGGCGTCGCCGGGGGCGTGGGGGTCGTCGAGGGTGTGGGGGTCGTCGAGGGTGTGGGGGTCGTCCCCCGCCCGCGCCTCCCCGGAGGGGTCGGCCGGCGCCGTGTTCAGCAGGTGGCGTACCGCCTCCTCGGACAGGTACAGGCCGCGCAGCGGGTCGTCGGCGGTGGGGTCGGTGGTGGTGCGGTGGTCGACCAGGGCGGCGACCCGGTCGCGCAGGCCGGCCAGGCGGGACAGCAGGGCGGGACCGGCCCCCGGGGGAACGTCCGTCATCGCCGCTCCCGCGCCTCACGGGCCGCCGCCACCTGGTGCGGGCGGTGGGCGCGTTCCCCGGAGAAGGGCGGGTCGCCGTCCAGGCCGCGGACGCGGACGGCCGCGCCCTCGGTGACCGGCGGTCCGGCGTCGTACTCGGGGTACGCCGGGAAGGGCGCGGTCACCACCAGGTCCAGGGAGGGCTTGAGCTCACCGCCGAGGGCGGACCAGATCTCGGCGAGGGAACGCGACTCGGTGTGCAGACCGGCCACGGTCATCGGCACGGCGAGCCCCAGGGCGCCGAGGGCGCCGGGGAGTTCGTCGGCGGGGAGCAGCTCGCGCGGCAGCAGCGTCGCCAGCACCGCGGACAGCAGCCGGTGTTCGTCCTGGGGGGTGCGGGTCCAGGCGGTCACCAGGTACGACAGGCGGAACCAGCGCGGCGGTTGGCGGCGGCGTACGACGATGTCCCGCTCGTCGCGCACCGAGATCTGGCCGCGCTGCCGGCGGGACACGTCCTCACGGATGTCGTACAAGTAGGTGTTGATGGTGGGGGCGTTGCGGCGGGCCGCCCAGTCGCGGGTCGGGGCCTCGAAGGAGACGTCGATGCCGGAGTTCGCCAGCGCGCCGCCGCCGAGGAGGCCTTTGAGGACCTCGTCCACCTCGTGGATCACCGTCGTGCGCTCCTCAACCGCCCTGCTCGCCGGGCCTTTTCACCCACCGTGCCGATCGTGCCGTCCGGACCGCGCCGACCGCAGGCGCGCCGGGGTCGGAGGGCGGGCAGGGGGTGTTGCCCGCGTGGCCCCCTTCGATTGCCCGTTCGGTCAGATGTAGCCTTCCCGGAGGGCATATGCCACTGCGTGCGCGCGGTTGCGCAGATGCAGTCGTGTCGTGAGCCCGTGCATCACGTTCTTGACGGTCCGTTCGGAGTAGGACAGCTTGCTGGCGATCTCTCCGGTGTCGAAGCCCTCGGCGACCAGCCGCAGGACGTCCACCTCTCGGGGCGCGAGGCCCAGGGAGGGCGCGCCCGGCCGGTTCGCCGCACCCCGGTGCAGGGTGCCCACCTGGCTGATGAGCCGGCCCAGCAGATCGGCCGGCAGGTCGCCGTCGCCGCGCGCGGCGGCCGTCACCGCCTGCACCAGCCGGTGCGCGGTGGCCTCGCGGCGCCAGACGATCGCGCCGACCCCGCACTCGATGACGTCCAGCAGTTCGGTCTCCCGGATCGTGCCCACGACCAGCACCGCCCGCGCGCCCTCGCTGCGCACGACCCGGCGCAGCCGGGCCAGCGCGGCCTCGTCGAGGGTGTCCTCGATCAGCAGGGCCACCGTGCCGGAGCCGTACTCCTCACGGAGCTCGATCTCCGGGCGGGACCGCAGCTGGCTGACGGCTCCCTCGCGGGAGATCGGGTCGGAGGCCTGTACGGCCACGGGCGTGCGGCGCGACGCGCCTTGGCCGGCACCTGTGCCGGTACCGATGCCGAGTCCGGTACCGATGCCGAGTTCGGTTCCGGTTCCGGTCTCTGGTGTCCGGGGTGCGCTGAGCAACCGTTTCCCCCCTGTTCACGAACCCGTCGACCGGCAGGGGCCGGTGACGGGAGGTCATGTTCCACCCTTCTGTGACCGCTGGGGCGGGCGCAATCGTGGAGCACCACGAGGCGGACCACGAGAGCAGCGCGGCAGCCACCACGACAAGCGCCGCCGATGGGAGTCATCGCAGGTGAACCGGGGTGCGACGGTAGCCGTGGTGCAGGTGGGGAACCGTCCGGAGTCCGCCGTGAGCATCGCCACAACGACCGTACGCCCCCGTCGGAACCCGCGCGCGGGATATTCCGTCCACCCCAGGAGGCAGGCATGACCGGACCGCTGCGGGAACGCGAGGACGCGTACGCGCTGTTCGCGGCCGAGACCGAGCGCGCCCGCGCCGGTGCCGGCCGGTTCGTCCTGCTGCGCGGAGCCACCGGGACCGGCCGCTCCGCACTGCTGGAGGCGGCGGTCGCCCACGCGGCCGATCGCGGCCTGCGCGTGCTGCGCGTCCGCTGCTCCCCCGAGGACACCGCCGTACCGTTCTCCTCCGTCCTCCATCTCCTCGGGCCTGTACCGGAGTTCGCCGACATGGCGCCCGGCCTCGACGACCGGGACAGCGCGGCCCGGCTGTGGCGGGTGCTGCGCGCGTACGCGGCCGAGTCGCCGCTGCTGGTCGCGGTGGACGACGTCCACCTCGCCGACGGGGCCTCCCGCCGCTGGCTCGCCGAGGCGGCCCGCCGTGTCGACCGATTAGCGGTGCTGGTGGTGGCCACCGAACGCAGCCAGTACGACGTCGACCCGCAGCCCGCGGGCCTCACCCATGCCCTCTCCCCGTCCCTCGTCCGCACCCACACCCTCGCCCCGCTCACCGACGCCACCGCCGCCCGACTGGTCCGGGACGCCTTCCCCACCGCCCCCGACGGGTGGACGGCGGACTGCGTCCGCGCGGGCGCCGGCAGCCCGCTGCTGCTGCGCGCCCTCCTGGAGGACCTGCACGGCACCCCGCCCCCGGCGGCCGTCCCGGAGACCTGCGCCGCCCTGTACCCCGGCGCCTACCCGGCGGCCGTCTCGTGGTGGCTGGACAGCGCGGGCCCGGCAACGGCGGAGGTGGCCCGCACACTGGCGGCACTGGAGGGTTCGTCGACGTCCGCCGCCGCGGCCCCCGCGCCGGGCGGCGGTCCGGCGTCCGCCGACGCACCGTTCGACGCCCCGGCCCCCGCCGACACGGCCGACGCCCCCGCCGGTCCTCCGGCCTCCGTCTACGGCGCGGACGCCTTTGTTGTTCCTCCGGCCTCCGCCTACGGCGCGGACGCCTCTGTTGTCGTTCCCCCAGCCTCCGGCTACGGCACCGATGCCTCCGCCGTCCCTCCGGCCCCCGCCGACGGGGCCGGCACCGTCGGCGGAGGACCTGCGGGCTTCCCCGGCGCGACGACCGCCGGTGACGGCGCGTCGGGTACCGCGCCCGGCGCCGTCCCGCCCCCCGCGCACGGCACCACCCCGCCCCCCGCGCACGGCACCACCGCCACCGCACCCGTCGCCCATGGCGCCACCGCCGTCCCGCCCCCCGCGTACGGCGCCACCGCCGCCCCGCCCCCCGCGTACGGCGCCACCGCCACCCCACCCCCCGCCCAAGGCAGCCCCCCGGCTCCCGCCCCCGCCCCCGCTCCCGCCCTGGCTGCTCTCCTCTCCGATGCGACCGGTGCCGACCCCGTCCGGGTGGCCGGTTGGCTGACCGCGATGACGCGGCTGGGGGTGTTGCGGCCGGACGCGGGCGGACGGCCGCGCTTCGCGCATCCCCTGCTGCGGGACGCGGTGCTCGCGGGCTGGCCGACCGCCCGTCGCCGGGCCGCTCGTCTCGCGGTGGCCGAGGCGATGCTGCGGCGCGGGGACCGGGCCGAGCCGGTGGCGCGGCAGTTGCTGGGCACCGGCACGGTCGGCCTGCCCTGGGTGCTGCGGGTGCTGCGGTACGCCACCGCCGTCGCCGTCCGCGAGGGCCGTCCCGGCGATGCCGTCGCCTACCTCCGCCGCGCCCTGGCCGAACCGCTCTCCGACGAGGTGCGGCAACGGCTGCTGACCGAGCTCGGTTCGCTGGAGTACGTCTCGGCGGGCGCCCCGGCCGGCATCCCGCGCCTCGCCGAGGCGTTGAGCCTGCCGGCGGAGCCCCGCGACCGGGTGCGGACGGCGATCGCGCTGGGCACCGCGCTCGCGGCCCGCGGCGAGGTCCGTACGGCGGTGGACGTGCTGAACCAGCTGGAGGACCGGCTGGCCGGCCACTCCGAGCTGGTGCGGACCGTGCGGACGGCGTCCGCGCTGCTGTCCGACCGGGACCAGACGGTCCGCCGCGAGGCCTACCGGTGGCTGGCCGACGCGGCCGAGCGTTCCCCGGAGCTCGTCGGCGCCACCGGCCAGGCCCTGCTCGTGCGGTACGCGGCGACCGCCGGAGCCTCTTCGGCCCGGTCGGCGATGGCCCGGCTGCGGACGCTGCTGACCGAGCCGGCGGACCCGCTGGCCGAGCCGTTCCTGCTGGGTACGGCCGCCGCGGTCGCCCAGTGGGCCGACGAGCTCGACGAGGCGGAGCGGCTCGCCGAACGCGGTATGGCCGGGCAGCTCCCCTCCCTGCTGCACCCGATGCAGCGGGCCCTGCACGACGTCCGCCTGGACGTCGCCGCCGCCCGCGGCCGGTACGACCTGCTCCTCGCCGGCCGTGCACCCGAGGACGCCGGTCCCACCAACGCCGACGCCCACGCCCTGCTCGCCCTCGTCGAGGCCGGCCGCGGCACGGAGGCACGGCGTCTCGCGGACGGGTTCGACCTGCGGGCGGCCCACGACTCCTGGGAGCTGAACCGTTTCCTGTACGCCCGGGGCGTCCTGCGCCTCACGGAGGGCGATGCCACCGGTGCCCTGCACGACTTCCTGGAGTGCGGCCGCCGCCAGTCCGGCCGGGGCGTGCTCAGCCCGGTCGTCACCCCGTGGCGTTCGGCCGCCGCGGAGTGCCGGATCGCCCTGGGCACCGTGCCGGAGGCGCGGGCGCTCGCGGAGGAGGAGCTGCGGCTGGCCCGGGTCTGGGGCACCCCCCGTACGGTCGGCCGGGCGCTGCGTGTCCTGGCCCGCGCGACCGGCGGGCGGCACGGACTGGAGCTCGCCGAGGAGGCGGTCGCCCTGCTGCGGACGTCACCGGCCGACGGCGAACTGATCGCCGCCCTGCTCACCCGGGGCCGGCTGCTGACCACGGCGGGGGAACGCGCCCTGGGCCGGGAGTGCCTGCGCGAGGCCGCCGAGCGCGCCGAACGCCTCGGCTCGGTCCGCCTGCTGACCCGGGCCGAGCACGCCCTGCGCGCGGGCGGCGCCCGCCGCAGCGGCACCGCCCGCACCGGCTCCGCGGCCCTCACCACCAGCGAGCGCCGGATCGCCGAACTCGCCGCGGAGGGCCGTACGAACACGGAGATCGCCGACTCCCTGCACGTGGCCCGCCGCACCGTCGAGACGCACCTGACCAGCACCTACCGCAAGTTGGGGATACGACGGCGGGGAGAGCTGCGGGAGGCCCTGGCCAGGCCCTGAGGGCCGTCCCGTAGGCGCAGGGGCCGTCCCGTGGACGCAGGGGTCGTCACGATCCCGAACCGGACGCATTCCAAAGGGCGACGGTGTCTCCTCCCAGGGCTTCGGCGTAGTCGCATGACGTCCGGTTTGTGATCACCGAGACCGAGGAGTGCGAGGGGGCGGCTAGGGTCGCGGGTGTTGCGGCGGAGGCTGGCCGCGATGTTCTTCACTTCGGCTGTGCGGAGGGCGCCGATGGCGAGGTTGCGCCAGGTGGCCATCGCGCGGGGTGCGTTGCCGGTCCGCAGCTGGGAGGCGTCCTCGGCGAAGGTGGTGTCGCGGACGTGGTGCAGGGCTTCGAGCTTTCAGTGATCGCGGACGAGTTCGGCGAGCTGGGCAGCGGTGGCCTGCTCGGCGGTCAGGCTGGTGACGGCGTAGACCGTCTTGACGGCGGTCTTGCCAGTCTTGCGGTCGGTGCGCCGACGCTTGATCTGGACAGCCTGGCGGACCCCGGGGAAGAGGAGGCCGTTCATGGTAGCGACCTTGATCCGGCGGATCTCCGAGCGGCCGTGGCGGACGCTTCGGGTGCGTCCCTGAAGCGGGATGTCCTTCCAGGGAAGCGACTTGAGCTGCCGGCGCAGCTTCTTCTGATTGCCCTTGGCAATCACGATGTAGTGGCCGCCCCGGCCGAGGAGGTAGTCGGCGTGCTCGCGCTGGGTGTGCATCGCGTCGCTGGTGACGACGGACATCTGATGGTGGGTGGGAGCCGGGCGCCTCGGCCGCTTGACCTTTGTGAGAGTGAGAGCGGTCGGGGCGTCATCCCGCGTACTGCGGGTAGTAGGTGAACTTCGATTCGATCTGCTCGGCGGTGAGGTCCGGCACCGTGAGGTTGCCGGTGACCAATACGTCCTGGTTGCACCAGGAGCCGTCGAGCTCCACGAACCAACCACCAGGCTCCATCTCCCAGTCTGAGTCGGGGAGCTTCACGACAACGTCACTGCCGCAGATGAATGCGCGGGACGCCTGCGAGATGATCCACTGGGCCTTTCTGATTTCCGAGGCGCCGTCGTTGTGGCACCTCTCTGCCATCTGCCAGAGCTTTCGCCAGTTGACGCCCGGCGTCAGCGGACCGATGTAGGCGACCTGTTGGTCCTCCACGATCGTGCTCGCGTAGCCGAAGACGGGCCCGAACATGCTGTAGACGGTGACCCTGTCCCGGCCCTTGGATGCTTCGGCAGTTGCCATGAAAACTCCCTATTCATACAGAGTCCCGGACCGTGAGGGCCGGACTCTAGTGGCTGCCACTGACAGCGGCCGGAATCAGCAGCACGGGCCGTCGCCGCAGCACGGGCCGTCGCCGCAGCACGTGGGCTCGTTGCAGTCGGCCTTGGTGCCCCACAGCCGTTCGTCGACCTCGTAGCCGTGGGCCCGGATCTTGGTCACCACGTCGACCATGACGGAGCGGTCGCGGTAGCGACTGTTCGGGGCGTGGTGGAGGTAGCGGTCGTACCGCGTCATGCACCATTCGGTGTACTCCGGGCTGTGGAGCATGAACGTGTGCCAGCCGGGGTCCACGACCTGAGAGGGCGACATGCCCTCACCGGTCTGGCCCATCACGTCCAGGAACGCGAGGGCCTCGTTCATGATCTGCTCGGCCATGGAGCGCTCGTGCCCGTACTCCTCGGCGCAGAAGTCCACCAGGCGCTCGAACAGCTCGGGCGACACGAGGTCGCGACCCTGCCGCAGAGCGACCGGCCTTTCGGGTGCCACAGTCATTCGGAAGTCCTCTCTTCCTCAGGTCTGATGTGCACTTGCTGACCCACCCCCGGCCCGACTTGTGACGTCCAAAGCCGGGGGTGGGTGCTCGGGCCTCGCCCGTCCGTACGGGGGAACGACGGACGAGCGAGGAGCTATGAGGCGCGACGTGCGTCCAACTGTTCGATGGAGGCTCGGATGTACCTGCGAGACCAGTCACAGCACCCTTCGCAGGCGAAGCCTGGAGCCGTGACGCCGTTTACCGTCACAGGGCCTATGAAGATCACGGACTGGTCCGGCTTCCGGCAGAGCCAGCAGAGGCCCACCAGCCGTCCCTTGGCGGTCATCCCTCTTTGGCTCCGTTGGCCTTCTGGTAGACCGACAGCAACGTACTGGCGAAGATGGCCGAGTCGCGCATGTAGGCGTAGGCGTCGTGGGCAGGGGCGAGCTTTGTCGGCCGGTTACTTGCGGCCACGTGGCGTTCCACCATGCGGAGGAGCCGCACGGTGTCCTGGCTGTCCTCCTCGCCGAGGGGCTGTCCCACGAGAACGTTCAGGTGCCCGATCAGCTCGCCGGTTCTGTCGTCAATGTCCGTGCGCGTCGACGTGCTGAGCTTCATGCCCCAAGCCAGGTCGACAGTCGCAGAGATCGACTCCACGTGGACGGTCAAGCTGTTGGCCTCGGCCTCCGTGATTGCGCGTTCCTCGGTCACACTCGCCACCACGCTTCTCCCCTCGATGCCGCCTGGGCGGGTTGGGTCCGTGGTCGAACGTAGAGCGGTTGGTTTCCAAGCCCCAAGGAGATTGCGCGAGTTTGCAGCAAGTCGATTGACGGCCTCGAACTGCCTCGCGAACATCGTCTTGTCGCGCAATCCGGCGCAAGACAGCGGACGGGAGAGCAGCCATGCGGCTAACGTTCCTCGGTAAGAACTCCACTCCCGGAGACAGCCCCACGCTCAAGCCCTGAGCCAGATGCGCATGCCCGACTATGAGACCTGCATCGAGGTCCCCAAGTCCTCGATCACGGCCCTACTGGAGGAAGACAGTGGACCTGATCACTCCCGCGCAGCGTGACGAGCTGTTCAAACAGTTCGAACGGGACGCCTTCCACCTGGAGCTGAGGGACGACTACGGCTCGCCGATCGAAGACACGCCGTATGCCCGCTGGAAGAGGGGCGAGCCCGACGACTACGCCTGGCTCGACGACTGGAAGGCGCTGATCAAGGGCGCGACGAGCGAAGGTAAGACCGTGCGCCGCGTTCGTGTGGTCACGGAGCCGCACAGCCAGTACGTCACCTGGGAACACTCGCTCACAGACCTCAACATCGAGACCGGCGAGGACATCCGTTGGCTGCCGCGACACCTCCTGCCTGAAGGCGTCACGTTCCCCGTGCAAGGGAACGACTGGTGGCTGTACGACGATCGCCTTCTCGCCGTGGGCCACTTCGACCCCGAGGGGAGAGTGCTCGGGTCTGAGATCGTCGAAGACCCCGACCTCGTGGCCGAGTGCATCCGCTTGCGCGACCTGCTCTGGGCCGTCGCCATTCCCCACGCCGAGTACAAGCCCTGACCCTTCAGTGAGCAACCAAGCACAAGAAGCACGAGAGGCGCTGGGTGCCCGGCTTCGCGGCTTCCGCAAGGATGCGGGGTTCGCGAGCGGCCGGGCATTCGCGCTGGCTATTGGGTGGCAGGAGTCCAAGGTTTCCCGCATCGAGAACGGGAAGCAGAACGCAAGCGAGCAAGACATTCGAGCCTGGTGCCGGAAGACCGATCGCGAAGATCGGGTGGATGACCTGATCGCCACAGTTCGTCACATCGACGAGCTTTGGCTTGAGTGGCGCCGGCAATTGGCGACCGGGGCAGAGAAGAGGCAGAGCAAAGCCCTACCCGTCTACTCGAAGACCAAGGTCTTCCGGATCTGGCACCCCACGCTCGTCTGGGGGACGCTCCAGACCGCTGAGTACGCGGCTGAGACCTTCAAGCAAGTCCGCGACTTCTATGAGATCCCTGACGACACGGAAGCCGCGACGGCCAAACGGCTTGAGCGTCAGCAGTACCTCTATCGGGGTGACCGGATCTTCAATGTGCTACTCGCCGAGCAGGCGCTGTACACCAACTTCGGCGGACCGGACGTGATGAAGGGGCAACTCGATCGACTGTTGACGGTGATGCGGCTCCCTCGGCTGAGCCTGGGCATCGTCCCCCGATCCGCCCCTGTGCACATATGGCCTGGCAATTCCTTCTCGATGTTCGATGACAAGCTCGTTCTCGTCGAGACGTACTCGGCCGAGTTCTCGGTCACGCAACCGAGAGAGATCGAGCTGTACACCAAAGCGTTCGCCCTCTTGAAACAGTCAGCTGTCTACGGGACAGCCGTTCGAGACCTCATATTCGCCGCCGTTCAGCACTTTGACGGGATACCGACCGACTAGGAGACGATGACCATGACACCCAACTGGCGCACGAGTTCGTACACGGGAACCGAGACCTGCGTCGAGGTGGCTGACAATGACCCGAAGAGGGTCATGGTCCGAGACACGAAGGATCGCGACCTCGGCACCATGACCGTTTGGCCTTCGTCCTGGGCGGCGTTCGTAGAGTTCGCCAGGCAGGCTTAGCGTCAGGCGGCCGGGGTGAGGACGACGAGGAGAGGTCCCGCGCCCTTGTTCCAGCCTCGGCCGGTCTCGACTGCGGTCCTGCCGGCGTCGGCGATGCCGTCCCGGGACAGGGGCGAGGAACGTCTCGCGGAAGTGGTCCTGCGCATCAGGGTTCATGCCGCTTGCGGAGACGACCGCGCCGACCTCCTAGTGAAGGACCGCAGCCGCTTCGTTGAAGTTGTCACCGGTCCACTCGTCTGCATGCTCGGCCAGGGCTTCGGCGTAGTCGCATGACGTCCGGTGTGTGATCACCGAGACCGAGGAGTGCGAGGGGGCGGCTAGGGTCGCGGGCGTTGCGGCGGAGGCTGGCCGCGATGTTCTTCACTCCGGCTGTGCGGAGGGCGCCGATGGCGAGGTTGCGCCAGGTGGCCATCGCGCGGGGTGCGTTGCCGGTCCGCAGCTGGGAGGCGTCCTCGGCGAAGGTGGTGTCGCGGACGTGGTGCAGGGTTTCGAGCTTTCAGTGATCGCGGACGAGTTCGGCGAGCTGGGCAGCGGTGGCCTGCTCGGCGGTCAGGCTGGTGACGGCGTAGACCGTCTTGACGGCGCAGGCAGGAACCGCTTCGGGGACAGTGGGGCGAGACGTATGCCGAGGCGTTCCAGGATGTGCGGCGGGGCGTCGGCGATCCACTCGCTGACTGCCAGCACAGAGGTCGCCCCCGCCAGAACCACGCACGCGGTCAACGCGAGCACGGCAACCAGAGCGTGCCGTACGCCGCGTGGGTCTCGCGGGTCGGGCGCCTCTGCCAGCCGCTTCAGCAGGCGCGGGACCTCGTCGGATATGACCTCGGGATGCTTGCGGAGCTGGTCGAGGGCAGGCGGGATCAGCGATGATGCGTCGACAGGCACGGTCTTCCACTCGGATCACGGGGTGTAGAGAACTCCATGATCTTGGAAGCCGTGCCTGTCACGTTCCGCGCGCCACCGAACTGGCAGATCATCACGGACCGGGCGTCAGGTGACTACGCCGAAACCCTGTGTCTCCTCCGTCGGGCCGGCATGCCGTGAATTGGCGCGGTGAACGCGGTTTTCGGGATGCGCAACGGTAGGACCAGGAGCAGGATCGGTGGTAGGGGAATCAGTTCGGCGGGATTCCGCGGCAGCCGACGGTAATCACCCGTTGAACGTTTCGATATCGCACGACAGGCCGGGCCGGGCCGGGCCCTTCAAAGGTCGATCAGTTTCGCTGCGGAAGGGTTCGGGATACCCGCGCCAGGGGAAAGCGACGGGGTGTTTCGACATGTCCAACAATCAACCGACCGGATTCCCGGCTCCGCTCCAGAATTTCGAGCCGGGTGTCGAACTGCTTCAGGAGGCGCCCGAGGAGGACGCCCGGGGCGGGCTCGACTCGACGGTCCACGACGAGGCACCGGCCGCCGGCGCCGACGAGGCCACGGCGGTGCGGCGACCTCCCGTCGTGGCGGTGGAGGACGTGCCGCGGACCACGCTCGCCCAGCGCTGGCGCGAGCACGTGGAAGCCTCCCGGCAGCAAGGAGCATGATCATGCCGTACTTCCGCAACAGCCATTCCTCGACGATCCAGGTCGTCGGGATGTACTGGGACTCGCAGGCCTGCGGGGCCTACGGCAACTACCGGACCGTGGGCTGGTGGCGCATCAAGCCCTACGAGCGGATCCTCATCGCGCCCAACAACAACCAGTTCTTCTACTGGTACGCCGAATCCGACGACGGGAACAAGTGGGAGGGCCGCTACGGGCCTGTCTACACCTACCTCTACCCGTTCGACTCCTGCCTGGGTATCGGTTCGACCGCCGCGTGGAAGACGGTGACGATGCGTGAGCACGACACGTACGCCTTTCCCGGCGGCGTGAACGTCGATCTGTGAGCCCCGACCACGAGCAGGACCCAGGAGCAATCGTCATGGTCGCTCAGAACGACAACGAAACTCCGCAGTATTGCGCCCAGCCCCCGCAGAGAATTCCCGCGCTCCGCCCGGATCTCAGCCTTCCGCGGACCAGAGCGATACTGCAGAACCACTCGAAATGGGTGAACGGTACACCGCTGCGGTACTGCTTCCTCGACGGCGCCGACAACGGTGTGGAGAAGGAGTGGCTGGCCGAGGTCCACGACGGTTTCCAGGAGTGGGAGGACCTCGGGATCGGATTGCGGTTCCGCCCCGAGGACAATCCCGCGGAATCGGAGATCCGGATCACCTTCGCCGATGACGGATCCTGGTCGTACGTCGGCACGGACTGTCTCGGCATCGGTGTCGACGACGCCACGATGAACTTCGGCTGGGATCCGACCTCGCCCTACGGCAAGACCACGGTCAGGCACGAGATAGGGCACGCGATCGGCTTCAACCACGAACACCAGAACCCGTTCGCGGGGATCGAGTGGGACGAGCCGAAGCTGTACGCGTACATGGGCGGCCCGCCCAACAACTGGCCACCGGAGACGACCTTCCACAACATCGTCCGGAAACTCTCCACGGACCAGGTGAGCGGTTCGGACTGGGACCCGAAGTCGATCATGCACTACGGGTTCGGGCCGGGTCTGATCAAGCGGCCGGAGGCGTACCGGAACGGTGTCCCCTCCCCGAAGGGGCTGTCCGACCGGGACAAGGAGTACGTACGCACGTGGTATCCGCCGCTGGCCCCGCACATGGACGCGCTCCAGCCGTTCCGGTCGGCGGTCCTCGGCCTCGGCAGCGGGGAGCAGGCCGATTTCGAGATCGTCCCGGAGAAGAGCCAGAAGTACCGGTTCGGCACCTTCGGCGACGCCGATGTGCGGATGGTCCTCTTCGAGGGCACGGACGAGGACCTGCGCTTCGTCACCGGTGAGGACGACAGCGGTGAGGACCGCAACGGCCGCTTCGAGGTCAAGCTCTTCGCGGGCCGCCGGTACGTCCTCCGCCTCCGGATGTACGCCACGTGGGGTGGGGGGAACGCGTCGGTCATGTACTGGTGACCGACGCCGGCCGGCCCGGAACCGCCGGGCCGGCCTTCCCTGACCGATACCCCTAGGACCCCTCGGGCGGTGCCGCCGCGCGCAGCCCCAGCCGGTCGTCCGGGTCGCTCAGCCGTCCCGCGTTCGTCGGGTCGGTGAGCAGCCGGCGGACCGCCGGGTCCGGCATGCGGATCACCACGGGGGCCGGGAGGGTGACCTCCTGCACGGCCACCGACGGGCGGCCGCCGCGCACCCGGTTCGTCACCCGCGCCACCACCCGTACGTCCAGCGTGAACTGCACCAGTACGGACGCGAACTTCGGCTTGTGCATCGGCATCGAGCCGGCCGCGTTCGCGGCGGTCGACGTGCCGCTGCCGGAGCCGTCGACCGTGGCGTAGAGCTGGTTCATACGGAACTCGTCCGCGTTGAGCACGCCCGCGCCGAACAGGCCGCGCGCCGACGAGCCGTGCTCGTTGGCCTGCTGCCCGTCCGCGCCCGTCGGACGCGGCGCGTCCAGGCCGCTCTGCGCGACCGTCTCGAAGGTCATGTTGTCGCCGACGCCCAGCACCCGGCCCTCGCGCAGCCGCGCGTGCAGCGAGGCGCGCAGGTCCTGGCCGGACACGCCGGTCGCGTGCACCGGCGGCAGGTCCACGCCCGCGGAGGTCAGCAGCGGCAGCGCCGAGATCAGCCACTCGGTGGAGACCGCCTCGCGCAGCAGGTGGAAGGCCGCCTCGCCGCCGGTACGGAAGCGGTCGCCGCCGCCGGCCCGCTGGACGGCCTCGTCGACCGCCTGCTGCACCCTGGGCGTGCCCTGGAAGCCGTTGACCTGCGCCTCCATCGGCAGGCGCACGCCGTCGGCCCGCCAGGACCCGATCCGGTCGGCGCGGGCGTCGGAGGCTGCGGCGGCCCGCCGCCCGACCTGCCGGGGCGGCACGGGCGTGACCCGGGACAGGGCGTGGAGGTCGGCGTCGAGGACACGGTGGGTCAGGGTCAGCCCGGTCAGCCCGGTGAGGGCGATCCGGCGGTTGCCGTTCCACAGTTCCAGGGTGGCGTCGATCGGCACGCTCATCCGGGACGAGGACGCGGAGGACGCCTCGGCGACGGTCTTGACGCCGAGCTGGGCCCGTCCGGTGGACGCGGTGCGCCGCGAGTCGCTCCACCCGAGTCCCAGGCCGCCCGTCCCGCCGACGCTCTTGAGCTGCCCGACGCCGCCGTCGGGTTTCCCGGCGCCCGCGAGGACGGCCTCGACGCCCCGGGAGTCGCTCTCGTCGTGCGCGGAGGCCTTCTGCGCGGCGGCGGAGGTGATGTACTCCATGTCCCGCCCGTCGGACGCGGTCTCCGCGTACTTGCCCCGCCCGGTCCGCCGGACGTGGAACACCGCCCGGTAGGGCCGTTTGCGCCCGTCGAACAGCTCGACGCCCACGCCGCCGTCCATCGCGCTCGACAGCAGGCCCGCCGAGCCGTCCCGGTCGAGGACCCGCAGCAGCCGCTGCACGTTGTCGTTGCGGTCCGTCGACAGGGTGCGCGGCAGCAGGTCCTCGGCGAGGGAGCGGTCCATCCGGCCGCGCAGCCGCTCCAGCAGCGGCACGAAGTCGGGCAGGTCCTCGATCATCCCGAAACCCAGCGGCAGCCCCTGGGCGAGGTCGGGGACGGGGGCGGGGGGCACGAGGGAGGTCGACGTCGAGGCGCCCCCGGCCGCCGAATCCCGCGCGGTGCCGTCGTCCCGGGCGGTCTCCTTGCCCTTGGCGGACGTGCCGTCCTTCCCGGCGGGCGCGGCGTCCTTGCCCTTACCCTTGCCCTTGCCGCCGTCCTTGTCCGCGGAGGTCTCCCCCGGCAGCCGCAGCCCCGCCGCCCGCACCTGCGCCTCCGTCATCCACACCGACACCGCGCCCGGCGCCGTACGCCCGCCCCGGGCGACGTACGGGCCGCCGCCGGTGACCGCCACCTCGGCGACCATGCGCAGCACGAGGTCGCACTGGACGAGGTACAGCGGGCTCTTGCGGGGGGTGTGGGCGTTGCGTTCGACCGTGCCGGAGAGGGTGAGCGCGGAGGTGTCGCCCGACCCCAGGCTGCGGCCGGCGGACACCCCCTCGCCGAGGCGCCATTCGGGGCCGTTCTCCGAGCCCATCAGGCCGCCCTGCACGGACGTGCCGTGGCTCTTGCCCTCCTGGCCGGTGACCTGGTGGCCGCCCAGCACGAACGTCTCGGTGCCGGGGCCGGTGCCCTGGTGCACGATCCGCGGGCCGGTGAGCGCGAACCGGGTGCCGACCGCGCCGGACAGCCCGTTCAGGCGGCGCGGGTGGCGCAGGTTCTTCACCACCCATCCGGCGGAGACGCCCTGCCGCAGCGCGGCGTTGAGGGCCTGCGGGCTGAAGCGGTCCTCCAGGGTGGCGCGGGGCGCCAGTCCCTCCGTCTGGAGGGCGCGGTCCTCGCGGGCCTCCTTGTTGCGGGCGGCGGCCTTCGCCAGCAGCTCGAACGCCAGGTCCCGCACGGGCTGCCCGTCGCCGACGGTCTCCACCAGCGTCCAGTCCCGCACCCCCTTGCCGCCCAGCTGGCGGGGCGCGAGCCCGGCGAGGTCGCCGATGCCGGCCGCCGCGAAGTCCGTGCGGACGTCCCGGTGGGCGGCGGTGCGCGCGGCGGTCGCGTCGTCCAGCCGCTGCTTGCCCTCGTCGTCGAGGGTGAACGCGGTCGGGGTGAGCAGCCGTACGTCCTGCTCGTCCAGCCGCAGTCCGGCGAGGGTCTTGGCCTCGGGCACGTCATGGCCGGGGGCGCCGGGGGTGAGGGCGCGGGCCGCCTTGCGCTGCCGGCTGGTCATGGTGACGTCGACGTTCAGCCCGAGCGCGGCGCCGAACGCGCTCGCGTCCTCGGAGCCGTTGGTGAGGATGTCGGTGCGGGTGGTCGGCCCGGCCTGTCCGCGCCGGGTCGTGGTACGGGTCTTGTCGGCGCGGACGGAGGCGGTGAGGGCGCCGGGGATCAGCCGGAACTGGCCGAGGGCCATGCCGCCGATGGTGCGGGAGCTGGCCCGCCCGCTCTGCGCGCTGGTGGTGACGCCGGTGTGGCTGCGCACGAGCCAGTCCTTGGCGTCGCCGAGGTAGCCGGTCTCCCGGAGCGAGCCGGTGACCCGCAGCTGCACGTCGTGCGCGTGGAAGGTGCTCTTGCGGCGCAGCCGCACCCGTACGCCGGTGGACAGCAGCTGGTCCTTGTGGACGCGGAGGTTGGTCTCCGACAGGACGGTCACCAGCTCGCGGTAGTTGCGCCGCTGGACCTCCGCCTCCTCCGCGCTGACCTTCCCCGCCTGCCGCTCCGCGCCGAAGGCGGGCAGGTAGCCGGCGAGGCGCGGGTCGGTGGCGAAGAGGCCCAGCACCGCCTTCATCATCGGCGCGGTGTCCAGCTGGCTGATCGCCACGCTCGACCCCATGGCGCCGAAGGGCAGGTGCCGCACGAGGTGCTCGGGCACCTCCTCCGCGGCGTCCACGGTGTCGACCGCCTCCTCGGTCTCCTGCCCGGCGAGGGTGCCCGGCCCGGTGGAGCTCCCGGCCTCGTCCTGACGGAGGGTGACCGGCGCTCGGCCCTTGCCCTTCTTGGCCTTGGCCTTCCCCTTGCCCTTGGGGTCGTCGGCGGGCCGTTCCGGCCGGGTGAGGAAGTCCCCGGCGGTGATCCCGTCCGGCAGCGGCAGCCCCAGTTCCTGCGCCTCGTCGGCGCGCAGGGTGATCCACACCTTCATGGCGTGGTGGGCCGTACGGTCGCCCTTGACCAGGGGCGACTCGGGGCCGCTGCCCTCGACGGTGAAGCGGACGGTGCCCAGGTAGAGGACCTTGTCGCCGCGGACCTCCGCGCCCTGCCGGCTGGAGACGGTCTGGTCGGCGACCGTGAACCGGGCCTTGCGGGCGCCGGTGATCGGCATGACGGTGCCGCGCACGGCGGCGGCGCTGCCGAGGACGCCCACGCCCATCGCGGGACCGGCGCCGAAGGTACCGCCCCGGCCCTTCCCGGCGGTGTCCGTCACCGACTGCTGGGTCTGCTGGTGGGTGCGCAGCTGGGTCTTGCCGGTGCCCCAGCCGGGGGCCAGCGCGGTGATCGCGGCGCGCATCCGGTAGGTGCCGGTGGTCTGGCCGTCCCGGCTGGTGAGGTCCTCGCCGACGACGCCGTCGCGCAGCAGCCGGGGCATGTCCTCCAGCACGGTCGAGGCGGCCGTCGCCTCGTACAGCCGGGCCCGGCCGGGGGCGCCCGGCGAGGTCAGGGAGGGGTTCAGCACGGAGGCGACCGCGTCGAACAGCCCGCCGCCGCCCCCGTGCGGCGCGGCCCGGTCGGCGACGGCGAGCGGGGCCACGGAGTCGGCCAGCGACACCCGCCGGGAGGTCGCGGCGCTCACCCGGCGCGGCCGGGCCGGGGCGCCCATGGACACCGGCACCAGGTGCTCGGTCGGCACCCGCATGGTGAGCCCGCCGGTCGCGGCGAAGTTCTGGGCCCCCGGGGTGCCGTCTTTGGCGATCCGTACGCCGTAGCGCACCTTCCGCGGCACCTCCACCGAGCCCTTGTCGCTGCGCAGGACGCGGGGTTCGGCGACGTTGCGCTGGCTGCGGGAGTCGCGGGACGACTGCCAGGGCTGCGCGGACGCGGTGACCGCCCCGCCCGCCCACACGGCCGGGGCGACGGGCGCCAGCCCGAACGCGGTGAAGGTGGCGCCCTTGGCGGCGGAGGAGCCGGTGGACTGGGCGACGGTGGCGCCCGTGTTGTGATGCATGTCGATCTTGGTCGCCGCGCCCTCGGGGTCCGCGTGCGCGAGGGAGAAGGTCGGCGGGCGGTCGTCGTCGGCGGGCGTCACGGTGACCGTGACGTCGTAGCGGTCCCGGCCCTTCGGCCCGGTGACGGCGAAGGCGCGGCCCTGCCCGTAGAAGCTCTCGGGGCGGCCGGCGAGTTCGGCGGCGATGTCGTCGATGGTCTCGTCGCGGTGGCCGACGACGGTGACGAGGGTGGTGGCGACGAACTCGTGCCCGGTGAGCCCGTACGCGGAGGACAGCCCGGGGGCGTCCATGTCCTTGAGGTACGGGGGGAGTTCGAGGGAGTCGTCGGCGACCTCGGTGATGGCGTCGAGGGGTGCCCTGTCCTGGGCGGTGGAGGGTCCGCCGGTGCTCAGGGCACGGGCGGTCGCCGCGTTGCCCGCCGTCTGCTGGAGACCGAGCAGGGGGGGCGCCTGGCGCGGCGCCCGGGGAGCCCGGAGAGCCCTGGGTGACCGCTCGGGAATGCTGCCGAGCCGCTCGTCGGTCGCCTGCCGCTGTCCTCGCACCGCGTCAGCGTAGGAACGGCCGGCCGCCTGCGGGGGCTGAGCGACGAGTGTTCAACTCGTGTACGACAAATGGTCATCGTCGCCGGTCAGCGGGGGTCCGGGTACAGCGGCAGGCCCTCCGTGGAGATCGTCCACTCGGCGACGGTGACGTCCTCGCCGTAGACGAAGTCCTTGCGGGTGGCGTAACGGGGGCCGTCGGGGGTGGGGTGGATGTCGGAGAGGACGGCGCCGGTGCCGGTGCGCGGGTCGAAGACCGCGTAGACGGGGACGCCCATCAGCGGGTAGTCGCGCATCTTGGCGACCCAGTCGTTGTCCGGGTTGGAGCGGGAGACGACCTCGACGGCGGCGATGAGTGTGCGGGCACTGAAACTGCCCGGGACCTCCATGTCGGCCATGGCGATCACCATGACGTCGGGGCGGCGCATGATGCCCTCGGGTTCGTCTTCGACGTCCGGTTCGCCCGTGTGGGCCACGATCTCGTCAGGCATCACCTTTTCGAGACGTTTGCGCAGGTGCAGGGTGGTCAGCTCGTGCGGACCGACGGGCGCCATCATGTCGTGGACGATTCCTTCCTTGGTGACCTCGAACTTCCCGGGGAGGGTGTCGTCCATGGACTGAACGAAGTCCCGCATGGCCCGGTACCGGTGGGAGGCGTCCTGCCGCGCGTCGTCCGGGGCGATGGTCATGGCGCTCGCTCCTCGTCGTCTGTGCCCAGGGGCAAGGATCGTCGCTCTCATGCTAGGTGGCCTTTGGGGGTGATGGCCCAGGTCACTCGCGTACCGCCTCCATCGCGTCGTCCAGTACGGCGCTCAGCTCCTTGAGGGCGTCCTGCGCGATGACGGCGTCCTCGTGCTCCAGGTCGCTCCTGGCCTGGGCGTAGCGGCTGGAGAGGTCGGGACGGCGGGCGATCTCCGTATCCCTGGCCCAGGTCAGGACCCAGCTCCGCACAGGACTGAGGGACTGCCATTCGACCGCTTTGGCGAACGCCTCGTCCTGCGTGGCCTGCATCTCTCCCAAACGGCCGGGCGCGACGACGGCGAGGGCGGCGCGAAGGGCGTCGGGGGTCTGCGCGGGACGCGGGATCAGGTCGTGCCCCTGGTCGGCCTGAGTGCTCATGGTGTCCTCCAGGGGGCAGTCAGACATCCGTGTGGACGTGATCGCGGCAGTCGCGGCAGCGGCCCGGCTCCGGGGCGCGGAAGGGGCGGTCGCAGCCGGGGCAGGTCTGGAAGGGGTGCCGGGCGGGCGGGGGCGGGCCGGGCGGCCGGACGGGTGGGGGCGGCGGGAGCAGGGCGGTGAGGCGGTGGGCCAGGAGGGCCGCCGGGCGGTGCAGCGGCTCCTCGGGGAGGCCGGAGGTGAGCGCGTGGCGTACGGCCGTGGGGGTGACCTCGCGTTCCAGCCAGGCGGCGACACCCGGCGCCAGGTGGGCCGTGTCGGCCGCCGAGAGGAGGAGGCGGGAGTCGAGCCGGCGGAGGGAGGCGAGGAGGTCCGTCGCCGTCTGGTGCAGGGCAGCGGCGGCGGGTGCGGAGGGACGGGGGACGTCCGGCAGGGCGGCCTTGCGGGGTGCGGCCGGGCGCTGCCGCGCGGGCGCGGGGCGGCGGTCGTCGGCCACCGTCATCGTCGTCGCCTCACGGGGGTGGCCGGGCCGGTTGCAGGAGATCGTGCGGGTGACGATCCGGCCGCCGGGCACGCGGGTGCGCTCGCGCCGCAAGTAGCCGTGCGCCTCCAGCTCCCGCAGGGCGGCGGCGATCCGCGTCGCGCCCTCGGGGAAGCGGGCGGCGAGGGACTTGATGTCCACGCGGGCGCCCTTCGGCAGCGACTGGATGTGCACGCCCAGCCCGATCGCCAGCAGCGAGAGCTCGGGGTGCTGGGCCAGGTGGTTGCCGACCACCGTGAAGTGGGTGGTGTGGCGGGCGTTCTCGTGCAGCAAGCCGCCTGGACACCGCCGGTTCGGGTGGTGGTTGGCGCCAAGCCGGGACTGGGAGCGCGCAGGCGCGCTAGGGTTTTCGTTACCCATCTGGGAAGTGTTTGCCTTCCTCGGTGGTCAGGCCCTCGCACTGGGATGGCAGTCCCGGCGGGGGCCGACGCATGTCTGCTGTCGTCGCGCTGAGCGTAGGGCAGGCAATGCCCACCAAACCCCGCCGAGTTGGCATTTTCACCCACCCGGGTGAGTTTGCCGTGCGGGCGGGAGGGGTGGGGCTTGGTGGGGTTCTTTCACCCTGGTGGTTCTTAAAAGAGACCGCCCGTGTCACCGGAGCACGGGGACGCGAGTTCCGGTGCCAGAGACACCTCGGCCCAGACGGTCTTGCGCGACGCCGGTCCCTCGCAGACTCCCCACCGCGCCGCCAGCGCGTCCACGAGAACCAGCCCCCGCCCGGACTCGCTGTCCGGGGACACCCGCTCGACGCACGGCGTACGGTCACCGCGCGTGTCCGAGACCTCGATGCGCAGGGTGTCGCCGACGACGTACAGCAGCAGCCGGAAGTCGCGGCCGTCGGCCCGGCCGTGCGTGACGGCGTTGGCCGCCAGCTCGGCGACGATCAGCGCGGCAGGGTCGGCCGGGAGCCCCCAGGTGCGGAGTTGCTCGGTGGCGAGCAGTCGGGCGAGCCGGGCTCCGCGAGGCGTGGGGGACAGCTGCGCGTGGAAGTTGCGCAGGGGCGAGTCGAGTTGGTGTGTTTCGTGGATCACGTCACCCAGAGTGGCCGGGCTCGCCTACCGTGAACAGTGACGACATCGATACGTAGGGTCACTGTCGGTCGCTTGTCCGGTCGTGTCCGGGCATGTCGGCGGGGCGGAGAGGCGGCACGGAATGCTGGTCGACGGAGAGGCGGCACGCCTCAAGGGGGAAGCGGACGAGCCGGGGTGGGAGGTCGACCCCGACGACGAGTGGGGCGTCGCGGTCGTCGCCACGGTCGGACGCCAACTGCGTCTGCGGCGCGAGGCGGTGGGCATGCGGGCCACCGAGTTCGCGACGGCGGTCGGGTACGGCGAGGACCTCGTCTACAAGATCGAGGGCGGGAAGCGGATTCCCCGACCGGAGTACCTGGACAAGGCGGACGAGGTGCTGGGGGCGGGTGGGTTGCTCTCGGCGATGAAGGCGGATGTGGAGAGGGTCAGCTATCCCAAGAAGGTCCGGGAAATCACCGAGTTGGAGACGAAGGCGATCGAGCTCGGCGTGTATGTCGGGTTGAGTCTCCATGGTTTGTTGCAGACCCCGGCGCACGCGCGGGCGCTGCTCGACGTCTGGCAGCCGACGTACTCACCGGAGGACGCGGAGCGGCGGGTGGCCGCGCGCATGGCGAGGAAAGCAATCTTCGAGAGGTCGCCTGCGCCTGCGCTCAGCTTCGTCCAGGAAGAGGCGACACTGCGTCGGCCGGTCGGAGGCACAATGGTGTGGCGTCAGCAACTCGAACATCTGCTGGAAGTCGCAGAGTTGCGTAACGTCACGTTCCAGGTCATGCCGACCAACTCGGACGCCCATCCCGGACTGAGCGGAAGGATCGAGGTGCTGAAGTTCCCGGACGGCACGGCGCTCGGCCGTTCCGACGGTGCCTACAACGGTCGGCCCATCTCGGACCCGAAGCAGCTGCGGATCCTTGAGCTGCGGTATGGCACCATCCGGGCGCAGGCTCTCACACCCAGGGAGTCGCTGGCCTTCATCGAGCAATTGCTGGGAGAGACATGACCCGCGAAGACCTGGTGTGGTTCAAGAGCAGCTACAGCGACGGCCCGGACGGCGACTCCTGCGTAGAAGTCGCCCTGGCCTGGTTCAAGAGCAGCTACAGCAGCAGCAGCGAGGGCGATTCCTGCCTCGAAGTAGCCCCCACCCCCTCCACCATCCACATCCGCGACTCCAAGGTCACCGACGGCCCCCGCCTCGCCCTCGCACCCCAGCCCTGGGCGCGCTTCGTCCGGTACGCCGCCGTCCGGGACTGAGGCGCTCACAGGCTTCGCATCACCCGCAGGGTGTAGGGGCGGAAGGCGGCGACCGATCGGTGGCCCACCAGAAGGCCCCGGCAAATGCTGACCAGGGAAAACACGCGTGAGCGACGATCAGCAGTTCACCACCGAAGGTCAGCGGCGCCAGGCGGAGCTGATCTGGGACTACCACCGGATGCACCATGAGCTGGGGCCCGTCGATGTGGCGATCGGGCTGGGAAGCCACGACCTCGGCGTCGCGGCCCACACCGCCGAGCTGTATCGCGCAGGGCTCTTCCCCCACCTGGTGTTCACCGGCGGCAGCAGCCCCACCACCGCCAAGGTCTTCCCGCGTGGCGAGGCCGTCCACTTCCGCGAGCACGCCCTCGACCTCGGTGTCCCCGCCGACGCGATCCTGCTGGAGCCCAACGCGGGTAACACGGGACAGAACATCACCCTGTCCCGTGAGGTCCTCGCGGCGGCCGGCATTCACCCGACCAGGGTGCTGCTGGTCTCGAAGCCCTATATGGAGAGGCGGTCGTTCGCGACCGCCCGCAAGCTGTGGCCCGACGTCGAGATCATCTGCGCGTCGGAGCCGCTGGAGTTCGACGACTACGTGAAGTCCATCGGCGACGAGAAGCTGGTCCTGGACATGCTCATCGGCGATCTTCAGCGGATCATCGAGTATCCGAAGCTCGGATTCGCCATCGAGCAGGAGGTCCCGGAGGACGTGCATGCAGCGTACGAATCCCTCATCCGCGAAGGCTTCACCCGTCGCCTCCTTCGCTGATCCTCCTGCCGCTGCCGGGCTGTACGCGATCCACCAGGCGGACTACGGGCTGACCGTTCGCGTTGGCCTCGGACAGTTCCCGGGTGCGGCGCAGCAGGGCTTCCCGGACGGCGTCCGGTGACAGGACCCGCAGTGGTGTGGCCAGGCTGAGGAGGTACCTGGCGAGCCCGTCCGCGTCGGGGCCGCCGATGTCGACGATCGTGGCGTCGGGGCCTTCCGGGCGGTGGGTGCCGACCGTCCGCGGGATCAGTCGCAGCGCCTGGTCCATGGGCAGCGGGAGGCGGATCGTCACGTGGAGCGGGTAGGCGCCGGTCGCGATGGAGCGGGAGACGAGCAGAGCCGGGTCAGGTGGGTCGATGAGTTCCACCGGGCGCCCGGTCGGCTCTATCCGGCCGACCCTGTCGGCCCGGAAGGTACGCCACTCGTCCCGCGTCACGTCCAGGGCGACGAAGTACCAACGGCGTCCCGTGTGCACCAGGCGGTACGGGTCGACGTCCCGGACCGTGGCTGTCCCCTCCCGGTCGCGGTACGACAGGCGGCAACGCTCCGCCCGGCGACACGCGCCGGCCAGTTCCAGCAGCATGCCGGGCGCGATCTGCGGCGCGTCGGGCCGTGGGGTGTGGACGAAGGCGGCGTCCATCTCGCCCAGCCGGTCCGCGATCCGGCCCGGCAGGACCTGACGGAGCTTCAGCAGGGCGGAGAGCGCGGCCTGGTCTCCGCCGAGGACGCCGCTGAGCGCGGCTTCGCGCAGCCCGATGGCCACGGCGAGTGCCTCTTCGTCGTCGAGGAGCAACGGCGGCACGCGGGATCCGGCGCGGAGGCGGTAACCGCCCCATGGCCCGGGGTCGGACTCGACGCCGTAGCCGAGTTCCCGGAGCCTCGCGATGTCCCGCCGCACCGTGCGCTCGGTGACCGCCATCCGGTCGGCCAGCTCGCCGCACGTCCACGACGGCCGCGCGGACAGCAAGGAGACCAGTCGCAGCAGGCGGGCGGATGTGCTGATCACGCCGTGAAGTGTCCCGCATGACCAGGACCGGAACTGTCCTGGTCCCGGCATAGCGTCTTCCCCATGAGCACTGGAAGCACGTCCGCGCCCGCGATCCGCTACGCGGCCGTCACGTTCGACTGCCCGGACCCCGCCCAACTGGCCCGCTTCTACGGCGAGGCCCTCGGTCTGCCCGTCGCCTACTCCAGCGACGACTTCGTCCTGCTCGGCCAGGAGGGCTCGGCCGGACTGGGGTTCAACCGCCTGGCCGACTACAGGCGTCCCACCTGGCCGGACCCTTTCCAGGAGAAGCAGGCCCACATCGAACTGGGCGTCGACGACCTGGAGGCCGCGCGTGTCCACCTGCTGGCCCTGGGCGCTGTCGAGCCCCCGACCCAGCCCCAGCCCGACCGATGGAGGGTCCTGCTGGACCCCGCCGGCCACCCGTTCTGCATCACCACCCTGGTCTGAACATGATCGGCAGACTGATGACCATGACCGCGCACCCAGGCAAGGGCGGCGAACTCGCCGCCGTTCTGGTGAGCGTCGCGGAGAGGCTGCACGGCTTCCCCGGGTGCGAGATTTACCTGATCAGCCAGGACGCAGCAAACCCGGACACGGTGCACGTCACCGAGGTCTGGCGGGACGAGGCCAGTGCGCAGGCGGCCCTCGCCTCTCCGGCGCGCGCCGACGGGCCCGACCCCGCGGACGTCCTCGCGCTGCTGTCGTCCCCACCGCACCGCACCGACCTCACAGTCCTGGGCGGAGTGGGCCTGCCCTCTCCCGGCGGTCGGCCCTGACACCCGCCGCCGGCCGGAAGGGTGGCCTGCTCGGAGGTCGTTCCTGCGGCCGGGAGTGCGCACACCCGTAGGGTGGCGGGATGTCCGCCCCCACCCCTGCCGCGCTCGTCCGCGGCTACTTCACGGCGCTGCTGGTGAACCTGGCCATCGGCGTACCGACGGTCGTGCTCGTCTGGTGCGCCCGCTGGTACGCCGCCCACGGGCACTGTGACAACGGCGATCTGGCGCGGCGCGACCTGGACGGGTGCACCTACGACCAGATCGAGAACAGCGGGTTCGTGCTGGCCGGGCTGGTCGGGGCCGGGCTTCTCGTCGCGGTGCTGGTGCTGGTCTTCGACGTGCTGCGTCCCCGGGCGAGGAAGCAGCCGCTCGGGCCGCGCCTGCTGACGCTCCCCGCGGTCCTCCTGCCGTACGGGCTGCTGGCCACGGCGGCGGCCGGATGAGCGGCGTACCGGCAGCGCCTGGTACAACCGAGCGATGATCTACCACGTCGTACCGAAGGACGAGTGGGAGGCGAACGCAGGTGAGCCCTACGCGCCCGCGTCGCTCGCGGAGGACGGCTTCGTCCACTGTTCGCCCGACGAGGAGACGACCCTCGCCGTCGTGAACCTCTTCTACCGGGCCGCGCCCCGGCCGCTGCTGGCCGTGCTGCTGGACGAGGACCGGCTGACCGCGCGCTGCGCGTGGGAGGCGCCGGACCCCGTCCCGCCGCCCGGGGTCGCCGAGGGCGTCCTGTTCCCGCACGTCTTCGGGCCCCTCGACCGGGAGGCGGTCACCCGTGTACGGGAGGTGCGGTGGGACGGCGAGGGGTATGCGACGGGACTGGTGGATCCGGCGGACCCGGCGGACTGACCGCTCAGCACCAGGGGGAGCCCTCCCGGTCGGCGACGATCTGTACGTGGTAGCTGCCGCCGCCGGGGTTCTCCAATTCCAGGTAGGCGGTGGTGCGGCCGACCCGCTTGGTGAGGCAGCCGGCGACGGAGGCGGCCTGCCAGCCGTCCGTCAGGGCGGCCCGCCGGTAGTGGCCGACGACGTCACCGGAGCCGGCCGCGGCGGTCTCGTACCGCGCCCCTACGGCCACGAAGAGATCGTCGTCGTCGCAGGAACGGTAGGACTCCTCCCGTTCGGCTCCCGCCGGCGGTTCCGTCGCCAGGATCTCCTCGTCGGCCAGGGCCTCGGAGAGCCGGTCCTCGGCGTCGCCACAGCCGTACTCGGTGAGGAAGTACAGCGCGGGTCGTCCGAGGTACAGCGCCCCCGCCGCCAGCACGCCCACCGCCGACGCCCCCGCCACCACCACCGCAAGTCCCCTCATGCGGCGGGACGTTAGCGCACCCCCCTGTCGGGTCCGGTCGGTCAGCGGTCGTCGGGATCGTCCCGTGGCACCAGCGTCACCCGGTGCAGGTTGCAGGAGCCGGCGGCCGGACCGGCCCCCGGAGCGGCGGCCAGGTGTGCTTTGAGCGCCATGCTGACCAGGCTCATCAGCAGGTCGACGTCGGCGTCGCAGTCGAGGTGGACGGTGACCCAGCGGGAGCCCGGCACCACCCGGACGGCCGTCGACGCCCGCAGGTCGTCACGTATGCGGTGGATCGCCGGGACGGTGAGGTGGAGGTCCACGTCATGCCCGGAGTGGAAGTGGAGTATCTCGCTGTGAACGGAGCGCATCGCCCGCCCTGCGCCGCAACTGGCGGCGACCGCGGTGAGATCGGGCCAGACTTGAAGTCGTTCCAGGGCACGCTCGGCCAGAGTCATGCGCCCATGGTCGCCCGATCACCGCGCCGCAACCAGGGGTTGAGGGAAACGTAACCGGGGCGTGAGGCGGACGGGTGGGTTCCGGGTCCGTCTCCCGCCCCGGCGTGACGGTATGTCAGGACCGCGTCAGTCCTGCTTCGGTGCCGCCTGCTGGACCACTTCGAAGGACCACAGCGTCGCGTCCGTCGCGGCGGGCTTCGGCCGCTCGCCGCCCTCCGCGGAGCCGGAGCCGCCGCCGTGCGCCGCCTGGGCACGCCCGGACATCCAGTTCTGGAAGTCCTCCTCGCTGCGCCAGCGCGTGTAGACGAGGTAGGTGTCGGTGCCCTCCACCGGCCGCAGCAGCTCGAACCACTCGAAGCCGTCGGAGCCCTCCACCGCGCCGGCCCGCGCGGCGAACCGCTTCTCCAGCGTCTCGCGCTGCTCCGCGGGGACCGTGAGTACGTTGATCTTGACGATGCTCATGGGGTCATTCTCCAGCAGCGTGTGCCGAACGGTCCGCTCCTACGCTCGCGGGTCGTCTCCCCGAACGGCCCGGACGAGGAGCGTGCCCATGGTCCGCCGGTCATGTGACGGGGCGGGGAGGACGGTCGCCGTGGACTCCGCGAATCCGTGTGCTTCGAGGAGCGAGCACCAGACCTCGGGCTCGTAGTCCCACCGCTTCACGACGGCGGGGTCTTTCTCGGCCCCTCGCGGGATGTACGACGCCTGGCAGCCGTAGCAGCCTTCGACCGGGGGGCGCTGCGAGAGGGCGAACACTCCGCCTGGCTTGAGGCTGGTGCGGACGAGCGGGAGCAAGAGGGCGGGATCGGTGAACCATGCCGCGCCGAACACGCTGAAGACCGCGTCGAAGAGCGTGAACGTCTCTGCGAGGTAGGCCACGGCGTCGCCCTGGTGCAGTTCCGTGCCGTCCGCGTCCGGCCAGCGCTCACGGGCCTTGGCGAGCTGTGCGGGGGACAGGTCGACACCCACTGCCTTCGTGCCGAGAGTGGCGAGGTGGGCGAGGTTCCCGCCGGACCCGCATCCAAGGTCGAGAACGGTGTCCCCGGACTTGAGCGCGAGCACTTCATGCCCGGGACCGTGGTCGGCGTACTGGGTCCAGTTGAACCACGTGGTCTCGCCTTTGGCATTGGTCTGCCTCCGCTGGGGCTTGCTCTGTGAGTAGGTGTCCCAGGCGGCGCTACGAGTGTCAGTCATTGCGTGTCCGTTCTCGTTCACGGCGACAGCCGCCCGGCACGATACCGGGCGGCTGCTGCTCCGGGGTCGCTGTTTGCCCCGCGCGGGAGTTACTTGGCTACGGGGCTGTCGGAGCATCCCGCGTAGCTCTGGGTGCAGTCGGCCGCGCCGTCAGCCGGCCAGAACTCCGGGTCGGTGTCGAAACCGGCCTCACGCATCAGATGGGCCGTGCGGCGCATCGCGGCCCGGCCCTCCTCCGGGTTGGGTCCGCTGTTGCGGTCCGGGACGTGGTGGATGAACCCGCAGCCGAGCGCCTCGCAGAAGTCGGCGTACGACTTGGTGTGGAGCACGAACGCGTGCCAGAAGACGTCCACGCGGAGGCTGGGGGTCGCCTTCTCCGTGGTGCCTGCGGCGGTGGCGAGGAAGGATGCCATCTGGGTCACGCCGCGCTCGCCCTGCTCGTCGGTCATCTCCGGCCAGGAGTCCTCGCGGACCATGGTGATGAGACCGGCCCGGAGTTCCGGGGAAATGAGGTCGTACGCCGTCTTCGTCGTGTCGGTGGTCGTCATGCGTGGGCCCTCCTGGTCGTAGGACTCGGACAGCTCGATGGTGCTCTTAGGCAGGGGCCGTAACGACGACACTCGGGGCGTCCGGTCGGCGTTGCTCAGGACGGCGTCAAGAGCGCCTGCCAAGGCGTCAAACCGGTGTCATTGAACCGTGGTTCGGTTAGCTTTGACGTCATGACGACGACTGCCGTGGTGCCTAATGATGTGCTGCGCGCCGTGCGTATCGGCCTGCGCTTGAGCCAGGACGATTTCGCCAAGGCTCTCCGCCGGGCTGGAGCGGAGCTGGGGGAGCCGAACGAGGCGTCCAAGCGTCTCGTGCAGCGCTGGGAGTCCGGCACGAGCAGAACGCCTCGAGGCGTGTACGCCAGGGCTTTGGAACGGGTCACCGGCCGTCCGGTCGAGGCCCTCGGGTTCAGTCTGCCGGTGCTGATGGCACGGGTCCATGCGGACGGGAAGGGAGGGCATGACATGGAGGCCGGTGCGGAGGGTGCCACCACCGCCGTTGTGGGTGGGCAGTTCGCAGCGCAGTCGACCGAGGAGACGTTTTCGGGGGTGTGGCTCAGCCGCTACGAATTCTTCTCTTCGAGTCGGGGCGACTCGTACGAAGGCAAGCACTACGTAGTGATCGTCCAGCACGGAAACCGGCTGACCGCTCAGAGCCTGCCCGGGGCGAGCGGCAATCCTGACAGCCCGCTCGCGCTGGACCTGACCGTTGATCGCAACGTGGTCACCGGCACGTGGGTCGAGCAGACAGCCACAGACGGCTACTACAACGGAGCTCGCTACCACGGCGCCCTTCAGCTCCTGGTCGAGCCGACCGGTCGGCGCATGGCCGGGAAGTGGGTGGGCTTCGGCAAGGACTTCGACGTGAACACCGGACCGTGGGAGCTGAGGCTCGTGGACCGGTCGACGAGCAAGGCGGTGCTGGAAGGGTACAGCCGACCGCCGGAGTAACGGATCACTCACGCCGCGAGGCGATCGGAGTAAGCGCCCCGTCCTCCTGCCCTTGCAGGTCGGCGGGGCTCCTCGTTCTGAGCCTGGCGGAGTCAGAGTCCGGCCTGTGCTCGACTGCTGGTCCGGCCCGTATTGACCAGTCGAGGGTCAGGGCTTGTTCGTGCTTGCGGCGGTGCCGGGTGCCGGCCGTGGCGGCCCCTGGCGCCGGGTGCGGTGGTGTCAGGGGCCACACGGGGTGGTGCCAGGCGTCCGTCGGCGGCCTCGGTCACCCGCCGGTGAGGCGTGCGGTCAGGCGGGACAGCAGGGCGACGCAGTCGTGCAGTTGTCCCTGCTCTTCAGGGGTGAAGGTGTCCTGGAGGGCGGTGGTGAGGGCGCGGGAGCGTCGGGCGCGTTCGAGTCGCAGGCGGGTGCGGCCGGTGTCGGTGAGGTGCAGCAGCTGCTTGCGGCCGTCGGTGGGGTGGGGTTCGGGGCGTACCAGGCCGGCGTCGACGAGTTCCCTGACGGACTTGGCGGCCGATTGGTGCGTCACCCGGCGCCGGTGGGCGAGGTCGGACGTGGTCAGCGGGCCGTCCCGGTCGAGGAAGCCGAGGGCGGCCGCCTCCCCGGCGGGCATGGTGTCCACGACCCGCACGGCACGGACCAGCTCCCCGATCGACTGCCGCAGCTCCTCGGCCAGCTCGGCCAGTGCTTCTTCATCCATGTCCATGCGTCCACCCTAACCGGAGCAATGGAACTTGGTTGTACAGTCTGGCTGTACAGTTACTCCAGTGAGGGAGAGGACGCCGGCCATGCGGCTCACCAAGTTCGGCCATGCCTGTGTGCGAGTGGAGAAGGACGGTCACCGGCTGGTGATCGATCCCGGTGGCCTGACCGGGCCCGAGGCGCTGGACGGCGCCGACGCGGTCCTGGTCACGCACGAGCACTTCGACCACTTCTCGGAGGAGACGCTGCGCCGGGCGGCCGAGGCCCACCCGCGCCTGCGGATCTGGACCAACTCCTCGGTCGCCGGGCGACTGGAGGGCCTCGGCGCCCGGGTCACCGCCGTCGGGGAAGGCGACGCGTTCACCGCGGCCGGCTTCGACGTGACGGTCCACGGCGCCTGGCACGCGGTCATCCACCCCGACATCCCGCGCGTCGCCAACGTCGGCTTCCTCGTCGACGACGAGCTCTTCCACCCCGGAGACGCCCTGACCGTCCCCGACGCGGCCGTCGGCACGCTGCTGCTGCCGGTCCACGCCCCGTGGTCCACCGTCGGCCACCTGATCGACTACGTCCGCGAGGTCGCCCCGCGCGACGCCTACGCCATCCACGACGGCGCCCTCAACGACATCGGCACCGCCATGGTCGGCGGTTTCCTCGGCGACCAGGGCCCCGGAACCGCCGCGCGCTACCACCGCCTGGTCCCGGGCGCGACCGCCCGGATCGGCTGACGCCCCGGCGCCCCAGCGCTCCAGCGCTCCGGCGCCCCGGCACCCCAGCGCCCCGGCGCTCCTGTGCCCCGGTCCCCGAAGCCGCCGTACGCGTTCGGCCGGTGGAGCCTGCGGTGCTGGTGGAGCCTGCGGTGCCGGTGGGGGCCCGCGGTGCCGGTGGGGCCGTCAGCCCGCCGCGGCCGCGGCCAGCGCCGCCGTCACCAGGCCGGCGGCGGCCAGGGCCAGGGACGCCTGGGTGCAGCGGTGCTTGCGCCAGGCGATCTTCGACATGATCACCAGTTGGCGGCTCAGCACGGGGAGGGGGTCCGTCGTGCGCAGGGTCTGCGCGAGCTCGTCGGGGGCCAGGCCGCGCAGGTCCCCGAAGTAGACGAAGCCCGGTCCGGACCGGGGGACCCCCTCGTCCCCCAGGCGGGGCACGACCGCCAGCACGGCCAGCAGGGCGGCGACCGTCAGCAGCCCCATGCCGACGGTCGCCAGCGCCGGGGCGGACAGGCCGTCGAGCCGCGGTGCCCCGCCGGGACCGGAGTGCGACGAGGAACGCAGCACGGCCGTGAGGGCGAGCGCCGCGGATTCGACGGTCAGTGCGAATGCCGCCTTCGTGTCCACCTTTCCCGTCCAGTCGGCGAGCGCCGTGTAAATGCGCCAGGCGGTTTCGACCGTGGACGCCTGTGCGAAAACCGGGGATGCGGTGGACGGCGAGTTTCCCGAAGAATCAGACACGTGTTCCTCCCTGCGTCCCTGCCGGTATGAACGGCCACTTCCACTTGTATCCCGACCGTGCTCATCGGTCTGCGTCATTCGGCGCACGCCAACTCCCTTTTTCCGTAAGCTGACGTCAACGCGGACAGGGTGGGGGAGGCCTTTTCGTGTCACAGGAAAGATCTTTTGCGGGCCGTCGGGCGAGCCATGAACCCTTCACTCCCGACGAATTGCTCCTCTTCCGCGCGGCCGGCCGGGTCCGCGGCTGGGACCGCGGCGAATCACTGATGCGGGCGGGCGGCCCGCCCGACTGCGTGGTGCTCGTGCTGAGCGGCCTCGCCAAGGTCACCGCCGAGTCCGACAACGGCTACACGAGCGTGCTCGCCCTGCGCGGTCCCGGCGAACTCGTCGGCGAACTCTCCTGTCTCGACGGCACCCGGCGCTCCGCGACCGTCACGGCGCTCGAGCCGCTCGAAGGCGTCAAGGTCGGCAGCGACGCGTTCCACCGGCTGCTGCGCAGCCACGCCTCGTTGACCCTGGCCGTGCTGCGCAGCGTCGTGGCGCGGCTGCGGGACTCCGACACCATGCGCACCGAGCAGGGCGCGCGGTCGTCCCGGTCGATGCTCGCCCGGGTCCTCCTGGACACCGCCGTACGGCACGGGGAGCCGGTCGACGATCCGCGCGGCGCGCTCGCGGTCCGCATGAACCAGCAGGAACTCGCGGGCGCCGCGGGCGTCTCCCGCGAGTCGGTGGTGCGCTCGCTGCGTGCCATGCAGGAGGCCGGCCTGGTCACCACCAGCCGCGGCCGGACGTGCGTTCTGGACCTCGCCGAAGTCCGGCGCTGGGCCGAGGAATGACCCGCGCCCGCGCGTGACCGGGGTGACTCCGGTGGCCGCCGTGACCGCTGTTGTGGATGCGGCATTCGATGATCCGGTGCTGTGCGTCATCTGACGCTGTGCGCGCAACGGGCCCCGGATATGCATGACGAGGGCACCGTGGGCCGCCGGTCACGGGGGTGGTGGTCCACGGTGTCGCATCTCTCGCAAGAAGGACGGATCATGAAACCCAAGGCTCAGGTCTACTCCATAGTCGTCGTCGACATCGAGAAATTCGGCCGGCGCGCCAATCCGGTCCAACTCTGGCTCAGGGAACGCCTGTACGAAATCGTCCGGAAGGCGTTCTCGGAATCGGGGATCGATGCCGAGAACGGACCGAAACCGTCCGACCGGGGAGACGGATTCTTCTGGCTGCTGTCCGGAGTCGACCGCACCGAACTCACCGGGCGGTTCGTCGACGTGCTCGACCAGAAGCTGCGCGCGCACGCCCGGACGAGCAACGAGCAGGGCGCACTGCGGCTGCGCGTGGCCCTCCACCAGGGCGATGTGACGGACGACGGGCCCGGCTGGGTCGGCGAGGAGCTGAACACCGCCTGCCGCCTGGTCGACATCGAACCGCTGCGCACGGCGCTGGCGTCCGGGACGCGGGCCGGACTCGCGCTCGCCGTCTCCGGCGAGTGGCACCGGCAGGTCGTCCGCCACGACGACGCGTCCGTCGCGGGCGACACCTTCCGGTGCGTCCCCTTCGACGCCAAGGAGATCCGGGGCGCGCACGCCTGGATCAGGGTCCCCGGCTACGACGCCCCGCCCGGCATCTCCGGAACCCGCACCGCGCCCGACACCCCGCCGCCCCACGGACCGGCACCGGGCGCCGCGCCCGCCGGAGGCGGGAGCGGGGGCACGGCCACCGGTGGCGGCGGCGGGTCCACGGGAGCCGGCGGCGGGTCGACGGCGGCCGGAGGTGCGGCCCCGGCCGGCCAGGGGCCCTTCGCGGGGGCCCACTTCGACCGCGTGAACCAGGTCTTCGGCGGGGACCAGATCGTCCACGGAGGACAGACGTTCTCGTGGGGCCCCGGCCAGGACGAGCCCGCCGCACGTGACAGCGAGGCACGCGACAGCACGGCGCGCGACAGCAAGGCGCGTGACAGCGAGGCACGCCACGGCGAGGCACGTGACAGCGAGGCACGTGACAGCGAGGCACGCCACAGCAAGGCGCGTCACGGCGAGGCACGTGACAGCGAGGCACGCCACAGCACGGCGCGTGACAGCCAGGCGCGTCACGGCGGAGACGGGAACGGTGCCTGATGGCCGACGCCGCACCCCCCGAAGCGCCGAAGCCCGAACCGACACCCTCCCCGCCCGGCACCCCCGACCCGCCGCAGGGCCTGCGCGAGGGCCTCACGGCGCTGCGCGGCACCCGCGGAGCCGCCGGAGAACGGCTCGACGCGGAACGCGACGCCGTCAACGGACTGCGCGTCTCGGCGGCCCAGGTCTTCGGCGGCGACAACTACGTCTTCCAGCTCGGCGGCACCGCCGCGAGCCCCCGCTCCTACCGGCTGACCGCCGAGAACCTGGACGAGACCCGCGAGGCGTTCGTCCCGCCGGACGGCTTCGACACGGTCGTCCGCGAGGTGACGGCCCGTGCCGTCACCGTCCTGCGGGGACCGGCCGGCACCGGCAAGGAGGCCCTGGCACGGGCCGTGCTCCAGCGGGCCGGACACCGCGTCCTGCACCTGCTCGAACCCACGACCGACCTCGCCCTCCTCGACGACAAGGCCCTCACCCCCGGCGTCGGCTACATCCTGCCCGACCTCCCGCAGCGGGGCGCCGACCAGCTGACCGGGTTCGAACTGCACCGGCTCGACGCCCTGCTGCGGCGCGCGGACTGCCGGCTCGTCCTCACCGCCCAGGCCGCCGTGCAGGTCACCGATCCGCGCGTACGGCCCGCCGTGACCGACGCGCCCGGCGCCCCGGACCCGTCCGCGATCGTCGCCCGGCAGCTGGGCTGGCGGCTGGGCGCGGCCGCCGCCGCCCGCGCCCGCCGCGTCCTCGCCCGCCCCGACGTCACCCGGCTGCTCCGCGACCAGCTCGCCGCCGGCGCGGACGCCCGGACCGCGGCCGACCTGGGCCGCGACCTGGCCGAGGCCGCGGCGGCCGGCGGCGACGACGAGATCGTCGCCCGGGTCCGGGCCCGCAAGGACCTCCACGACGAACGCGCGGTCGCCCACTGGCTGCACGACATGGCCGACCTCGCCGAACAGTGCCTCGCCATCGGCATCGCCGTGTTCGGCGGCGAGGCCTACGAGACGGTGGCCACCCTCTCGCGCGACCTGGAGGAACGGCTCCAGGTCGAGGAGAGCCCCGACAACCCCGTACGCCCCCGGGGCACCAAGCTCACCGGGACCCGCACCGCCCGGCTGGACGCCGTCCGTGCCGCGCTGGTGGACTCCGAGGTCGCGACCCGGCACGGCGGCGCCCGCGGCAAGGTCGTCCGCTTCCAGGACCCCGGTACCGCCCGACGGGTCCTCGACCACGTGTGGAGCGAGTACGACGAGATACGCGAGGCCCTGCCCGGCTGGCTGCGCGACGCGGCGGCCCGCGGCCTGCCCACCGTCGGCGTACGCGCCGCGGTCGGCGCCGGGACCCTCGCCCGGCACAGCTTCGAGACCGTACGGGCCCGCATCCTGCGGCCCTGGGCGGCCGACAAGGACGCCGAGCTGCGCGACGCCGCGGCCATCGCGCTCGGCGTCGCCGCCCGGGAGTCGGGCCACGCGCTCGCCGCGTACAACCTGGTCATGGCGTGGAGCGCGGACGACCACTCCCCGGAGCTGCGGGCCACCGCCGCCCGCGCCTGGCGCGTGGTCTTCGAACAGGACGGCGACGAGAACGCCTGGGGCTGGCTGCACCAGCTGGCCGGCACGCAGCACGTGGCCGTGATCGAGGCCCTGTGCCGCAGCCTCACCGAGTACATGGCCCTCGACGGCGGCCGGTACCGCTCCGACGCCCTCGACCTGCTCGACCAGTGGGCGGTCACCGGCCTGCACGACCCGCAGCGCAGGATCTTCGGCGAACTGGCCTTCCTCTACGCCGCGGCCGACCTGGTCGGCCCCCCGCCCCCGTCCCCCGCAGGCCGGCCCACGCCGCCCGGGGCACCGGTCTGGCCGGCGCTGCTCACCGCCACCGCACACGATCCGGTGCAGCGGGCGGACATCGCCGCCCTGTGGCGCCAGACGGTCAACTCGGCGCTCACGTACGGCATGGCCCACGACGTCCTCACCGACTGGGCCCGCCTGGTCGACCACGACCCGCGCGGGCGCGAGGCGCTCGCGGTCCTGCTGGCCGGCGTCGCCGCCGACCGGCGCACCCGGGTGATCCTCCGGCACCTGGCCGACGGCTGGGTCCGCGGCACCGCGGGACGCACCGCACCCCGTTCCGGCCACCGTCTACTCGCCCGTCTCGACGCAGGGAGCGGCACACCGTGACACCACAGGACGCAGCACAGCAACCCCTCTTCACCGGCCCGCTCCCCGTGAGCATGTCGGACCGGGGCGGCCCGGTCCGCCCGGGCCAGGCCCTCCTGTTCAGCAACGAGGAGGGCGATCTGACCGAACTGCCGCGCAAACCCACGGCGTTCGGCTCCCTGCGCTACCGCTTCCGGTACGAGGTGGACCTCTCCGACCACACGGTGAGCTGGTCGGAGCCACTCCAGAGCGGTACCGGTGGATTCGCCTTCCAGGCCGCGTTCGAGGCCCGCTGGAAGGTCTCCGGCCCGGCGGAGGTCGTCCGCCGCGGCATCCGGTCCGTGCGCGACGGGCAGGAGGCGGTGTGCGTGGCCGTGCGGGACCTGCTCTGGCCGCACGCCACGCGGTACGGGATCGAGCGGATGGAGGAGTTCGCCGCGTTCGTGCGCGGCTCACTGTGCAGCCGGCAGCACCGGCTGGCGACCGGCCTCACCGTGGACTCCCTGACCGTGCGGATCTACCTCGACGAGGCCGCGGCCGGGCACCTGCGGGCGCTCAAGCAGCGCGAGTTCGACAAGCAGCTCGCCGTCGCCGGGCACGACGTGGCGATGACCGAGCACTCCCTCGACCAGCGACTCCAGACCAAGCGCCGGGAAGCACTGCTCGCGGCGGCCCGCGGCGAGGGCGGCCTGCTGGTCGAGCTCATCGCCCAGGACCCGTCGAAACTCCACGAGATCATGCGGGAGCTGGGCCAGCGGCACGACGTGGCGGTGGAGCAGAAGGGCCGGATGCTGCGGGACCTCGTCGAGGCGGGACACATCCAGCCCGCCGAGGCCCAGCAGATGTGGTACGAGATGTACAGCCCGGCACCGCTGTTCGGCGGCGGCCCCGCCGCGCTCCCGGCCACGGGACCGGGCGGTCCCCCCGCACAGCTGACACAGGGACCCGGTGCGCTCCCGGCGGGCGCGGCACCGGCCGGGACCGTGACGGGTGGTACGCCGGGTGGCGTGACGGGTGGTGTCACGGGTGGTGTCACGGGTGGCGTGACGGTCGGTGGGGCGGCAGGCCCGGCCGTGGTGGCCGGCACGGTGGTTCCCGCGGCGGGCACCCAGGAACCGCCCAAACCCCGGCGACGCGGGGGATCGCCGGCGTCTCCGGCCGCCGCCGGTGCCGCAGCGCCCGTTCCGCCGGTTCCGCCCGCTTCGCCGCAGACCGCTGCCGCTGCCGCGCCCGTCCCTCCTCCCCCTCCCGCGCCCCGGACACCGGACGCGTCGGGGGACGGCTCGGCCAACGTGGTCGGCGAGACCCGGGTCGGCCCGCGGGGCGGTCGCGGCGGGCGGCGCACGCCGGGGGCCGGATCGTGAGGCCGGGCCAGGGCCAGCACCGGGCCACCGACACACCGCGCACGGCCGGGGACCCCTCCGGCGCCGCCGGCGAGGGCAGGCCGGGTCGCGGTGTCCGGCCGGCCCGCCGTACCCGGCTGACCCTCACGTTGCTCGTGGCGGGAACCGCACTGCTGGCGGGAGGAAGTGCCTTGTTCGGTTGGAAGGGGCTGGGCGTCACCGCGACGGGCGTCGCCGTGGCCGCCGTCGCCAGGGTGCTCCGCCACGCGCTGCGGAACGACCCGGCGGGCGGCGACCCGGCGGGCCGCGACTCGGGGGGCCGCGACTCGGCGGGCGGCCCGCAGGAAGGGCCCGGCGACGGCTACGTCCGCCGTGAGTTCGGGCTGTACGGCAGCGCCGCCGCGCGACCTGAGGGCGACCGGGAGGCGCGTGCGGGGTCCGGGTCCTCCGGGTACGGACCGGAGGGCGGCGGTCGTGCACCGCGTGCGGGAGCGGGCCAGGGTGTCGGTGCCGGTGCCGGTGCCGGTGCGGGTGTCGGTTCCGGATCCGGGGGTGGGAGCGACCGTGGAGCGCGTCCTCCGGCGGGGCGCGCCGCGCGGCCCCCGGCCTCCGGGCCACCGTCCGCGGGGGCCGAGGACTTCCACCCGACGACGCCGGCGACCCCGGCGACCCCGGTGACCCCGGTGACCCCGGCGATCCCGGGCTTCCCGCCCTCCTCATCCTCCTCACCCTCCTCGTCCTCCTCGCCCTCCGGGGCCGGCACCGGACGCCCGGCCCGCGGCACGGCCGTCCCCGCCCGACCCGCCTCCCCGACGACGGGCGACGGGCTCTCCGGACCGAACGGCCACCCGGCCGCCCCCGGGTCCACCGGGTACGGGGAGCGGCCGGAGGGCGCCGGAACCACCGGCCACGCCTCCCCACGGCCGGCACGGCCGGTGGCCGGGATCACCGAGGTCGTCGGCGGACCGGCGCCCGCCCCGGACGGCACCGCCCCCGCCCGGCGGGTGCGGGACACGGGGCTCGCGCTCCCGGTGCCGGACGACCAGGGGCCGCCCGTGCTCGTCCGCGGATCGCGGGCGTCCCGGGAGCCGTGGCGGCTGCCCGCCGAGCCGGGGCCGCACGGGCTGGCGGCGGACGAGGCCGCGCTGGGCGGGCTGACCATCCGCGCCGCCTCGGTCGTCGGCCCCGGGCACCGGGCGCACGGCAGGCCCCGGCAGGACGCGTACCGGATCGGCCGGGACCGCGCGGGCGAACACCTGGTGATCGCCGTGGCGGACGGCATGTCGGACAGCGCCCACTCCGACGTCGGCGCGCAGGTGGCCGTGTCGGCGCTGGTGAACACCGTCCGTACGGCCCTCGACGCGGGGACCTCGCTGGAGCGGCTGGACCACTGCGCCGCCTTCCTCAGCGCCGCCGGACAGATGATCGCGGTGGCGGAGCAGCGCGACTGGGACCCGGACGCGGTGCGGGCCGTCGCGGTCGTCGCCGTCGTGCCGGCCCGGCCGCACGTCAACGGCCGGCGCCGGGTGTGGCTGGCCGCGATCGCCGACGTCAGCGCGTGGCGGCTGAACGGCGACGACTGGGAGCGTCTGATCGGCGAGGAGAAGCACGGCTTCGACGCGTCGGCCGTCGCCCGGTACCTGCCGCACGACCCGCGCGGCGCCGACCACGGCATCGTGGAACTGCCGCCCGCCTGCGTGCTGGCGGTGACGACCGACGGGGTCGCGGACGCGTTCGCCACCGGGCCCCAGGCCCGCCGGTGGTTCGCCGAACGGTGGGCCCGGCCGCCGGCCGTCGGCACCTTCCTCAACCAGGTCGGCTTCGACCAGGTCCAGATGCACGACGACCGCACCGCCGTCGTGGTCTGGTGCGACGACGAGGAGCACCGCTGATGGGCACCTGGTCCGACAGCCCGTTCCCGTCCCGCGAGGAGCTGTCCGGCGCACCGCAGGGGACGGTGATCAGCCGGGACAACGGTGAGTCCCGGCTGGTGTACGAGATCGAGGGCAGCCCCGGCTGGCTCGCCAAGCTCTACAAGCGCCCCGCGGACGCCGTACGCGCCTTTGACCTCCAGCGCCTGGTCTACCTGCCGACCGGCATGTCCCAGACGGACCAGGACCTGGTGGACCGGTGCCTGTCCTGGCCCACCACCCGCCTCTACGACGGCTCCGACCTCGTCGGCGTGGTGATGGCGAAGGCGCCCGACGGCTTCTACGCGCCTCTCAAGGCGCTGTCGGGCTGGAAGGACCCGGCGCCGCTGCCGGTGGACTGGCTGATGCAGGACGCGGACAAGTGCGCCCAGGTCGGGCTGCGCCCGCCGGACCGGGACACACGGCTGCGGGCGGTGGAGGAACTGCTGGCGGTGGGCGACCTGTTCGCCCGGCACGACGTCGTGTACGGGGACTGGTCGTACCGCAACGCGCTGTGGAACCAGCACACGGGCGAGGTCTTCGTCATAGACATGGACTCCTGCGGGATCGGCTCCCGGGAGTGGGTGGAGTCGCCCGGCTGGGCCGACCCGCTGTTCCCCGACCGGTCGCGGCGGCCGACGGTGGCCAGCGACAGCTACAAGCTGGCCGTGCTGACGGTGCGCTGCCTCACCGCCCAGCGCCAGGACCCGCTCGACGCGCTCCGCGCCGTGGAGACCTCGAAGGGGGACGCCTCGCTGACCGGCCTGCTGCGGCGGACGCTCACCGCGGCACGGCCGCAGGACCGGCCGGAGTGCGCGGAACTCCTCGAAGCGGTGCGGCGGATACGCGGTACGACGGCGCCGGGGGGAACGGCCGCCGGGCCGGGGTCCGCGGCGGGCGCGGACAACGTCACCACCTGGGTCAAGGTCGGCCCCGGCGCCGGCACCGCCCGTACCCCGCGTGCCGCCTCCGGCGCGGCGGGGACGAACGGCGCCACGGCGTCGAACGGCGCCACGGCGTCGAACGTGACGGGGTCGGTGAACCTGCGCGACCGCTCGGCGACGACCCGCCCACCGGCCCCCGCCCCGGCACCCTCGCCCTCGCCCTCGTCCTCGTCCCCTTCCCCGTCCTCGACCGGCGGAGGACCGGCCCGGCCCGGGTCCGGTTCCGGCTCGGGGGCAGCGGCGAACGGCCCCGGCACCTCCCGGCCCACCACACCTCGCTCGACCAAGGCAACCCCTCGGTCCACCTCCGGCCGGACCACCTCCGGCCGGTCCACCTCCGGCTCCACCTCCGGCCGGTCCACCTCCGGCTCCGGCTCCGGCCGGACCCCCTCCGGCTCCGGCCGGGCCGCCGCCCGGCGTGCGGCACAGGCGCCCGGTGGAGGCGGTCGCACCGCCCCCGCCGCCCCGGCCGCCCCGGGCCGTCCCTGGCGGTACGCCGTCTCCGCGGTGCTGCTCGGCGCGCTGATCGTCGCACTCTGCGTCGCCCGCTTCGTCCTGGGCTGGTTCTGACACACCCGTGCACAGAAGGAAGAAGAAGAGAACATGACCGGATACACCGAGGAATCGGCGGGTTACAGCACCTTCAAGACCAAGGGCCTGCCGGCCTACCTGGTCCTGGACACCTCCACGTCGATGAAACCGTACGAGCAGCTCCTCAACGAGACGCTGCTGAAGATCTACGACACCCTCTACACCAGCCCTCAGCTGTCGGAGTTCATCCACCTGTCGGTGATCTCGTTCAACACGATGCCGCACGTGGTGACGTCGATGACCGACATCGAGGCGCTGGAGACCCTGCCCACGGTCAGCTGCGGCGGATGGACCAACGTGGGCCCGATGTGCGAGCTGCTGAGGGCCCGGATCACCGAGGACGTCAGCGCACTGGCCGGGGACGGCGTCCAGGTTCTGCGGCCCGTCGTGTTCCTGCTGACCGACGGACTGCCCACCGACAAGCCGTCCGGCGCGTGGAAGCACGACCTGGACGCGCTCCAGGACCGCTCCTGGAAGCCCCGGCCGCACATCATCACGTACGGCTTCGGCGACGCCAGCGAGTCGGTGCTCAGCACGATCGCGACCGCCGCCGCGTACATCGCGGAGGACCCCGGCGGCGACAACGGCGAGGCCCTGTCCCAGGCCATGGGCAGCCTGCTGAACTCGCTGGTGGCGTCGGCCCGCGCGCAGAGCCTCCAGGTGCCGGAGGAGGTGGAGGGCTACCGCACGCTGCCGACCGACTACGTCGCCTGAGAGCGGGCGGGCACCGCCCCCGCGGTGCCCACGCCCCACCCGTCGGCGGCCGCCCCTCAGCCGCCGCCCGTGAGTTCGCCGCTGAGCGTGCTGTGGAGGCGGGCGCTGTGCTCGTTCAGGCCGATGATCTCGACGGTCCTGCCGCGCTGGGCGTACTTGGTCTCGACGGCGTCGAGCGCGGCGACGGAGGAGGCGTCCCAGATGTGCGCGGCGGACAGGTCGATGACGGCCCGGCCGGGGCCGTCGGCGTAGTCGAACCGGCCGACGAGGTCGTTGGACGAGGCGAAGAACAGCTCGCCGGTGACCCGGTGGACGACGGTGGTGCCGTCGGGGTCGGTGACGGTGGTGACCTCGGCCAGGTGGGCGACGCGCCGGGCGAAGACGACCAGGGCGGTCAGGGCGCCGACGACGACGCCGACGGCGAGGTTGTGGGTGGCGACCACGCACACGACGGTCACCACCATGACGGTGATCTCCCCGGCCGGCATCCGCTTCAGCGTCCTCGGCGCGACCGAGTGCCAGTCGAAGGTGGCCACCGACACCATGACCATGACGGCGACGAGCGCGGCCATGGGGATGTCGGAGACGACCGGCCCGAGGACGATGCACAGCACCATCAGGAACGCGCCCGCCAGGAACGTCGACAGCCGGGTGCGGGCGCCGGAGACCCGTACGTTGATCATCGTCTGGCCGATCATGGCGCAGCCGCCCATGCCGCCGAAGAAGCCGGTGACGATGTTGGCGATGCCCTGTCCGACGGACTCGCGGGTCTTGGACGAGCGGGTGTCGGTGATGTCGTCGACCAGCTTGGCCGTCATCAGCGACTCCATCAGACCGACCAGCGCCATGGCGAGCGCGTACGGCGCCACCGTCGTCAGCGTGTCCAGGGTGAACGGCACGTCCGGCAGGCCCGGCGTCGGCAGCGAGGACGGCAGGGCGCCCTTGTCGCCCACGGTCGGCACCGCGATCCCGGCCGCGACCGTGACGGCGGTCAGGATCACGATGGACACCAGGGGCGCCGGGACCACCGTGGTGACCTTCGGGAAGAACACCATCAGCGCCAGCCCGGCCGCGATCAGCGGATAGACGGGCCACGGGACGCCCGTCATCTCCGGGACCTGCGCCATGAAGACGAGGACGGCCAGCGAGTTGACGAAGCCGACCATCACCGAGCGCGGCACGAACCGCAGCAGCTTCGCCACGCCGAGCGCGCCGAGGACGATCTGGAGGACGCCCGCGAGGATCACCGCCGCGACCAGGTGGCCGAAGCCGTGCTCGCGGTTCAGCGGGGCGATGACCAGGGCGACGGCACCGGTGGCAGCCGAGATCATGGCCGGCCGGCCGCCGACGACCGCCAGCGTCACGGCCATCGTGAACGAGGCGGACAGACCGACCGCCGGGTCGACCCCGGCGATGATCGAGAAGGAGATCGCCTCGGGGATCAGCGCCAGGCCGACCACGAGCCCGGCCAGCACCTCGGTGCGCAGCACCTTCGGGTCGGACAGCCAGGCCGGAGGGCGGACGCCGCGCATCCGGGCGGCCGGGGACAGCGGGGAGGAGGACAAGAGGAACGGAACCTGTCGTGCTCGGGCCGCCGTGGCATCACGGCGGGCGCGCGGGAGGGACGGCACGGCCGGACGCCGGAGCGCCAGGCCTGTAGGGGGCGAAGGGTCACGGCGGGCAGGCGGCGGCGCGGGGCACCCTGGGCACGCGCACGCTCTCTCCCGCGGACATCGGTCTTCGCCGGGGGCTTCGTCGGCCCCGACACGGCTGACGGCGACGGGACGGCGTCCCGCGCCAGGGGCACGGGCGGTGGTCGCCGACCCGGCACCCGGCAACCCTACCCTGACGTTAGGGTAGGGATCGGGTCCGGCGGCCGCGCCGGCCGCCGCGGCGGCGAGAGACCAGGAAGGCAGCCCGCGTGAGCAGCGCGCACATGCAGATCGGCGAGGTCGCCGCACGGACCGAGCTGTCCCTGCGCACCATCCGGCACTACGAGGAGACCGGCCTCGTCATCCCCTCCGCCCGTTCCCAGGGCGGCTTCCGCCTCTACACCGAGGCCGACGTGGCCCGTCTGATGGTCGTCCGCCGGATGAAGCCGCTCGGCTTCACCCTCGACGAGATGCGCGCCCTGCTCGCGGCCACCGACCGGCTCGACACCGGCGAGGGGCTGCCGCCCGAGGAGCGCGAGGCACTCCTGGAGCGCGTGCGCGGCTTCGAGCGGGCCGCCCGGCGCAGGGTCGAGGATCTGCGCACCCAGCTCTCCCGGGCGGAGGACTTCGCCGCCACACTGGCCGAGCGCCTCACCGCGCGGGATGCGGACGGGCAGCGAACCTCTCCCCGCCCAGCGGTGAGAGGCCGGAAGGAGCAGTGAACATGATCGAGTGGGCGCCGTTCGGAGTCGGAGCCAGGCCCGTTCCCCATCCCGTCGCCACGCCCGTGGTGTGGTCCGCGGCCTTCGGCGGGGCGCTGCTGCTGGTGGGGCTCGTCAACGCCTTCGTCGGCCAGGACCGGCCCGGGCTCGCCCTGGCGGCGCTGTCCGTGCTGGCCGCCCTGCTGGGCGTCTGCGCGCGCTTCACCGCGGCCCCCGGCACGGCCGTCCTGTGCTGGCTGTTCCTCAACGCCTTCGGCATTCCGCCCACGGGCACGCTCGACTGGGTCGGCCACCGGGACACCTTCTGGCTCGCCTGTCTGCTCGCCGCCGCCCTCACCGGCACCCTCGCCGGGCGGCTGATACACGCCCGCGCCGCCTACCGCCGCGTCGGCGGGTGAGACGGCGACCCGGCGACAGGTGAGGCGACAGGCGGTACGGCGGGCGCCGCGGGGCTGAGCCGGCTCAGCCGGACCGGAGGGCGGGGCCGCCGCCCGCCGCGTCCGCCGCACGGCGGTACTCGGCGTTGATCCGCTGGGCTTCCTCCAGCTGGTCCTCGAGGATGACGATGCGGCAGGCCGCCTCGATCGGGGTGCCCTTGTCGACGAGTTCGCGGGCGCGGGCCGCGATCCGCAGCTGGTAGCGGGAGTACCGGCGGTGCCCGCCCTCGGAGCGCAGCGGAGTGATCAGCCGGGCGTCGCCGAGGGCGCGCAGGAAGCCAGGCGTGGTGCCGAGCATCTCGGCGGCCCGGCCGATCGTGTACGCGGGGTAGTCGTCGTCGTCCAGTCGATCGTGGAGCGGATTGCCTGCTGTCATGTCACCTCGATGTGCAACGCGTCGAGGGACCCGTGCCGTACGGCACCGGGCCCCGGGACGAATTCAACACCATGCGCCGGTTCTGCCGCTGTGCCGGTCTCGGGTGCCCGACTTCGGTGCCGGTCGCCCCGCGCGCCCCGGCCGCACGGGAGCCCCGGCCCTCCGCCGGACCTTCCCCCGGCCCCGTCGGCGGTTCTCCGCAGCCCGTCCCCGCCCGCACGGGGCGGGCCCGACCGGTCCCTGAATAGAATCGATCCCATGCCGAACGCTGATGAGTTGCTCGTCTCCATCGCCGCCGTCGTGGAGTCGGAGCCGAGCAATCAGATGTCGCTGACCGTGGTGGCCGGCGGTGCCGTCCTCACCGGCCGGCTGGCCCCCGAGGCCATGTGGCGGGAGCGGGTGGCGGAGGTCCTGCGCGCCTCGGACCGGCTGGGCCCGTTCTCCGGTGTCTTCACCGGCCGGCGCGAGGAGGGGCGGCCCGACCAAGAGGAGGGGCGGCCCGACCGCGAGGAGGCGCCCACGCACCTGCACTTCCACCTCGCGCGGATTCTCCAGGGCAGCCTCGGGATCCCTGAGACGGGCGGGATGTACCGGGTCGCGATCCGCGACGTCAGCGCCTGGACCGTGGGCGACCTCAGCTACTTCGAGCAGTGAGCCGGTGCCCGTGTGCCGCGAGGGTCCCGCCGGACACGCCGGCAGGACCCTCGCGGTGTCGCGGTGTGCCGAACGGCGGCTACCGCACGTCCCTCACAGTTCCGGGGGCGTGGTGCCGCCGAGCAGCTGCCACGCGGCCGGAACCGGGTCGGGCGCGGGCGCGGGCTCGGGGGCGTGGCAGGTGAAGCCGAGGCGGGTCATGGCCCGGGTGACCTCGTGGCCGGTGAAGTCGCGGCGGTCCTGACGGGTGATGACCTCGCCCACCTGCTTGACGGGGTAGCGGCGGCGGCCGATGGTCACGGACTCACCCGTGACGGGCTCGGGCTTGACGCCCTTCATCGAGGCGAGGACTCCGTCCCGGGTCAGTTCGAAGGGGTACTGGGCGATGACACAGCGCATGGTGCCTCACAGGGAGAGAGGGTGGACGGGCCGGCCGGAGGACTGCTCGGCCGCGGTCCCGCCGGCGACAGGGGTCCTGCCGCCGACGGGACCGCGACCGGCCGCACGGGAGGCGATCGCGTCCCGTGCGGCCGGGCTCATGCCGCCGGGTCGGCGGCGGACGGCCGGCGTGCGCCGCGGCGCGCCGCGGCGCCGGTCGGCCTGCCCTTGCCGGTACGGCCGCGGCGGCTCCGGTTCGAGGAGTTCGAGGAGTTCCCGGCGGAGGGGGTGCGGCGGGCGCGTTCCGCGGCCGGTTCGGTGATGACGACCGGGACGCCGGAGGGGGCCTGGGCGCCGGTGATGCGGCTGAGCTCCGCCTCACCCGGACGTACCTGGGTGATCTGCGGGACGATGCCGGCCGCGGACATCAGCCGGCTGATGCCGCGGCGCTGGTCGGGGGTGACCAGGGTGACGACGCTGCCGGACTCGCCGGCGCGGGCCGTGCGGCCGCCGCGGTGCAGGTAGTCCTTGTGGTCGATGGGCGGATCCACGTTGACGACGAGGTCGAGGTCGTCGACGTGGATGCCGCGCGCCGCGACGTTGGTCGCCACCAGGACGGTCACGTGCCCGTTCTTGAAGCGGTCGAGGGTCTTGGTGCGCTGCGGCTGGGACTTGCCGCCGTGCAGGGCGGCCGCACGGACGCCGCTGCTCAGCAGGTGCTTGGTCAGCCGGTCCACGGCGTGCTTGGTGTCCAGGAACATGATCACCCGGCCGTCGCGGGCCGCGATCTCGGTGGTCGTCCGGTGCTTGTCGGTGTCGTGCACATGGAGCACGTGGTGCTCCATCGTGGTGACGGCGCCCGCGGAGGGGTCGACGGAGTGGACCACCGGGTCCGACAGGTAGCGGCGGACCAGCAGATCGACGTTGCGGTCCAGGGTGGCGGAGAAGAGCAGCCGCTGCCCGTCGGGGCGCACCTGGTCGAGCAGCGCGGTGACCTGCGGCATGAAGCCCATGTCGGCCATCTGGTCGGCCTCGTCCAGGACGGTGACGGCGACGTCGTCCAGCCGGCAGTCGCCGCGGTCGATCAGGTCCTTGAGCCGTCCCGGCGTCGCGACGACGATCTCCGCTCCGGACCGCAGTGCCCCGGCCTGCCGGCCGATCGACATCCCGCCGACGACGGTGGCCGGCCGCAGGCCCAGGGAGCGGGCGTAGGGCGTGAGCGCGTCGGTGACCTGCTGGGCGAGTTCCCGGGTGGGGACGAGGATCAGGGCGAGCGGTCGCCGTGGTTCGGCGCGGCGGCCCTGGGTGCGGGCCATCACCGCGAGGCCGAAGGCGAGGGTCTTGCCCGACCCGGTGCGGCCGCGGCCGAGCACGTCCCGGCCGGCCAGGGAGTTCGGCAGCGTCGCCGCCTGGATGGGGAACGGTACGGTCACGCCTTCCCGGCCGAGCGTGGCCAGCAGCGGCGCGGGCATGTCGAGATCGGCGAACGACTCGGCCGCGGGCAGCGCGGGCGTGATCGTCTTGGGGAGCGCGAACTCGCCCTGGGGCGCGGCCTGTCGGCGCCCGCCGCCCTGGGACCGGCGTCGGTTGCCGGAGCGCTGGGATGCGGAGCCGCCGGAGCGGTCGTACGGACGGGTGGTCCGTGCGCGGTTCATACGGAGCCTTCCTTGACGCGGCGCGTACCAAGGAATTCCCGCAGCAATGGAGTGGCGCAGAGAATCGCGAGAACGTGCCGGAAATGATGGGCAGGGGAAGTGGGAAGTCGCACGGGAAAAGGCGGCTTCCAGTCCGGGGGGAAATTCCCCGGGTTGCCCTGAAACGCAGCGAGCTGGGGCCCGCACCCCAAGGTGCGGGCCCCAGCTGCGAAGTATGACGTCAGGGACGACGACGTCAGGCCGGAGTGATGTTCTCGGCCGTCGGGCCCTTCTGGCCCTGCGCGATGTCGAACGACACCTTCTGGCCTTCCAGGAGCTCGCGGAAGCCCTGGCTGTTGATGTTCGAGTAGTGGGCGAAGACGTCGGGGCCGCCGCCGTCCTGCTCGATGAAGCCGAAGCCCTTTTCCGCGTTGAACCACTTGACGGTGCCGGAAGCCATGAGAATCTCCTCTGGGACGGTGCTCGGAACACGCCCTGTGCGCGCTCCGGTCGCCGCGATGATCACCCCGTCGGAAAAACCTCCAGGCAACCAAAACTGCAACTGGCGTCGACACTAGCATGTCGGCTTCGGCCCTGCCCGCCAGATATTTCCACTCCGCCCGCCGCCGGGGGAATATTCCCGGGGCCCCGTGTCAATTCCTCACTTCACGGCCATAGATATTGATCCGCCCGGACCGCAGTGTCGCCCCCGGGCGTCCCGGGCCGCACTGCCCTGACCTCGTCCGACGGGCCGGGGCGGCAGCCCGGCGGCCACTGTGGGCGGGATGCCGGCGGACCCACCGGACCGGCGACGGCGAGACGAATACCACACCGGTCCGGCCGCCGGTCACGGCCGGCACCCGCCGCCCGTTCAGGCCGGCGCACCCTCCCGCTGCCGGGCCGCCTCGGCGAGGCGGGCCGAGCGGGTGCGGGTGCCGAAGACGGCCAGGGTGATCGCGCCGACCAGCCAGGTGCCGGCGATGAAGCAGAAGACGCTCCGGTAGCCGTGGCCGTTGTAGAGCGCGGCGACGATCAGTGGGCCGGCGGCGTTCGACAGGCGGCCGAAGCCGTAGGAGACGCTGGTGCCCAGGGAGCGGCTGCGGGTGTCGAACAGCTCGGGGGAGTAGGCGTAGGCGAGGGCGGTGTAGCCGCGCTCGAAGAGGTTCACCAGGAAGCCGAACACGATGATGAGGACCGGGTCGAAGGTGAGCCCGTACAGCAGGCCGCAGCCGGCGATCACCGTGCCGAAGGCGACCAGGCACCACTTGCGCTCGAACCGGTCGGTGACCAGGGAGGCCAGGTAGCAGCCGAGCGGCGCGCCGACCGTGGTGAGCGCCACGTAGAAGACGGACTTCTCGACGCTGAAGCCCTCCTTGGCCAGCAGGGTGGGCGCCCAGCTGGAGTAGCCGAAGAAGCCGATGGTCTGCGTCGTCCACAGCACGGTGAGCAGCAGCGTCGGGAGCAGGTACTTCTTCCGCAGGAGCAGCCGCAGCGGCGCCTTCGTCGACGGCGTCTCGGCGACCGGGGGCGCGGGTTCGGGGAGGGGGCCCTTCTCCGCCGCGACGCTCGCCTCGATCTCCCGCAGGACCGCGTCGGCCTCGGCGTGCTCGCCCCTGCTCTCCAGCCAGCGGGGCGATTCCTTGAGGTGCCGGGTGAACAGCACGAGCAGGACGCCCAGGGAGCCCCAGAGGTAGACCAGCCGCCACGACCAGTCGTTGAGCGGGACGACCGCGCTGGCGATGAGGTTGGTGACGGGGGTGCCGCAGATGCCGATGACGATGGCGTACGCCTGGTACTTGCCGCGGATCGCGGACGGGTACATCTCGTTGACGTAGACGACGCCGACGACGGTCATGGCCGACAGGCCGGCCGAGGTCAGCACGCGGAACACGCCGAGCGACACGAGGTCCCAGGCGAACACCGCCGCGAACGAGGAGATGCCGAACGACAGCGTCGTCCACAGCAGCGCCCGCTTGCGGCCCCACCGGTCGGCGATGGACCCGGCGACGATCGCCCCGACGAACATGCCGACGAACGACAGGGAGGTGACGTAGGCGATCTGGTCGACCGTCACACCCCACAGTTTGATCAGTTTCGGCGCGGTGGTGGCGAAGCTGTTGATGTCCGCGAACTCGAAGAAGTAGGCGAAGGCGACGGCGATCAGGGTGACTTTGTGGAACCGGGAGACCGGGAGCCTGTCCAGCCGGTTCAGCGCGTTGGAGTGGTGCATGGGCGGCCCTTGTCGAAGTCGGGGAGAGGGTCTCGGAACGGGGGCTCGGAACGGGGGCTCGGAACGGGGGCCCGGGGGCGTCAGAGGTCCTCGTCGGGCCAGTAGAGGGCCATGGGGTTGGCGACGAGCAGCTTGTGCCGCTGCTCCTCGGTGACCGCCACCTGCGGGACGTGGTCGACGAGGAGTCCGTCGTCGGGCATGTGGCCGGTGAGGTTGGGGTGCGGCCAGTCGGTGCCCCACAGCACCCGGTCGGGGAACTCCTCCACGACGCGGCGGCCGAAGGGGACGACGTCGGTGTAGGGGTGCCGTTCGCCGTCCAGGGCCGCGGGTCCGGTCACGCTGAGGCGTTCGGGGCAGGTGACCTTCACCCAGACGTCGTTGTCCTCGACGAAGCGCAGGAACCGGGTGAACTCCGGCCCGTCCGCCGGCCGGGTCACGTCCGGCCGCCCCATGTGGTCCACCACCAGCGGAACCGGCAACGACCGGAAGAAGCCCTCCAGTTCGGGCAGGTCGGCGCTCTCGAAGTAGAGGACGACGTGCCAGCCCAGCGGGGCGACCTTCCGTGCGATCGTGCGCAGGTCGTCCTCGGGCGAGGTGTCGACCAGGCGCCGTACGAAGTTGAACCGCACGCCGCGCACGCCCGCCGCGTCGAGAGCGCGCAGCTCGTCCGCGCCGATGTCCGGGCGGACGGTCGCGATGCCGCGGGCCCTGCCGCCGGCCGCCCGGACGGCGTCGACCATGGCGCTGTTGTCCGCGCCGTGGCAGGTGGCCTGCACGATGACGTTGCGGGCGACGCCCAGGTGGTCGCGGAGCGCGAACAGGTCGTCCTTGCCGCCGTCGCAGGGCGTGTACTTGCGTTCCGGCGCGAAGGGGAACTCCGCCTGCGGGCCGAAGACGTGGCAGTGGGTGTCGACGGTCCCCGCCGGCAGCCGGAAGGCCGGTGCGGACGGGTTCCGGTACCAGTCCAGCCAGCCGGGGGTCTTGGGGGCGAGGGGAGTCCCGGGGGCGGGAGTGTGCACGCGGCTCACCGGCCCTGGCGCTTCAGCAGGGCGTCCAGGCGGGGGTACACGGTGCGCGCGTTGTGCTCCTGGACCGCCGCCAGGTCGTCCGCGGACAGCTTCGCCGCCTCCGCGTAGCGGCGCGTGTCGTCGAAGTGGTGGCCGGTGCACGGGTCCACGTCGCGGACGGCGCCGATCATCTCCGACGCGAAGAGGATGTTCCGGGCCGGGACGACGTCGTAGAGGAGGTCGGAGCCGGGCTGGTGGTAGACGCAGGTGTCGAAGAAGACGTTGCCGAGGACGTGTTCCTCCAGCGGCGGCTTGCCGAGCGCCATCGCCAGGCCGCGGAACCGGCCCCAGTGGTAGGGGACGGCCCCGCCGCCGTGGGGGATCACGAAGCGCAGGGCCGGGAAGTCGGCGAACAGATCGCCCTGGACCAGCTGCATGAACGCCGTGGTGTCGGCGTTCAGGTAGTGCGCGCCCGTGGTGTGGAAGGCGGGGTTGACGCTGGTGCTGACGTGGATCATCGCCGGGATGTCGTACTCGACCATCTTCTCGTAGAGGGGGTACCAAGAGCGGTCGGTGAGCGGCGGCGCGGTCCAGTGGCCGCCCGAGGGGTCGGGGTTCAGGTTCAGTGCGACGGCGCCGTACTCCTCCACGCAGCGGGTGAGCTCCGGTACGCAGGTGGCGGGGTCGACACCGGGCGACTGCGGGAGCATCGCGGCCGGCACGAACCGCTCCGGGTACAACCGGCTGATCCGGTAGCAGAGTTCGTTGCAGATCGCCGCCCACGCGGCGGACGTGGCGAAGTCCCCGACGTGGTGCGCCATGAACGACGCGCGGGGCGAGAAGACCGTCACGTCGATGCCGCGCTCGTCCATCAGCCGCAGCTGGTTCGGCTCGATGGTCTCGCGCAGCTCGTCGTCGCCGATGCGCAGGTCCGCGCGGGCGGGGGCGGCCGACGGGTCGGTGAGGGAGGCGATCTGCCGGGTGCGCCACGCCTGGAGGGCCGGCGGGGCGGTCGTGTAGTGACCGTGACAGTCGATGATCATGTACGGCGTCCTTCCGGGCTGCTGGGTGCCGTGCAGCCTGGCCCGGCGCCGCACCGCGGACGAGGGGTCCGGACGCAGAACTAACCTCCCCTTAACACTTCGGCGGGTGCGTGGCCGGTGTGGTCTACATTCGGCTGAGGGGGTGGCCGAAAGGAGGTGGCCGGGATGCAGATACTGCTGGCCGAGGACGACGACGGCGTGGCCGCGGCGCTCGTCGAGGTCCTGTACGACCATGGCCACGTCACCCGGCGGGTGCGGTACGGCAGGGAGGTGCTGACCTACCACCGCAGCTCCGACCTGCTCCTCCTCGACCTGGGCCTGCCCGACACCGACGGTCTGGACGTGCTGCGGGCCCTGCGGGCGGTCAGCGACCTGCCGGTGGTGGTGCTCACCGCCCGCGGCGACGAGCGCTCGGTCGTGCGCGGACTGCGGCTCGGGGCCGACGACTACCTCGTCAAGCCGGTGCGCCTCGCCGAGCTCCTCGCCCGCATCGACGCCGTCACCCGCCGCAACGCGGCGCGGGGCGCCTCCTCCGTACGGACGGTCCGGGCCGGTGACGTCGAGGTGGACCTCGACGCGCGCCGGGTCCGGGTCGACGGGGCGGAGGCGGACCTGACCACCAAGGAGTTCGACATCCTCGCCGTGCTGGCCGGGCGCGCGGGCACGGCGGTCAGCCGCGAGCAGCTCCTGGACGAGGTGTGGGGCGCCCCCCGCCACCCCGCGTCCACCTCCCGCTCCCTGGACGTCCACCTCACCCAGCTGCGCGCCAAGCTGCGCCACCCCGAACTGATCACCACGATCCGCGGCTTCGGCTACCGCTTCGGGGACTCCGCGAACCCCGGGCACCCCGGCGACTGAGGAGCTGACGCGTGCGCACCCGGGTCCAGGCCGCGCTCCTGGTGTTCGTCGTGATCGCGGTGGCCGCGTTCGCCGTGCCGCTGCTGCTGGTCACCGCGTCCGACCGCACCCAGCAGCTGGTCCTCGCCCGCAGCGCCGACCTCGACCGTTTCGCGTCCCTCATGGACCAGGCCGCGGCGACCGGGGACACCTCGGCCGTCGTCGCCGAGGCACGGCGCTACACCCGGCTGTACGGGGAACCGCTCGTCGTCACCGACACGCGCCGCCGCCCCGTCGTCCAGACCGGCGGCATGCGGGCCGCCGACACGGCCGTCGCCCGGCTGCTCGACGCGGCCCTGCGCAACCAGGCCGCGCACCCCAGGAGCACGCTGCGCCCCTGGTCGCGGGGGTACCGCATGTTCGCCGAGCCCGCGGGCACCGGGACCCGGGTCTCCGGGGCCGTCGTGCTGCGGGCCTCGGTCGGCAACGCGGCGGAGGACATCACCCGGAGCTGGGCCGCCGTCCTCGCCGGGACCGCCCTGGTCGCCGTGGCCTGCACGGTCCTCGCCCGGGCCGCCACGGGGTGGGTGGTCAGCCCGCTGCGCCGCCTCGACCGGGCCGTCGGCCGGCTCGCCGCGGGGCTGCCGCCCGAACAGACCCGGGCCGGCGGCCCGCCCGAACTGCGCCGGCTCGCGACCGGCTTCAACCGCATGGCCCGTACGGTCACGGCGGCCCTGGAGCAGCAGCGCCGGCTCGTCGCCGACACCTCCCACCAGATGCGCAACCCCATGGCGGCGCTCCGGCTCCGCGTCGACGCCCTGCACACCCACCTGCCCGCGTCCGCCGACCGCACCTACACCGGGGTCACCACCGAGCTCGACCGCCTGGAGACTCTCCTGGACGACCTGCTGGCCCTCGCCGCGGCGGAGCACCGGGCCGGGGAGCTGACGGTGACCGACGGGTCGGGCGCCCGCTGCGACGCCACGGCGGTGGCGGCCGACCGGCACCGCCTGTGGGAGCCGGTCGCCCACCGCTCCGGCGCCCGCCTGGTCCTGCGGGCGGCCGCGGCCCCGGTCCCGGCCGGCTGCACGGACCGCGAACTCGCCCAGGTCGCGGACGTCCTCCTGGACAACGCCATCAAGTACGCGGGTCCGGGCGCCGAGATCTCGCTCCACTGCACCGCCGAGGGCCCGCTCGCGGTCCTCACGGTGACCGACGACGGCCCCGGCCTGAACCCGGAGGAGCTCGCGCTGGCCACCACCCGCTTCTGGCGCTCGGGCCGCCAGCGCCGGGCCGGGACGACCGGGACCGGCCTGGGCCTGGCCATCGCCGAACAACTGCTGGCGGGGCGGGGAGGACGGCTGGAGCTGGAGCCGGCCCGGCCGCGGGGGCTGCGCGCCAGGGCGGTGCTGCCGGTCGCGGCGGCCGCGGGCACCGCGACCGGCACCGACCCGCACGGTGGCGCGCCATGACCCGCCCCCGCCCCCGTCCCCAAGCCCGTCCCCAAGCCCGTCCCCAAGCCCGTCCCCAAGCCCGTCCCCAGCCTGTGGACCGCCGCACCGTCCTCCACGCCGCCCTCGGCACGGCGGCCGCCGCGGTCCTCGGCGGGGTGCTCACGGCCGACACCTCCCGGCAGCGTCCTGGTCCGAGGGGCGTCCTGCGCTTCGCGACCGGTGAGCCCACGGCGTTCTACGAGGCGTTCGGCCGCCTCCTCGCCACCGAACTCAAGGCGGCACACCCCCGGCTGAGCTGCCGTGTCCGCACCACCGCGGGCAGCGTCACCAACATCGAACTGCTCCGCGACCGCCGCGCCGACCTCGCACTCGTCCTCACCGACACCGCGCGGGCGGCCCGCGGCACCACGCTCTTCCCGCACCCGGTGCCCCTGCGCGCGATCGGCAGGGTGTACGAGACCTACCTCCAGTTCGTCGTCCGTGCCGACTCGCCCGTGCGCGCGGTGTCCGACCTGGCCGGGCACACCGTCTCGCTCGGCGCGGCCGGATCGGGCGCGGCCGTGCTCGGCGAGCGGATCCTGCACGCCGCGGGCCTCACACCCGGCACCGACGTGCCGGTGCTCCACCTCCCGCTGGCCGACGCGGCGGACGCGATGCGGGCGGGCTCGGTCGACGCCCTGCTCGTCGCGGGCGGCGTACCGCTGCCCGTCCTGTCCGACCTCGACGACCGCCCCGGCCTGCGCTTCCTGCCGCTGGCCGGCCTGCTGCCCCGGCTCGGCGGCGCCGACGGCCTGGCCGGCTCCGGCCTGGAGGAGGTGACCCTGCCGCAGAGCGCGTACCGGACGGCGGGCGGAGTCGCCACCATCGGCGTGTCCAACCTGCTGGTGAGCCGCCCCGACCTGCCCCGCGCCGTCGCCGAGGCGCTCACCCGGCTCCTCGTCCTGCGGGCGTCCGCCCTCGTCCCCGACAACGCCGTCGGCACCCAGTTCCTCGACGTCGGCAGCCTGATCGGCACGGGCGCCGTCCCGCTGCACCCGGGCGCGGCCGCGGCGTACCGCGCCCTGCACGGCTGAGCCCGGGGCGGGGTGCGGAGGGCCGGGTGCCGGACGCCGGGTGCCGGGCGCCGGTGGCCCTACGATGGACCGCTCGTGAACGCGGGGCCGGCGGAGAGGAGACGGACGTGACGGATCACCGGCAGCGTGCCCGGCGGCGCGGACAGGGCGAGCTGGAGTCGCTCGTCCTGTCCGCGCTGCGGGAGGCGGACGGTCCGGCGACCGCGGGCTGGGTGCAGGAGCGGCTGGGCGGCGACCTCGCCTATACGACGGTGATCACCATCCTGACCCGGCTGCTGGCCAAGGGCGCCGTCACGCGGGAGCGGGCCGGCCGGTCCTTCGCCTGGACGCCCGCCTCGGACCAGGCGGGCCTGGCCGCGCACCGGATGCGCAAGGTGCTGGACGCCGAGAGCGACCGGGAGGCGGTGCTGGCCAGCTTCGTCACCGGCCTCGGCCCGCAGGACGAGCGGCTGCTGCGCGAACTGCTGGGCCGGCCCGCGGACGACGGAAGCGGACACGGCGAGGGAAGCGGACACGGCGAGGGAAGCGGACACGGCGAGGGAAGCGAATACGGCGAGGGAAGCGAAGGAGACGGCTGAAGCCTCATGGGGGTGTTCGTCTTTCTGCCGCTGGTCCTGCCGCTGAGCGCCTGGCCGATCGCGCGCCTGGCCGAGCAGCGGCTGCATCCGCGGACCGCGACGAGGCTGCTGACCGGGGTGGCCGCGGTCATGGCCGTGTGCAGTTCGGTGTGCCTGGGGCTGGTGATGGTGGTCGGCACCGCACAGCTGCCCGGCAACCCGCTGCCCGACGGCTGGTCGGACCCCGAGGTGCGGGCGGCCGTCCCCTACGACGAGGTCGTCGGCAAGGCGGCCATCCCCGCGCTGTGCGCGGTGGTGGTGGCCTGCGGCCGGACCCTGTGGCGGCACGGCCGGGTGCGCCGCCGGGCGCACCGCGCGCTCGCCGGAATGCCGGGCACACGGGTGGCGGTCCTGCCGGACGACGTTCCGTACGCGTACGCGCTGCCGGGCCGCCGCCGCGACCGGATCGTGGTGACCACCGGTCTGCTGGACCGCCTCGAACCGGCCGAGCGGCGCGCCCTGTTCGCCCATGAGCGGGCCCACCTCACCGCCCGGCACCACCGGTTCCTGCTCGCCGTCCGGCTGGCCGCGCGGGCCAACCCGTTCCTGCGGCCGCTGTGCACGGCGGTGGCCTACACGGCGGAGCGGTGGGCGGACGAGGAGGCGGCCGAGGCCGTCGGCAGCCGCCGTACGGTGGCGTGCGCGATCGGCAAGGCGGCCCTCGTCTCCCGCGGGACCCCCGTGGCCACGCTCGCTGGTTTCGCGGCGCCCGGGCCGGCGCCGGGACCCGTGCCGCGCAGGGTGGCGGCCCTGCTCGGCCCGGCGCCCGCGGTGCGCAGCTGGCCGCCGGTGTTCACCTCGGTCGGCCTGGCGGCCTGGGGCGCGGCGGCGGGAACGGCCGCCTCCGCGATGTCCTCCGCGAACTCCGCCGTGACGATGGTCCTCATCCTGCGCGCGGCGACGCCCTTCTGAACCGGGCCGGTGCGCAGGCCGTTCGCGGGCCGGGGGCGCCGCGCGGCGGTCAGAGGTCGAACTCGTGCGGCGGCAGGTCGAGGGCGAAGCACGCCTCGCGGACCACGGCCTGCTCGGTCTTGTCGAAGTCGCCGTCGGCGCCGCCGATGACGACGCCGATCTGGATGACGGCGCGTGCCTCGGCGGGCTTCTTCCTGGCCTTGGCGACCTCCTGCAACACGCTGACCTTGCCGAAGTCGAAGTCGGCGGTGAGCTTGTCCAGGTTGTCGTCGAAACGGCGCTGGAGGTCCATGGCGTCGAAGTTCTGCAACACCTCGTTGGTGGCGATCAGCTGGGCCACGCGCCGGCGTTCGGACGGATCGATGGTGCCGTCCGCCGCCGCGACCAGCGCGCACATCGCCATGGCGGCGTCCCGGAAGGCGCCGCTCTTGAGGTCGTTCTTCTTCGCCACGAGCTGCGTCTGCATCTGAGTGGCGGAATCCTTGATGCGGTCCCAGAGGGCCATGAGAACTCCGTACGGTCGGTCGGGGGCCCGTCCTGCCCGGGCGGCAGCCGGCGTCCCGGTTAATTTCTACAGCAATGTAGAAACGAGTGTGCCGCCCGGTGAGTTCCCGCCCGCGCGCCTCAGTCCTCTTCTCCCCCCTCTCCCTCGTCGTCGCCCTCGAAGAAGTCCCCCACCTCGTCGATCACTTCGGCCGCCACCATGCCGCCGACGACACCGACCGCGAGCCCGGCCGCGCCCGCGGCGACGGCGGTGCCCATACCGGGCCCCGAGCGGTGGCCGTCGTGGCCGTGATCGCCGTACCCGTGGCCGGAGTGACCCTCGTGTCCGTAGGAGGCGTGGGAGTCGTACGCCGCCCGGTGCTCGACCAGGTGGCGGATCCAGCCGTCGACCTCGGTGTTCCAGTCGCGGGAGTCGTGGTGCCCCACGGTGAACCGGGTGAGCGCGTCGTGGCCGGAGGAGAAGAGGCCGCCGCGCTTGTCCGCCTCCAGGACGACCTCCACGCCGGCCGGACCGGCCAGGAAGGTCAGCTCGATCTCGTTGACCTGGTGTGCGTACTGCGGCGCCGGGGTCAGCTCGATCTCCTGGTAGAAGGGCAGCTGCTGGCCGGTGCCGCCGATGCGCCCGTACTCCAGGTCGGCGGAGCGGAAGCCGAAGCCGAGCTGCCCGAGCGCTTCGAGGACCGCCTCCTGCACGGGCAGCGGGGCGACGTCCAGCTGGTCCAGGTCGCCCTTGTCCCTGGCGCCGGCCACGGCCAGTTCGGTCCGTACGCCGAGGACGATGCCCAGGCCCTGCCCGTACAGCTCGGTGACGGGCGTCTCCCACGGCAGCGCCATGGTGAAGGGGACGCTGCGCTCCTCGCCCGCCGCGAGGCGGAACCCGCCGCCGACGGTGAACCGCTCGAAGGCGACCACGCCCTCGCTCTCCCCGTCCTCGTGCTCGGCCTCGACCCGTGCGACCAGCTCCAGGGTGATGTGCTCGACGTCGAAGTCGGCGTCGCCGCCCTCGAGCCGGACCTGGCCGGTCAGTGCGCCGCCGGGGCGGGCGGTTCCGGGGTCGAGGACCGTGTCGACCGTGGGGCCGCCGAGGCCGAGCGATCCGAGCAGTCGTTTGAACACCATCGTGGCGTCCACTCCTTCACGTGCGGGTGACCTACTGGTTCTACAGGCACGTAGAAGCATAGGGGGTGCGTCACCCGCCGCCGGAGCGGTGCCGGGCGCAACCCCCTGTCACACAGGGCTCGTTCACGCAGGGCCCGTTCGCGCCGGCGCCCGCCCCGAGTCGTCGCGCGCCGGTCAGCCGTGACCTGCGAGGAGCCCGTGCATCGTGGCCGCCGTCCGCTCCGGGGTGTCCCGCTCGTCGACACGGACCTCGACGTACCGGGTGCCGCTCGCCGCGTGGCGGTCGCGGACGGCGGTGACGCTCTGGGGGGTGCACGGGACGATCACCACGACCCCGTTGCGCGCCAGCACCTCGGCCAGCAGGCCCGTGCGCCGGGTGTCGGCGCCCAGGTCGTCGTACCGGTCGAGCACCTCGACCCGGCGCCATTCGGCCGTGAGCCGTTCGGCCAGCGCGTAGGCGGCCGCGAGCCGGTCGGCCGTCGAGGGGCCCGTCACCCAGACCGTCGCGCCGGGACAGGTACATCGGCACCTCCCGTCGTGCCTGCCGTTCAGCACGGGCGCCCCCCGGCGCGAGTCACCTGACGCACCGTCGGACTGCCCAAGACCATCGCTGGCGCCTCCCTGCGAACCGTGCGGAACCCGACGCTCCCGGTGAGAGCTGGACCATGATGCGGTGCGTTCCTGGTCGTGCCATGGGGAGAAGATGAGAATTCCGTGACTCTTCTCCTGGCGCGGTCCGGACGGCTCGCGCGGTCCGGACGGCCCGTGACGGCCGGTTCGGCTACGGCCGCTCCGTCGCCGTCCCGCGCGTGGTGAAGGGCAGCACCAGTCGCGACGGGTGGGCCGCGTCGCGGTAGATCTTGTGGGTCACGGGGCGGCTGACCGGCAGGTGGAAGGCGTCCGGCGGCAGCAGCGTGTTGTGCTCGTCGGCGAGCGGCTCGGTGTTGGACAGCTCCGCGACGAGCTTGTGGCCCGGCAGGAACGTCGCCGCGAACGGGTAGACGCGCAGCACGTACTCCTGCCGCTGACTCACCGAGACCGGCCTGACTGTTCAGCCCGCCTGCACATCCAGCGACATGACCAGTTCAACCGCAGTAGTGGCTGGATCGGACCATCACGGTAAGGACCGGCGAGGCCGGCGACGGCTGGCTCCGCCCGATGTCCTCGTAACCCCACGACCTGTAGAGCGCGTGGACCTTTCCGCCGCCGGCGGCCGGATTGACCATGAGCGTGACGAACGGCTCGTCGCGCGTGGCGATGAGGGCGTCATGAATGCGGCGGGCGATGCCGGTTTTCCGCCAGGCTGAGCGGACGCCGATTTCCTTCAAGGCCACGGCCGGGCACTCGGTGTACTTCTCCGCCGGTGTCGGATCGGTGCGCTGCCAGTACCGGTCGCCGTGCTCGATGGTGTTGCCGTAGGCGTAGCCGACCGGATGTCCGTCCGCGTACGCCAGGACGGCAGTGAACCCCGGCTCGGTGCCGTGCCGGTCCAGACGCTCGCCGAACGCGGTGACGGCGTAGTTCGGCAGGTGGAGGAGTGGGGCGCGTACGTCGGCGTACACGTCGAGAAGGTCGCCGCGGACGGTGTCGAGGGTGGTGAAGGTGCGCAGTTCGATGGCGGGCGCCGTGGTCATGCGGCCACCCTCCAGGCGGCGGTGTGCTCGGTCCAGGCCTGCACGGTTGAGCTGCTCGGCGCCGTGGCGCGCAGTGCGGCCCCGAACTCCTGCAGCATGCGCGTGACCCGGGGGTGCTGGGTGGCTGCTTCGGCGGGGACCTCCATCGCGGTGGCTGTGGCGGCGTCGGGGGCGCCCTGGGCGAGCTGGGCGTGAGCGAGCCGGGTGGTGGTGATGGCCCGGGAACGAATCATGTGGGGCCGGAGGGTGGACAGGCAGCGGTGGGCGTGGTACTCGGCGGTCGAGTAGTCACCGAGGGCCAAGTGCGCGGAGAGGGCCAGGGAGTCCAGCTCGGCTTGGTCGTAGAAGGCGAACATCCACACCGGCCGGTAGTCGGCGGGGTCGGCGCGCAGCATGGCGTCTTGGGCCTGCTCGAAGGCCCGGCGGGTGCCGGTAGGGTCCTGTGCCGCGCCGTGGATGGCGCCCTGGCGGGCCAGACCGAGGGAGGCGAACAGGGGGTCTCGGCGGGTGAGGTGCAGGTTGCGTGCGACGTCGTTGGCAGCGAACGCGTCGGCGGGTCGGCCCATGTGCCGGTACATCGTGCCCGCGTGACTCCAGATGCGGAACTTGATCGCCTGGTCGCCGGACATCTCGGCGAGGGCCTGGGCCTCGCGCATGTGCGCCTTGGCGACGTCGTAGCGCCGGCCGTCGATGGCCGCCCACATCGCGGAGGAGCGGAAGGCGGCTGCTGAAGCGTAGAGGCTGCTTCGTACCCGCTGGGTGGCGCTGCCGGCGTTCTGGAGGTTGAGTGCCTCGTCGGCGAGGGCGGCGGCCCGTTGTTCGATGCCGAGTTGGCCGCCGTGGCGGTGGTCGCTGGCGATGATCTCGGTGAAGCGCTTGTTGAGGCGGTTGACGTCGCTCATGCCGATACGGCGCGGTGATGCGGTGCCGGGTGCGGCTGCTGCGGCGGCAGCCGCCGCGATGCTGCCGACGAGGGTGCGGCGCTTCATGTCGGGGTCCTCCTGCTGCGGTGGGGCCGGGGTGGACGAAGGCCGGCTCCGTGGCACGAACCCTAAAGCGACGGCGGGTAGACCTGTGACGTCCTCAAGTGCCGTGCGGGCAGCCGACTTCGGCCACGTGACCCGGCCCGCTTTCCATGCCCGGACCGACGATCCGTCGAGGCCACCAGGGCGTCCGGTCAACCGTTCAATGGCCCTGTTCACGGCCTCGGCGAAGCTGTTGGAGCTGTAGCCGTGTTCGGTCATCCATGCCTCAAGAACGGTGTTGCGGGGGATGTCCATGCGGGCACGGTAGCCCGCACGATCCTCACCCGCCAGGTAAAGGAGAAGTCAAAACACCCTAAGTCGGTCCGTCGACTGAGCACCTGAACGTCCTAACCAAGGTGCTGGCAGAGGCAGTTGTCTGGGTGCTGGTCGCCCGCCGCGCCCCACCGTGCGGGTGGCTGTTGACGGCCCGGCCTGCCCCTGAGGTTCCCCCGCGGGGGCGGGCCGGGCGCCGAGACGACACGAAGGCTCCACCCCGATGACGAGTCTGAGAAAGACAGTTGAGGCCCTCTCCGCCGGCCACCCCACGTACAGCCAGACCTTCCCGTGCGAGCCGTCCACGGCCGAGCTCGGCCGCGAGCTCGTTCGGGGCGTCCTCGGTGTGTGGCACCTCGACGGCCTCGCCGACCGTGCCGCGCTGATCATCACGGAGCTCATCGCGAACGCCTCCAGGCACACTCCGTGTCCCGAGATTCGCCTCACGGTTGGGCGGCCGAGTGCGACTCGACTGCGTGTCGGGGTCGTGGACCGGGAACCATCGCGTCTTCCCACACTCAGCCAGGCGGCTGACGACGACGAATCGGGCCGCGGGCTGCTCCTCGTCGACGCTGTCGCCGACCGCTGGGGCTACGACCTGCACGGCTCGGACAGACGTCCCTGGGGCAAAACGGTATGGGCGGAACTCCGTACCGAGGACGGCAGGTGAGCGTCCCGGCCACGGCACCCTCGCCCCTTCCGGATGTGGCCCGACTCCGGCCCCGCCGGCAGGTGGCCATGGACTGCGCCCTCTGCAACTGGCCACTGGGAGCGGGCGGTGGACGGCTGTGCGAGATACGCCACCGGGGCCTGCCGTTCCGGCTCTGGGCCTTCGCTCTCGACTGCCAGGCCACCAGATCGACGATCCGACCAGCTGAGAGGGGGACGTCCTTCCATGGAGTAGCCGTGGATCACCGGTGATTGCTGGCTCGGCTGCGCGCGTACCGGCGTCCTGGTGATCTGGCTCGGCCCGGTGCAGTGGGACGGTCAGCACGCCCCCTTCTGCACGTGCGAGCCGTGCCTCGATCGCCTCAAGGCCCAGGCGCTCGCCTACTTCATGGAGCATCGACCGACATCCGCTTGATCAGACTCCCGGCACACGACTTCCCGGCGTGAGGCAGGCAGCCCGCGAGGACTCCCTACGCGGAGCACGTCCCCTCATGCCGGGCGGACAGGAACCGTTCGGGGCGCAGCCGTCCGGCAACGCTCCCGTGGCGGCACCTGGTGGGCACTCCAGCCCAGTAACACCACGACTATCAAGAGGAGTTGCAGCATGACGCGCAGCACCGTAGTTCCCAGCCGCACTGAAGTACGCCCGCAGATCCCGGGGGCATCGGACGGCTTCGACCTGGACGTCTCCCTCGTCGAGATCGCCGACCCGGCGGGCCTGGTCAACCTGACCGACGACAACTGCGGGTCCACCTGCGGCGCCTGTACCACCAACGTCGCCTGACCCGGTCCCCAGATCACCCCGGTCTGGTGCCGCCGCGTCTCCTCGCGGCGGCACCAGCCGCCCGGCCCTCATCTACGGAGGTACTTGGTGGTTGCTCTGCCCGCAGCATTCCGCGCCGGTTCCACTGCCCTCGTGCGCGCCGTGGCCCGGCCCTCGCTGCCGTTTCCTCCATGCCCTGACCTCGATGACCGCTCGCACAGTGGTGCGTCTGCTCGTGTGGCGTGGCTACGCGCGGTCTGGGCGGACAAGGACGTTGTCAAGGCACTACAGCACTCCAGCCCGGTCCTGGCCGCGCAGGTGGGCGCGCTGTGTACGGCCGAGCACCCCGCCCTCCGTGATGTGCGGCGCGCGGCGCTGTCCGTGGCCCGCTACCTGCTGCGGGCCCAGCACCGGGCAACGCCCTTCGGCCTGTTCGCCGGCGTGGCCACCGCGGCGTTCGGCCCGCAGGCGCGGGCCGACTGGGGCGAGGAGCACGTGGCCGTCGGCCGCGCGGGGGCAGAGTGGATGGCGGTCCTGGTCGCACGGTTGGAGTCCTGCCCGGACCTCCTCGAACGGCTGCCCGTCGTCGCCAACAACACCGTGACGTACCGGGGAGACCGGCTCATCGTGCCGTTCCAGCCCGACGTCCAGGACGACCGGATTCGTGCGGTCGAGGCGTCTCTGGCCCTGACCGGACCGGTGCGCGCGGTGCTCGCCGCGACCCGACTGCCGATCCGGTTCGGCACCCTCGCGGACAAGCTCCAGGCGGAGTTCCCCGAGGCCGCTCCCGAGCGGGTGCGTCAACTGCTGGCGGAGTTGATCCGGCGGCGGGTACTGATCACGGGCCTGCACGCTCCGAGCACCGAGACCGATGCCCTCGGGTATCTGGTGGGCCAACTCGACGCGATCGACGCCGGGAGCATCGCCCCGGTCGCGGAGACCTTACGCGCACTGCACGCAGTGCGGGCGGGCTTGGAGGAGTGCGCCACGCACGGTGGCCGGGACAGCGTCGCGGCGCGGATGCGAGACCTCGTACCCGGCCTGCGTCGCCACCCCGTCGCGCTCGACGTCCGCCTGGACGCGCAGATCGTTCTGCCGGAAGCGGTCGCCCGAGAGATCGAGCGCGCCGCTCTCATCCTGACCCGCTTGAGCATCCGCCCGTATGGGACCGCCGCGTGGAAGGAGTACCACCAGCGGTTCTACGAGCGGTACGGCATCGGCACGATGGTGCCGCTCACGGAGGTCGTCGCGGACAGCGGCACCGGCTACCCCGACGGCTACCCAGGCGCTCCGGCCAGCGCACGCAGGCCCCGCGTCTCCGCCCGGGACGACGCCCTCGTACGCCTGGCTCAGGCCGCCGCGCTCGACGGCCATGCCGAAGTGATCCTCACAGACGAACAGATCGAGGCTCTGGACGTGGGTCCGGACGAGCCTCGGCTGCCGCCGCACTTGGAGATCGGGGTGCGTATCCACGCGGTCAGTCTGGAGGAGTTGCAGCGTGGGCACTTCCGGTTGGAGATCGTGAGTGTGTCCCGTGGTGTCGGCGTCTCCACAGGCCGATTCCTCAGCGTGCTGGCCCCCTCCGACCGGGAGGTACTGGTCGCAGAGCTTGCCGACCTCCCGGCCGCAGACGGCAACACCATGCCCGCGCAGCTCTCTTTCCCGCCCCTGATCCCCGAGAGCGCCCACGTCACCCGCTCCCCACAGGTTCTACCCACTGTGATCAGCCTTCAGGAGCACCGCGCCCCGCAGGACACTGTCCTCGCCCCGGAGGACTTGGCTGTGGGGTGCGACGGCCGCCGCATGTACCTCGCTGTCCCCGAGCGAGGCCACCGCGTGGAGGCCGTCGGAATGCACGCGCTGAACCTCCACAGCCACACCCCGCCACTGGTGCGGTTCCTCACCGAACTGTCTCGCGCCCAGTGCGCGCAGGTCACCGTGTTCGACTGGGGCGCCGCGGCGGCGATGCCGTTTCTTCCACGTCTGCGGTACGGCCGCACCGTGCTGGCCCCGGCACGCTGGCGGCTGGAAGCGTCCGAACTGCCCGGCTCTGTCCTCCCTCAGGCAGAGTGGGATGCCGCGCTCAGCGACTGGCATGCCCGGCGGAGGCTGCCGCGCCGCATCCATCTCGTCGAGGACGACCGGCGCCTCTTCCTCGACCTCGACGAGGCCAGCCACCGTGCGCTCCTGCGCATACACCTCGACCATTCGTGCCTGGCCGTGATCGTCGAGGCCCCGGAACCGGAGGCGTACGGCTGGTGCGGCGGGCGAGCCCACGAGGTCGTGGTGCCCCTCAAAGCAACCAGGCCGTCGGCATGGCCGCCACTGCCAGCCCCCAGCCGGGCCCGTGCCCTGTCTGCGGCCCAAATGCAGACGCCTGCCTCTTCCTCGGTTCTTCTGGCCGCCCTGTACGGCGACCCCCGCCGCCAAGACGTCTTGCTCCCCCGGCACTTGCCCGGCCTCCTCGAACAGCTCGGTAACCCGCCGTGGTGGTTCATCCGCTTCCGCGACCCGGACCAACACCTCCGCGTACGCATCGCCCTCCCCGACCCGCAAGCCTTCGCCGACACGGCCCGAACGGTGAGCGCCTGGGCCGACGAGCTACGAAGCGTCGGCCTGCTGGCCGACCTGCGCTATCCCACCTCCTACCGCGAGATGGGCCGCTGGGGCTCCGGCACCGCATGGGAAGCGGCTGAGGAGGTCTTCAGGGCGGACTCGCGCGCCATCTTGGCCCAGCTCAGGCAGCCGCAGCGTCCCGGACCGCGCAGGCTGGTGGCAGCCCACACCGTTGCCATCGCGTCCGCGTTCCTTGGCAGCACCGAGGCCGGGATGCGGTGGCTGATCGACCACATCCCGCCGACAGCTCCCGTGCCCGTTCCACGCCCACAGTTCACCGAGGCCGTACGGCTCGCCGACCCGAGCGACGACTGGTCGGCCTTGCGCAGTGTCCCGGGCGGAGACGCCATCGTGTCCGGATGGGCCGACCGGGAAGCGGCACTCGCCGCGTACCGGCCGCACCTGCCCGGCCCGGACACCCAGGGCATCGCCGTCGACGACGTCCTGACATCCCTGCTGCACGTCCACTTCGTGCGCCACGTCGCCGTGAACTTCCCGGAGGAAGAGGCGTGCCTCTACCTGGCGCGCGCCGCCGCCCTGGCCTGGACCGCCCGTACCAAGGGGAGGGCCTCGTGACCACCCACCACGCGCTCGCCCTGGTCGACGCCATCGCCGTCCGGCTCGCCGACCCCGACGCGGCGCTCCTCAGTCCGAGGATGCTGTCCTCGGACCGGCAGCATCTTGCTTACGGCCCTTCCGGAATCGCGCTCCTGCACATCGAGCTGGCCGCGAACGGCCTCGGCCCGTGGCACCGCGCCCACGACTGGTTCGCCGCCGCCTCCCGGCAGCCGCTCACCAGCGGCCCAGACAGCTACCCCTTCTACGGAGTGCCTGCCTTCGCCCACGCCCTGTCCTGTGCCGCCGACCATCTGTCCGGCTCCTACCAGCGCGCCCTCGACGCGATGGATGCCCAGATCGCAGTCGACGTCGGACGCCGTCTCGACACCGCACACCGCCGCATCGACGCCGGACGCCTGCCGCAGCTCGCCGAGTTCGACGCCATCCGGGGCCTCACCGGATACGGCGCCTACCTACTGCGCCGAAACCCCGGCAGCTCCACGACGCTCGCCGTCCTCGACTACTGCGTACGCCTCACCGAACCGATCACCCACCACGGCGAGACCCTTCCGGGCTGGTGGGCGGAGACCGGGCCCTCGGGAAGCCCGGACGACCGGTTCCCCGGCGGGCACGCCAATACCGGTATGGCGCACGGCATCGGCGGCGTGCTCGCGCTCCTGGCCCTCGCAGCTCGGAACGGCTCCGTCACCGCTGGGCACCATGCAGCACTGCGCACCATTCTGACCTGGTTGGACTGCTGGAAGGAGAAGGCCGACGGCGGACCGGTCTGGCCGTACTGGGTCACTCAGGGCGAGCTGCGGAGCGGGCGTCTCGCCCCCTCTGCGCCCCGGCGGCCGTCCTGGTGCTACGGCACCGCCAGCCTCGCCCGCGCCCAGCAACTTGCCGCGCTTGCCCTCGGCGATACCAGCCGACAGGTCGACGCGGAGAACGCACTCGTGGCCGCCCTCACCGATCCTGAGCAGCTGAAGGCCACGACGTACAGCGGCCTCTGCCACGGGTTCGCCGGCCTCGCCCACGCTGTCGCGCGTACGGCTGACGACGCTCACCCTTCGACCGCGGGAAGACTCCGCGCCGCGATCCCGGCCCTCCTGGCTGCGGTCACCCCTCCGGACACCGGCCCCGACCTCATGGCCACGGCGCTCGTCCAGGACGAGGAAAGCGGCCCCGGCCTCCTCGACGGCGCCGCTGGCATAGCCCTGGCTCTCCTCGCACCCAGCACCGCCGCACCACCCCGGACCGCCTGGGACGCATGCCTCCTCATCTCTTGATTAGCCGACCGAAGGACCTCAATGCCTCCCGACCGCTGGCAGCAGCACAACATCACCTTCGTCGACCGCGAGATGGCCCGGCGCACCATCGCCGAACGCCTCGGCCCCACCCTGATCGAGGCCGAGGCCGACGGACAGCTCACCGGCTGGTGGTTCATGAACAAGCAGCCCTGGCCGCTGCGTTACCTCGCCGACAAGCCCTCACCAGCCATTGAGTCGCTCCTGAGCGATCTCATCGGCGACGGCGTGGCCGTTTCGTGCCTGCCCTGCGTCTACGAGCCCGAGACCGACACCTTCGGCGGTCCGGAGGCCATGCACACAGCCCACGAACTGTTCCACAGCGATTCCCGCCACCTGCTCACCTACGAGACGAGTTCGAGGCACCTGGGACGCCGGGAGACCGCCGTCCTGCTGGCGAGCATCATGATGCGCGGTGCTGGTCTCGATTGGTTCGAACAGGGCGACGTATGGGCGAAGGTCGCGGCCCTTCGACCGGCCACCGCTCCACAATCACCCGAACGAACCGCCGAACTGGCGCCGGCCATGCGCAAGCTCATAACCGCCGACGCCCACAGCCTCTGCCTCCGGCGTGGCCCACTCCACGCTCACGAGGAATGGGTGACCGCCTTCGAACGGGCCGGTGCCACGCTCGCCGACCTCGCAGCCCGCGGTGCCCTCACCCGCGGCCTGCGAGCCGTCATCGCCCACCACGTGATCTTCCACGCCAACCGCGCCGGTCTCCTCCGGGACGACCAAAGCGCCCTGTCCCGCATCGCACGAGAGGTAGTCATGGGAACGAGTGACCACACCGCGTCGCCCACCGAGGCAACGGCCGACATCGATAGCGTCAGCGCGGTGAACACCGACACGATCACCACCCCCACGGCGGACGCCCAGCGCCTCCGCAACGCCCTGGTCGACCAGCTCCGCGCGGACGGACACGCCCGCACGCCCGCCGTCGAGACCGCGCTGCGGACTGTACCCCGCCACGTGTTCGTGCCCGACGCGTCACTCGAAGACGCCTACGCCAACGCACCGGTACACATCAAGTACGACACCGACGGCACGTCCATCTCCTGCGCCTCACAGCCGGGCGTCGTCGCCCTCATGCTGGACCAGCTCGAAGCCCAGCCCGGCGAGCGCATCCTCGAACTCGGCGCCGGCACCGGCTACAACGCCGGCCTGCTCGCCCACCTGGTCGGCGAGAACGGACACGTGACCACCCTCGACGTCGACGACGACCTCGTGGAAGGCGCCCGTGCGCACCTCGCCGCGGCCGGGATCACTAGCGTAGAGGCCGTGACCCGCGACGGGGCACTCGGCTACGCCGAAGCAGCGCCGTACGACCGGATCATCGCCACCGTCGGCGCGCACGGCGTACCACACGCCTGGCTGCAGCAGCTCGCCCCCGGCGGCCGACTCCTCGTCCCCCAGCGCCTCAAGGGCACCGTCTCCCGATCCATCGCCTACGAGCAGCGCGACGGCCGGTGGGTGTCCCTCGGCAGCGAGATGAACACCTTCATGCCCCTTCGACGGGGCATCGCCGACGACGACCGCCGAGTGATTCCGCTCAGCACGGACGGCACCGTACGACTCCAGGCCCCCGCCGGACTCAACATCGACGCCGACGCCCTCGCAGGCGTACTCGACCAGCCGCGCACCGAGGAATGGACCGGCATGACGGTCCGCGCCATGGAGTCGCCGGAGTGGATGGAACTGTTCGTCACCTGCTGCTTCCCCTCTGGTCTGATCCGGATGCTGTTCCCCCAGAGCGCCAAGGGCACGCTGCTCACCGAGGACCCCTACCCCTCGTCGACCGCTGTCGTCGACAAGGGTGCCGTCACCTACCTCGCCCGGCGCCTTTCGGAAGAGAAGACCCCCGAGGGTGGCAAACTCTGGGAGTTCGGTGTCGTCGGCCACGGCCCCGGCAGCGATGAGCTGACCGCGAGGGTCGCCGACGCCATCCGCACCTGGGACCGCGACTACCGCGACCGTGAGGCCACGTTCGAAATCCAGCCTCTCGACGCCCCCGAGATCGAGCAGCGCCCCGGTCTCTTCGCCCTCGACACCCCGCTGAACCGCATCGTCGTCGACTGGCGGTGACGCCCCACAGGTAGCGGACGGTGCCCGCGGCAGGCAGTCGGCGGGCACCCTCGCCCCACCAGCCCTCACCTACACACGGGGGGACACATGGATCCACACGGACCCACGGCCCAGCGCTTCCCGCTCGTCGCCCGATTCCGGCCCGCCTGCCTGCCCCTGCCCGAGCGTGTGCGCAGTCTCGTCGACCTGGCCGACACCGCGGTGAACAAGACCGACCAAGGGCTTGCATCGGCCGTCTACAACCAGGCCGCGCTCATCGCCTCCGACCTCGGCCTCCCCGCCCTCGCCCGCGAGATGTGCCACCAGCACGCCGCCGCCTACCTCCACGCCTGCCCCCTCCTCGGCATGAGCGCGATCCGAGGGTTGGAACCGGTCGTCAACCTGGCCCGCCTCCAGATCCGCGCCGGCAGCGCGGATGAGGGGCGTCGGCGATTGCTTGACCTGTACAAGACCGTCGAGGCGGGCACAGCCGCCCAATTTGAGGGCGTCAACGTACCTGCGGTCCTGACGGCGACCGGCGAAGACCGTCAGGAGGTTCGCGCATGGCTGTGGCGCGTCCTCCTCGCAGACGGCACGCGCACCCTCACCACCGAGGGGCGCTGGGCCGAGGCGCTGGTGCACATCGAAGCCCACCATGGCGCCGGAAAGCGGATGCTCGACGGTCGACAGGTCGCCGTACTCGCCGCCCTCGCCGCGGGTGACACCGCGTGGGCAGCTGTCCTCCTTGCCGACACGATGCCCGGCGATCCGTGGGAGCAAGACGTCACGGCATGCCTGACCGTTCTATGCCGCCGCGACGCCGGGCAGCCGATCGACGGCCACCTGGCGGACCTGGTGACGGCCTACCTCGGACGGAAGACCGAACCCGGGATGACCGTCTTCGACACCCGGCTCGGACTTACCGTCTTCGACGCGATCGGTTCCGTCGGGGCGCTCGCCGCGCACCGCATCGTCGAGGACCTCCACCGCAGGACGACGGACGCCGAAGACGGCTACGCGGCCCGCGAGAACTTGGCTCATCCACTGTTCACTGCGATCGCCACGGACCGGCAAGTGCAGGACTGTCGCGCGCTGGTGCACGCCTGCGCCCTGGGCGCTGGGATCCTCCCGGACGAACTGCGAGGGGAGCTGGCGTCGGCTTTGCGCGCCAGCGACAGCGTGATCCGGGCCAGCCTCGCGCGGCCATGTGGCCCCGGACGTACACCCCCGTTGGAGAGAGCCTGATGAAAGGAGCGAAGCTGGAAACTCGTCGTGCGGCTGCGGGGCGCAGGACGTGCTCCCAGGCTGCCCGTGCAGTCGCTGTCTGCGCCGCCGTGCTTGCGCTGGCTGCGGGGCTGAGGCGGGATCCTCCACACCTACATCGCCACCTTCCTCGACCAGCACGCCCTGGGCGGCTCCCGCGACCTCGTGCTGCTGGTCTTCGGCATCGCCTCCGTGGTGAGCATCCTCGTCACCGGAGCCCTGGTCGACCGCCGGCTGCGCACGCTGACCGTCGTCAGCGGCGTCCTGGCCCTGATGACGCCCGTCCTGCTCGTCGTCCTCGGCGCCCGCACCCACGCCTTCCCCGCCGCACGCCCGGGCACGGAATGACGACCCGCTGACCCCCCGCCCGCGCGAACCCCGCAACCCCGGCCCGGCACCCGTTCCCCGCGGGCCGGACCGGGCCGGGCCCGGCCTTGCCGCCGGCGACGAAGTGACGCGGGCCCGTGGGTGGGACGGCGGAACCGTCACCGGCTCACGTGCCGGGCTCGGCTCCGCGTGCCTACGGGGCGCCGTACGCCGGACACACGGCCGGCTAGGCGTCCGGCAGTGACGCCGTCAGGTGCTCCCACGCCGCGTGCACGTCCTCGCCGACGATCCCGAACTGTGTGATGACCGCGACGCAGCGGCCGTCCTCGTCGTCGAGTTCGATCGCCGACGTCGGGCCGTGCGCCGCCGTGGAGCGGACGAGGTGGCACGCCCGGACGCCCGCGAGATCGATCTCCACCGAGCTCTCCGCGACCGCCGCGAACACCCGCCCGCCGACGGTCCGGTCGGTGACGTGCACCCGGCCGCCGCACGCCTGGAGGGCCGCCGGGGCGAACACCGCGACGCCGATCGGCAGCCCGACGGAGCAGACGTGGTCGAGCACCGCGGGCACGACGCCGGCCTCGATCGTCCGGTGCTCGCCGCGGTACCGGTGGAACGCCCGGCGCCGGGCGGTGCCGCCGTCCGCGAGGACCGCGTCGAGCTGGGCGAGCTGGTCGCCGTTCTCCCAGGCCGGCACCTCGGGCGCCGCGGGCGGTACGGCGGCCGACGCCCCGGCGTCGACCGTGCGGGCGAGTCCGGCCAGCAGCCGGTCCCCCTCGGACAGCAGCCGCCCCTGGTGCGCGGTCCGGCCGGCCGCGTCGAACAGGTGCAGGGCGACCGAGCCGGTGCCCTCGTCCCGCGCGACCACGGCCGAGGCGATCCCGGCGCCGTCGACGCGCAGCGCGATCGAGCCCGGGGTGACGGCGAACGCGTCGCCGCGAAGACTCGGGACGGCGTAACCGCCGGCCTGGTCGATCCGTGCGACCGGACCTCCGGTGACCGCCTGGACGTGCTGGAAGAGCGTCAGGCAGCGCGCCAGCTCCGGCATCCGCGCGTCGATCAGCCGCACGCTGCCGTTGCGCCGGCCGCAGCACCTCTCGAACGCGCACCGGCCGTCGGCGCCCCGCGGCCCGGGATCGTGGTCCGTCATGCTCAGTACACGTCCCGCACGTAGCGCTTCGCCCGGCGCAGGCCCGCGAGGTACTCGGCGGCGTCGTCGTCCCCGCGTCCGCGCTGCTCGGCGATGACGCCCATCAGGGCCGCCTCGACGTCCTTGGCCATGCGGGAGGCGTCGCCGCAGACGTAGACGTGCGCGCCGTCCTCCAGCCACGCGTACAGCTCGCGCGACCGCTCCCGCATCCGGGTCTGCACGTAGACCTTCTCGGCCTGGTCGCGCGAGAACGCCAGGTCGAGTTCGGTGAGCACACCGCGCTCGCGCAGCTCGGTCAGCTCGTCCTCGTAGACGAAGTCGGTGGCGCGGTGCTGGTCGCCGAAGAACAGCCAGTTGCGCCCGGCGGCGCCCCGCGCGGCCCGCTCGTGCAGGAAGCCGCGGAACGGCGCGATGCCCGTGCCGGGGCCGATCATGACCATCGGGGCGTCGTCGTCCGCCGGGACGCCGAAGGAGGCGTTCGGCTGGAGGTGGACGCCCACGGTCGCGCCCTCGCCGACGCGGTCCGCGAGGTAGGTCGACGCGACGCCCTCGTACCGGCGGTGCGGGGTGCCGTACCGGACGGACGCGACGGTGAGGTGGATGCGGTCCGGGTGGGCGAGCGGACTCGACGAGATCGAGTACTGCCGTGCCTGGAGCGGCCGCAGGAACGGCAGCAGCTCGTCGAGGCCGGGTGCGGCCGCCCCGGCGTCACGGAGCAGGTCGAACACGTCCCGGCCCCAGAGCCAGGAGTCGAGGTCGGACCGGTCGCCGTGCGCGACGACCGAGGCGAGGTCGCTCGACGGCGCCCGCTCGACGAGGTCGGCGACCAGCTCCTTCGACGGGGTGCGGATCTCGCGTTCGGTGCGCAGCACCTCGGCGAGCGGCCGCCCGTCGACCTCCTCGTCACCGCTCGCGCCGAGCTGTTCCAGGAGCGCGCCGACGAGCGTGTCGTCGTTCACCGGTACGACGGCGAGCGCGTCGCCGGCCTCGTAGGTGATGCCGCTGTCGCCCAGGTCGAACTCGTAGTGGCGGATCTCCTTGGCGCTGCCCGGAGCGGACAGCAGCCGGTTCACCGCGAGCCGGGACCGGTACGGGTTGCGCCGGTTCCAGGCGGAGCGGGGCCGGGCGGACGCCTTCGCGGCCGTACCCGCAGCCGTACCCGTGCCCGCCCCCGTGCCCGTACCCGTGCCCGGCCCCGTCGCGCCGGTCTCCGCGGCGACCCGGTCCAGGACCGCCGCCGTCCACACCGCCGCGGGCTCCTCGAAGTCCACGTCGCAGTCGACGCGGTCGTGCACCCGGCCGGCGCCGAGCTGCTCCAGGCGGGTGTCGATGAGCTTCGCGGCCTGGCAGAAGTCGTCGTAGCCGCGGTCGCCGAGCCCGAGGACCGCGTAGCGCAGACCCTCCAGCCGCGGTGCCGTGCCGGCCTGGAGCGCCTCCCAGAACAGCCCGGCGTTGTCGGGCATCTCGCCCTCGCCGTACGTCGAGGTGACGACGAGCACATGGGACATCGCGGCGAGCCGCTCGGGCGTGACGGCGTCGAGCGCGGTGGCGGCCGCGCCGAGGCCGCGGGCGCGGGCCCCGGCGACGAGCTCGTCGGCGAGGAACTCGGCGTTGCCGGTCTGCGTGCCGAACAGCACGTCGATCGTCGCGGCGGGCACGTCGCCCGCCGCGCCGTCCTGGCGTCCGGCGGCCGCGATGCCGGCGATGAACCCGGCGAGCCAGGCCTCCTGCTCGGCGGAGAACGGCGCGTCGGCCGGGATGAGGGACCCGGTCGGGGGCATCAGGGTCACGCGGTCACCGTCTCGGTCGGGGCCTGCGGGGCACGGCGTCCGGCGATGTCGGCGAGTGCCGCGGTCGCGAGCAGCTCGTCGAACCGGGCGGCCCGTACGCGGCCGGCGTTCTTCGTGTTCTGGTGGACGATCCAGCCGTAGGTGCCGGGGGCGTCCACGCTGAGGTTGTTGCGCTGCCGGAGCGCCTGCTTGTAGTCGTCGAGGCGCTTGACCGCGATGAGCGTGGCGAGCTCGCCGTCGTCGAACCGCTCCAGCGTGCCGCGCAGGTATTTCACGACGCGCTGCCTGACGAAGAAGTCCTCGGTGAGGACGAGGTTGCGGACGGCCTCGGCGACCCGCGGGTCGCCCGGACCGCTCGCCCCGGGCACCCGCTGGAGCGCGACGTCCTGCGCGACGCCGAGCACCGTGTACGACGACAGCAGCGAGAACATGTCGTCGCCGCCCTCGTCGCCGAAGGCCGGGGCACGGCCGCCGAGCACGGTGCGGCGGTCGCGGTAGTCGACCTTGAACGCGCGGAGCTTGTCCGTGGCGATCGAGGTCGCCAGCTCGTCGAGGAGCTGGCCGCGGGTCGCGGCGGCGAGGATCTCCCCGGCGTCCTGGTACAGCAGCAGCGCCCGGGGCATCCCGCAGTACACGTGCTGCCGCTCGCCCTCCCAGTCCTCCAGCAGCCGGGCCGCGAGCGGCGATCCGGTCGCCTCCAGGTGCCAGGTCAGGAGCAGCCGTACGGCCTCCTCGTGGAAGGCGCCGTGCCCGGTGTCGGTCACCGGGAACACCAGCAGCGAGTCGGCGCTCACCCGGCCGGGCAGTTCGCCCGACGGGTCGTACTGGTAGAGGAACCCGCCGCTCATGCCGTTGCCGAGGCCCTTGCCGAAGCCGCCGAGGTTGAGCACGGTGCCGCCGGTCATGTACTCGCAGCCGAAGTCGCCGACGCCCTCGACGACCGCGGTCGCGCCGGAGTTGCGCACGGCGAACCGGTCACCGGCCTCGCCCTGCACGAACGTCCGGCCGCCGGTCGCGCCGAACAGCGCGAAGTTCCCGACGAGCACGTTGCCGCCGCGCTCCGCGCTGCCGCCGCCCGGGGCGCGCACGACGATCCGGCCGCCGCTCTGGCTCTTGCCGACGCCGTCGTTGGCGGTGCCGGTGTGTTCGAGGGTGATGCCGTCGTTGCAGAACACGCCGTACGACTGGCCGGCGGACCCGGTGGTGCGGATGCGGACGGCGCCGTCGACGAGGCGGCGGCGGCCGCGGTCGTCGGTGGTGACGGCGGGCGCGTCCACGAGACCGTCCGGTCCGTGGTTGAGGAGCCGTTCGACGTCGATGCCGAGCTGTCCGCCGACGGACTTGTCGCTGTTGCCGAGGCGGATGCCCTCGACGAGCAGGGACGGCTCGCGCCGGTCGAGGAGCGCGGCGCGGACGCGCTCGACGAGGGCGTCGTCGGTGGTGAAGTCCTTCTCCAGGTACTCCGGGTCCTCGACGACCTTCTCGGGCACGCGGGCGAGCAGCCGGCGCACGTCGAGCCGTCCGACGCTCGCGGGGTGGTCGAGCAGCTGGAGCAGGTCCGTGCGGCCCCGGGCCTCGCGCAGCGACCGCAGGCCGAGGCGGGCCAGGATCTGCCGGACGTCGTGCGCGATGTTCAGCAGGTACTGCGCCAGCGCGCGCGGGTCGCCCTCGAAGGCCTCGGCGTTCGTGGTGAGCCCGGCGGGGCACTTCACGTTGCAGTTCTTCGCCATGACGCAGCCCAGCATCATCAGCGCGGTCGTGCCGAACTCGAAGCTGTCGCCGCCGAGCAGCGCCGACGTGACGACGTCGCCGCCGGTCTGGTGCGCGCCGGAACAGCGCAGGACGACCTTCTGCCGCAGCCCGTTGGCGAGGAGCGCCTGGTGCACCTCGGCGACGCCGATCTCCGCCGACCGCCCCGCGTACTTCAGGCTCGTGACGGCCGCGGCGCCCGTGCCGCCGGTGTTCCCGGCGACGTTGATGACGTCCGCGCCGGCCTTGGCGACGCCGACCGCGATGGTGCCGATGCCCTCCGAGGACACCAGCTTCACGACCACCCGCACCCGTGCGGCCTTGCAGTCGTGGATGAGCTGCGCGAGGTCCTCGATGGAGTACGTGTCGTGGTGCGGCGGCGGTGAGATCAGCTCGATGCCCGGGGTGCCGCCGCGCGCGGCCGCGATGTCGACGGTGACCTTCGGCGCGGGCAGCTGGCCGCCCTCGCCCGGCTTCGCCCCCTGCCCGATCTTGATCTCCAGCTCCTCCAGCATCGGATCGGCGAGGTAACCCGCCCAGATGCCGAACCGGCCGGACGCGAACTGCTTGATCCGGGAGCCGCGGACGGTGCCGTACCGGGAGTGGTGCTCGCCGCCCTCACCGCTGTTCGACAGCGCGCCGACCATGTTCGCGCCGTGCGCGACGGCCTCGTGCGCGGTCGCCACGAGCGCGCCGTGGCTCATCGCGCCGGAGGCGAGCGCGCGGGTGATCTCGTGCGCGGGCTGCACCTCGTCGAGCGGCACGCTGTCGGGCGCGCCGTCGAGGAGGGTGAGCAGCCGTGCGGCGGAACCGGTGGCGGTGACGACGACGCCGTCGGCCCCCGCGTCGAGCGGGGTGACCTCGCCGGGGTGGGCGAGGGCGAGCCCTTCGGCGAGGGCGGCGTGGCGCCGGGCGTCGTCGTCGGATCCGGTGGGTCCGGCGGGGGTGAGGCGCAGCCGGACCGTCACCGCGCCGCCGTCGGGCCGGTCCGTGACGGTCGCGACGACCCCGCGGGCCGTGACGCTCGCGTTCCCGGTCGTGGAGAACCGGCCCAGCTCACGGGCGAAGTCCTCCGGCGTGCGCAGCCCGGTGAGGTCCGCGGGCAGCGCGAGCACGTCCCGCAGCGCGGACGGGCGGCGGGACCGCTCCTCGTGCGTCGTCCGCAGGAAGGCGCGGTACCCGGGCGTGATCCGGAACGCGTTGATCTCGGCGTCGCTGAGCGCGTCGTACCCGGTGTTGCGGTACGCGGCGTCGGTGATGCCGAACGCGTCGTCGAGCCCGCCGAGCGTGAGCAGCCGGAGCGCTTCCGGGTCGCCGGGCCGTTCGAACTGCGGCCGCTCCTCGACCATGTCGCCGAAGCCGCGCACGGCCGAGACGCCGAACGAGTGCCCGGCGCCGTCCGACCGCTCCTTGAACAGGCCGAGCAGCGGGATCTGCTGCTCCGTCGCCACGGTGCGGGCCCGCTCGTGCCACTCCGTCGCGGCCTGTGCGATGCGGGCGAACCCGACACCGCCGACCGGGGCCTCCATGTGCGGGAAGATCCGCGCGAACACGTCGTCGCGGGTGTCGAGGTAGTTCGGTTCGAAGAACTCGCCGCCGATGTAGCTCTCGGCGGTGCACAGCCCGACGCGGCCCATGGTCTTGGCGAGGGACTTCTCGGCCGCCTTGCGGAACCTGGCCAGCGCCCGGTCGGTCTCGGTGATCTCGCCCGCGGGGGCCGGCGCGCTCGGGTGCTTCTCCTCGGCGCGCAGCCGTGCGCTGAGGCTGTAGACCGCCGAGGCGCCGAAGCCGAGCGCGGTCGCGACGTGGTGCGAGGAGGACAGCTGCCCGCTCTCCGCCACGATCGAGGCGCGCAGCCGCAGCCCGGTCTCGATGAGGCGCTGGTTCACCGCCGCGACGGCGAGGATCACCGGCAGCGGCGCGCGCGTCGAGGAGATCGCCCGGTCGGTGAGGAGCGCGATGCCGCCCCGCTCGGCGGCGAACCGCTCCACGTCGTCGCAGAGCACGTGCAGGGCCGACCGCAGCGCGTCGGCGTTCGCCTGCTCGTCGCCCGGCACCGGGTCGTAGAGCATGGCGAACCGCTCCAGCGGCACGATCCGCTGGTCGCGCAGCCGGACCATGTCGAGGTGCCCGAGCACGGGCGACGACACGACGAGCTGCCGGCCGCTGGTGTGGTGGGTGCCGTCGGGCTTCGGGCCGAGCGCGACCCGCATGCTCATGCCGTCGGCCTCGCGGATGCTGTCCAGCGGCGGGTTGGTCACCTGGGCGAAGCGCTGCGAGAAGTACTTCGCCATGCCGCCCTCGGTGTCGCTGAGCGCGTTGATGGCGTTGCCGTAGCCCATCGCCGAGATCCGCTCCGACCCGTCGGCGAGCATCGGGTCGAGCATGAACCGGAAGCTCTCCTGGTTCAGCGAGTACGCCACGTACCGGCCGGCGAGGGTGAGGTCGCCGTCGTAGCCGAGCGTCGTCGTGCCGCGGTAGTAGTCGGGGGCGGGCAGGTCGTCGAGGTTCACCCGGGCCGCGCCGAGCAGCTCGCTGTACGGCCGGCGCGCGGCGAGGGCGTCGAGCACCTCGCGGGTGCGCATCCGGCGGCCGGTGCGGTGGTCGACGACGAGCATGCCGCCGGCCTCGATCCGGCCCCGGTGCACGACCTCGTCGTCGGGGAACGCGACCTGGCCGGCCTCCGACGCCACCATGAGGTACTCGGCGGTCTCGACGGTGCGCAGCGGGCGCAGGCCGAGCCGGTCGAGCCGGGCGCCGACGATGTCCCCGTCGCTGAAGATCACGGCCGCCGGGCCGTCGTTCTTCTCCTCGTACAGCGAGAAGTACTCCAGCATGTCCCGGACGCCGGCGGGCAGGGTGCGGTCGTTCTCCCACGCGGGCGGCATGAGCGACACGACCGCCTCGACGATGTCCAGGCCGTCGTCGAACACCCGGCTCTGGAGGGTCTGGTCGAGCCGGGAGGAGTCGGACTGCCCCGGCGGGCGCACGATGCTGCGCGTCCGGGCCCGCGCGAGGGCCTCGTCGGAGAGCCGGTTCTTGCGGTCGGTGTTCAGCTCGCCGTTGTGCGCCATGAGGCGGAAGGGCTGCGCCATGGTCGGGTGCGGCTCGGTGTTCGTGGAGAACCGGGTGTGGAAGTACAGCGACCGCACGGAGTGCCGCGGATCGCCGAGGTCGCGGAAGTACGGGATGACCTCGCCGGAGTTGAGCCGTCCCTTGAGCACCTGCGTGCGCGCGCTCAGCGAGAGCGGGTACAGCCCGGCGTACGCGTCGTCGGCGTAGGCGACGGCCTCGACCGCGAGCAGGGCACGGTTGGCCGCCGCGTCGACGTCGGGGGGCTCCCACCCCTCGGGGGCCCGGAACACCCACTGCACGATGGGCAGCTGGTACTGCTCGGCGACGGGCCGGGCGACGGTGTGGTCCACGGGGACGTCGCGGACCAGCAGCACGTCGAAGCCCTGCTCGGCGATGCTCCGCCCGACGAGGTCCACCGCGCCGTCGCGGCGGCCGGCGTCGGTGGGCACGAAGCAGTTCGCGACGCCGAAGTGCCCGGCGCGCAGGTCCTCGCCGGTGAGCGCGCCGAAGAACTCCACCGACAGGTCGACGCTCACGCCCGCGCCGTCGCCGACGCCCTCGGACGATGCGCCGCCCCGGTGCGGGATGGCGCGGAGCGCTTCGTCGCCCTTGCGGATGACGTCGTGGCTCGGTGTCCCGTCGAGGCGGGTGATGAAGCCGACGCCGCAGTCGCTGTGGTCGAGGGCGGGGTCGTACAGACCGAAGGCCGAGGAGGGTGCAAGGTTCAAGTGCGGGTCCTGTGCGCGGGTGCCGGCTGGGGATACCTCCCAGGCCCTTGAGGCACTGGGGGAGGACGGCCAGGCTGCGTCGGTGGAGCGCTCGCCGCGGGCGGACCGGTGTGACGGCCGAGGCCCTGAGTGGTGCGATTGTTGACAGTAAGCCTTGCCTAACTTCCGCCGCAAGGGTGTGCCCTGCACGTATGCGTCACATCGCCGTCGCCGCCGCGCGCCCGCCGGCCCCCGGGGCGGGGACCGGAAGGCGCGGGCTGGGCACGGGAGCGGCGGCCCTGTCGCTGACCGCCCCCGGGAGCGCGTCCGCCGCGTCGGCCGCCCCCCGAGGCCGTCCCCACGGTCACCCCCGGCGCGCGCGCCGGCTTCCCGCGGCTGCGGCGGATCAGGGCCGGGCTGCTGGACGTCGGCTACGCCGAACCGGGCCCCGCCCACGGCCCCGCGGTCATCTGCCTGCACGGCTGGCCGTACGACATCCACAGCTACGTCGACGTCGCCCCGCTGCCGGCCGAGCAGGGTTACCGGGTGATCGTCCCGTACCTGCGCGGCCACGGCACCACGCGCTTCCTCTCCGGCCGGACGTTCCGCAACGCCCAGCAGTCGGCCATCGCCCTCGACGTCATCGCCCCGATGGACGCCCTGGAGATCGAGAGGGCCGTGCCGGCCGGCTTCGACCGGGACCGTCAGGTCCGCACGGCCCCCGGGACCGTCAGGTCGTCCGCGCCGGCCCGCCCGCCGCCGCGCGCAGATGCTCGATCCCGGTGTCGAGTGCCGCCCTGAGATGGGTGGAGTCCCCCGTGGACATCATGATGGCCACGCCTCCCTGGATGCCCGCCAGCAGCGCGGCGGCCGTCCGGTCCACGTCGAGGGCCGGCGACACCAGGCCGTTCGTCTGGAGGGCGCGCACACCGCGCGCGAGCTGCCGCTGCCATTGGCGCATCAGCTCCGTCACGATCGCCCGCGCTCCGGGACGGGACCGCCCGACCTGGAGGAACAGCGACCCCAACGGGCAGTGGTCGCCCTGCCGTTCGTACCGTTCCACCACCACGTCCCGCCACTCCTGCCAGGACTCCCACGAGTCCAGACGCCCCAGGTGCGGCTGCTGGTCCGCCAGGACGCGGTCGGCCTCGAACCGGGCCACCGCCAGCAGCAGTTCGTCCTTGCCGTCGGGGAAGTAGTGGAAGAGCTGGCTCTTGCTCGTACCGGTGCGGGCGCGGATGTCGTCGAGGGTCGTGAAGGCGACCCCCTGTTCGCGCAGCACCTCGGCAGCCCCCTCGACGATGCGGGCCCGCGTGGCGCGGCCCTTCGCGGTCGGCGCGTCCGGCATCCGGCCTCCTCCCTCTCCGTCGGATCAACGACCCCACGCTACCGGCACGGGCCCCCGGTCTGGACTTGCCGGTCCATTTTCTCCGGCGCACAGTGGTCCGCACACCGCCGGACAAGGGAGAGCGCGCCATGGGTGCACGACTGCGGAACAAGACGGCGCTGGTCACGGGCTCGACCAGCAACATCGGGCGGGCGATCGCCGAAGCGTTCGCCGCCGAGGGAGCCCACGTCATCGTGTCCGGGCGCACCCCGGAGCGAGGAGCACAGGTCGTCGAAGGGATCCGGGCGTCCGGAGGCCGGGCCGACTTCCTGGCGGCGGACCTCGACGGCAGCGCGGAGGCTTCCCAGGACCTGGCCGACCGGGCCCGGGAGACCTTGGGCGGGCGGATCGACATCCTGGTGAACAACGCCGGCGTCTACCCGGCCCCCGCCACCACCGACACCGACGAGGCGACGTTCGACAGGGTCTACGGAGTGAACGTGAAGGCCCCGTTCTTCCTCACCGCCGCCGTCGTCCCCGCCATGGTGGAGTCCGGTGGCGGTGCGATCGTCAACCTCGGCTCGTGGATCGCCCGCCTGGGCGTCCCCACCGGCGCGCTCTACAGCTCCACCAAGGGGGCCATGGAGACGCTCACACGGGCGTGGGCCGCGGAGTTCGGCCCGAGGGGAGTGCGGGTGAACGCCGTCTCACCGGGGGTGATCCTGCCCCCGGCCCCGGAGGGCGGCGAGCCCCACCCCGGCGAGATCATGATGAAGGGCACCCCGGCCGGTGACGTCGGCACGCCGGGCGCCATCGCGCAGGCCGTGGTCTGGCTGGCCGGCGACGAAGCGGCCTTCGTGCACGGAACCGTCGTGGACGTCGACGGCGGCAGGACGGGGGTCGCCGTCATCGCCGCGTAGCGCACGCCTTCACACCGGACCGGACGAGAAGCCGAGGGGCCCGGGTCTCCGGACCCGGACCTCGGGAACGACGGATCGGGCACGACGGATCGGGCACGACGGATCGGGCACGACGGATCGGGCACGACGGATCGGGCGACGGATCGGGCGACGGACATCGAAAACCGTCCGGCGCACGCGCCCGACATGGCGGGCAGCACTTACGCTGCTGGCTCCAACCAGTCGTCTCGGTCCAGGAGTTCAGTTGTCCTCGGCACCCCCGCCCCAGCGCAACAGCCCGAACCCGACGCCCGACCCGGGAACGGTCCCCGCGCCGGCCCCTCCGCGACCGTCCCGTGTGCGCAGGGCCCAGGCCTGGTTCGCGGTCTGAGCGAAGCCGGAAAAATAGGTCTCATCGGGGCGGTCATCACCACCGTCGGCGGCGGTCTCTTCGGGGTGATCATCGCCCTCATCCCCGTACTGGCCGGCGGATCGGGCGGCGAGCCGGAGCCGACGCCATCGGTCCTGCCCTCCGACACGACGTCCCCGTCGAGCGAGGCACCGGCGACTCCCACGTCCGCTGCTTCCTCTGCTTCCCCGACCGGGGCCACGCCCACCGAGGCCGCGTCGACGGCGCCGGCCACGTACAAGCTCGTCTACGAGAACCAGCCCATGAGCCTGGGCATCTCGAGCGAGCACCGCTCCACGCTCGACTTCGACACCCCCGAGGCCCGGAGTTACGGCTACGACGAGTGGGACGAGCTGAAGGCGGACGCCCAGGGGACCGGCGCCACCCTGGCACCGGACCTCTCGTACCACGACTACTACTACGGCTACCTCCAGCTCGGCGACGGCCGTAGCGCCGCCCAGCTGAGTCCCACGGAGGCGCCGGCCACCGCCGGGGAATGCGCCCGCGCGGCCCGGACCGGCGGCTTCAGCGAGACGTACATGACCGAATGGAAGCTCCCGGCGAAGACCGTGTTCTGCGTCGTGACCGACCAGGGCAACATCGTCCGCGCCGAGATCACCGGCTTCGTCGAATTGACGACCCCGACAAGGAGACCAACGACGCCCCCGAACAGATCAAGTTCACCGTCACGATGTGGGAGCCCGCGGGGTAGGCGATCCCGGCCGGGCGGCCGGCCCTCACCGAACCGGACGTCGGCCGAGGGCCGTTCGCCGGAACCGATGTCAGACCCGTACGCCATGATCGCCCCATGGAGCGTTCGAGCGCGGTACGGGGAGACGGGATGACGGCAGACGGGCCGCTGACGGCAGGCGGGCCGCTGACGGCAGGCGGGCTACTGACGGCAGGCGGGCTGCTGACGGCGCGGGCCGGGACGGTGGCGCTGGACGACCACCAGGTGGGGGCCGCGCTGGACGGGCTCGTGGACGGCTCGGGGTACTGGAGCGGCAAGGGGGCGCTGGCCGGTATCGAGCGGACGGGGCGCTATCTGGCCGGGACGTGGGCACCGGCCGAGCCGGACGAGGGTCCGGGACGCGCCGGGGAAGGGTCCTGGGCGCGGTTCATCGGGCGTATCGGTGCCGTGGCGCTGCGTGCCGCCGTGGAGCCCACCCGCGACGAGCGGCGCCGGCGTCTGCTCGCGCTGCTGGAGATCTGGGCCGACAGCCCCTTCGCCGATCCTCGGGCCCGGATACGCACCGGTCTCGTGCGGGTGGCCGAGGGCGGCCCCGCGGCCGTCCGGGACGAGCGAGGGGCGGCCGTCGTGGTCGGCTGGGCCGCCGACGGGCTGCGGAAGTTCGTCGACCTGCGGACGGGGGAGGCGGATCCGCCGAGCCTGGGGACGATCGAGGAGGTGACCGACGTCCCGCGGGGATGGGGCGGTGCCGAGCAGGTGCGCCGGCTGGTGGACCTCGTCCGGGAGCGCGGGCCGGTGCCGTGGGACCTCGACGCGGTGGGCGTGCTGAGGGACGGCACGGGGATGGGCCGGGCGGCGGCGTCCTTCGCGCTGGCGGGGGTGCTCGCCGGAGGGCGTCTTCCCCGCCTCGACACCAGGGAACGGGAGATCCACCGGCTCAAGGTGGCCGAGATCGAGGACGGCGTCCGCGAGCCCGGCCGGACGAGCTCGCTGGACCGCCTCGCGCTGGTGGCGGACGTGCTGCCCGAGGATCCCGCCGACCTGTGGGACCCGCAGGGCATGCGCACGGTGGCGGAGCGGATCGCGCGGGCGTGGCGGGAGCGGCACGGCCGGCGGACCGTGGTCCCGGAGCGCACCTTCAGCGCGGTCATCGACCTGCATCCGTTCCGGCTGTCGGCGGGCCGCTTCTGCGCGGCGTTCACCGACCCCACGTCCGTACGCGGTCTCCACTCGAACCTCGACACCTGGATCCGCAACAGCGACTTCCAACCCTTCGCGACCGCCGAGGGCTGGGACCTCGTCGACTTCGAGGACACCCTGCGTACCGTCGTCCCCAACCTCTTCTGGGTCGGCGCGGAGCTCCCCGCCGGCGACCCGGTCCGCGCCGGCGCGCCCGGCCTCGTACGGGCGCTGCGGGAGCGGTTGAACCACCCGGGCCTGCTGCTGCACGCCGGTCGTCTCAGCGGCTTGGTGGGGCGCACGGTCGCCGATGTGCACGACCGGTTCGGCTCGCGCCCCTACGTCGGCCCGGAGCCGCTGGACGTCGCGAGCGTCGACGACGGGCTGACCGTGGTCGTGGAGGGCGCCGTCGACCGCAGAGGCGAGCGGTTCCAGCCCGCGCTGTACTTCCGCCCGGCGTTCTACGGCGACGACGAGCGCTCCCGCACGCTGCTGGCGGCCCGGGCGGACTCCCGGTACGACCCGGAGATCGAGCTGGTCGAGTGGCTGCGCGGCCCGGCCTGCGCACGCATCGTCGAGCGGATCGAGGCCACTTCGGCGCCCTCGGGGTCGTACGAGACGAATCCGGCGCACTCCGCGCCCGACGTGCTGCGACAGGTCGTCGGCAGGCTCGGCATCGACGAGGACGCGGCAGCGCTCCACCTCCAGTTGCTGACCCTGCGAGCGCCGACCGACCGCAACGTCCGCCTGTGGAACGGCTGGAAGGCCGCCCGGCACCACAAGGCCGCCGCCGTGCTGGTCGAGCGCGGCCTGGCCGTCGAGGACAAGCGCCCCCGTGCGGGCCGTCAGCTCTTCCTCCCGGGCGAATGGATCCCGGCCGGGAAGCCCTACCAGCCCATGGAGGCGTGGAAGGCGGAACTGCTCGGAGTGGAACGCTCGTACAACGGCCGGCTGGAGAACCCCCTTCCCCTCCCCACCCGCACCCTGCCCGAACTGTTCGCCCACGCGTGGAGCCTGGTCGAGAGCGGACGGGGGCCCTCGGCGTAAGGACTCCTGCGGTCAGGCGGTGCTCACAACCGCCCTTCTGCTTGACGAGGTGGTCGGCGAGCTCGCTCAGGTTCCAGGTGGAGAACGCGGTGATGTCCAGTCGGCGGGGGACGTCCGGGCGGTCAGTCAGATGTGCTCGCGTACCTGCCCGTCGTGGGGGAGCGGCCTGTCGGCCCACGGCCACCAGATCGATCAGCGGCCCGGCCTGCCGGGCCGGGACCGCCTAACGGGTGGGGACGCTCGCACGGGCGAGGACGGACAACTCGAACGGGCGGAGCGCGTCGGTACGTTCCCACTCCGCAGGGCCGATCGTCTCGCGTTGCCGGGCGTACTCGATCGGCTGGAGCCGATGCTCCAGGAGGAGGGCGTCCATCTGCTCGATGCTGAGGAACGTCTGCCAGGGCTCGCCCTGCTCGGCCGCCGCTGCCATGACCAGCTCCGCGTACGACTGACCTGCCTCGTCGCGGAGTGCGGCCGGGAGGAGGTGCTCCACGACGAGCTCTGTGCCGGGTGCGAAGCCGCTGATAACGGCCAGGGTCTGCCTGATCGCCTCCGAGGTCAGGTACATCGTGACCCCGAGCCAGCTGACCAGCGCGGGTCGGCCCGGGTCGAAGCCGGCCCGCACGAGGTGATCGGTGAGTGACCGGGCGGACTCCTTCTCGAAGTCGACCGGGACGAAGAAGGCGGACGGTGGCACCGTCGTCCCGGTCTCGGCCAGCAGCGCGCGCTTCCAGTGCTGCGTCGTCGGCTTGTCCACCTCGAACACCCGCACGCCGTCGGCCAGTTCCGACCGGTAGGCGAAGGAGTCCAGCCCCGCGCCGAGGATCACGTACTGGTCGACGCCCCGGCCGGCCGACTCGGCCAGCCGGTCCTCGGTGTAGCGGCTGCGGGTGACGGCCGTCGTCCGCGCGCCGGACAGGACCGGGTGCCCACCATAGGACCGGTGGTAGCCGAGGAGTTCTTCAGCACGCTCACCCAGGAAGGTCTGCGCCAGGGTGTCGGCGAAGATCCAGGGAGTCTCGTCGACGAGGAGGTGTGCCGCGCGCGCTGCGGCCGACATGAGGGCGGTCTGGCTGGGTTGTCCCTTGTTCATCACGACGCCGGACATTAGCCCAATAATTTGACAGAATATCACAAAATGAAAACTTTCGAAAGGGCCTCCGAGTTCATTTTCGGTAACGAATACGACCCTTGCGCCCCTGTGAACAACCTGCGGGTCGGCTCCGAGAAGCGACGCCCCCCTGCGTGCGGAGCCACTGATCCGGGCCGGGCCTGTTGGTGGCCGAGTGGGCGGGCTTGCTGCACTCCGCTGCCGTCCCTTCATCCGATTGGCTCGTTGCGGGAGGGCGGTGCGCGGTGATGGATCAAGGTGCCTGGCCGTCTCGTCGAAGGGAGAGTCATGGGTGGCGTAGGCCCGGCGCAATTGGCCGCTGTACTGGCTCTGATCGGCGTCGGAGTCGTGCTCGCGGTCTACGGGTGGCGCATGGCTAAAGGGCCAGAGGGGACGACCGCGCGAGTGGAGGTGCTTTCCGGTATCGGAGGCGGCTTGATCACAGGATTCGCCGTTGGACTGAGTGTGCTGTTTTTGGAACGTGGGTTCGTGGCTGCACAGGAACGGGCAGTCTGGCGCGCCAACGTCGAGATTGCCGAGAGTATTCCCGGATTTACTCCAGGGAGGCGGTCGCTGAAGGGGATGCATTTCACCGCCAAGAAGTTGAAGGGGTCCGATTTTTCTGGTCTCGATCTGCGAGGTATGAGCTTCCGTGACGCTGAACTGCTGGGTGCGGACTTCGACGGCGCTGACTTACGTGGAGCGGACTTCACGGGCGCCAACCTCGAGACGGCCAGCTTTCGAAGAGCCGACCTCTCCGATGCCCTGCTGCTCAGCGCCAACCTCGGCCGTGCGGAGATGAGGAGCGTCAAGGCAATGAATCGTACGCAGGCGAACAAGCTGACATGTTGGCCTCCCAAATTATTCCAAGAGCGGACAGATCTCGAAGACCAGGTCAGAGCGATGGATTGGTTCGACGAAAATGGCGAGACCGTGAAAAGCAAGGGAAGCGAAGGGCCGTGCCCGAACTGGACCACTGACTGATGTTCTCAAGAGGCTCTTCGACGGGCGGGCCGGCTGTGGGAAGTCGTCGTTCATCAGGAACCAGACGCTTCGATAGATCAGCACCCACGACCGGCTCATGCCGCACGAACATCAAGTCACGTGAGACGACCTCTAAGCCTTGGCACGGTCATCACTCCAGAGCCAGTCCGGGATCCGTTTGTACCTCAGCCGACGACGGTCAGCCACGATGGCGGGTGCGCCGACCGATCACGCACGCGTGTGTCTCGCTGCACCCCCATCGGCCTCAGCCACCGTGTCGGGGTTTGTCGTCGACCAGGCCGAGCTGTGATTGTCGGCCGCGATGACGACTTCGGTGTCCTCAGCCTGCCCGGTTTGGGCCTCCTCGCCGGGCCGGGCGCACTATCGTCACGTGCATGAGGGTCCGTCACAATGTTCGCGCGGTCCTGTTGGATGACGATCAACTCGTGTTCCTGCGTCGAAGATGGCCGGGCTGCTTGCCTTACTACACGACGGTCGGTGGAGGCGTCGAACCCTACGACGCCGACCTTGAAGCGGCCCTGCGCCGCGAAGTCATGGAAGAGCTCGGCGCCACCATCGGCGTTGCCACCGAATTCCTGACCTTGACCGAGCCTGGCAAGGTAACCGTCGTGCGGCACTACTTCCGCGCCGAGGTGCTGGACATGGATCTGAACCGTCGTGGTGGTCCCGAGCCGGACGATGCCGATACCGGCGACTTCTCGCCGGTCCGGGTCGCACTGGAGGCGTTTGCCGTGTCGGCGCTCGACCTGCAACCACCTGAACTCGTCGGCTACCTGCGCGAGCATGCCAAGACGTGGGGTGCCTGAGGGACAGCGCCTAAGCCCCAGAGTCGACCGCCCTCGCGACGACGTACCTCTTCTCTTACATCATGCGGCTGCACGGTGTGGGCGGCACGGACGCCGGCCGGGCTGGAGCGGGACGGAGCGCCGGGCCGCCTTGTGGGTGGAGACCGCTCGTGCCTACAGCCGGCAAAAGCGCCTCTCCGATGCCTACCGCGCCCTGCGTATCGCCGAAAGTTGTGCCGCCCAGGACGTCCGCCGCCCGGCGTACGCGACCTGGTCGCCGACCTGGCCGCCCGCGACCACCGCCGTGCCCTGCCGGAACTGCACCACTTCGGCCGCCGACTCGGAGCCCCCGCGTGACCGAGCCGACCACTGAGGGCAAGAAGCCCTTCCTGTATGTCGTCGTCTGCGCGTGCGGCGTCGCCGGTGACGTCGGCGGCTGATCACCGCTCTGACCTGGTCCTTCTCCATGGAGCGGGTGACGAGGGCACGCGATGGGCACGTCATCGCCGAGTGGTCCGACCAGAGGTGTGGAGGCGTCCACGCAGGCTCTACGCCTCCGTGTTCTGGTAACCCGAGGAGCCGCCACAACCCCTCTGCCTGCTCTGCGACCGGTTCAGACCGGGCCGAGGTCGATCTCCGCCGCGAAAGGGGCGGTGATCTTCAGGACACCGGTGAACACGTCCCCGTCGCGGTAGGTCTTCGTCGCGGGGTCGAGGAGGTACGTATACACCAGCGGTGCGCCCGTCGCGGCCTGCTCGATCCGCCAGTAGAAGCCGATCCCGGCCTTGGCGTACTGGTCGGCCTTCACGATCCGGTCGGTGGTCTCCGAGCCCGGCGACACCACCTCGGCCACCAGCAGTACGTGCTCGGGACGGGTGGGTGTGATGTCGATCGCGTCCGCGCGGTAGACGACGACATCGGGGCGGCGGTTGGTGAGCGGGACGTCCTGCAGGCGGACGTCGAAGCCCGTGTCGGCGTTCCAGTCGGGGCCCGCTGCGGCGTCCAGGGCGTTCGCGAGGATGCGGGCCGATTGTGCCGCTTGAATGCGCTGGGGCTCACGACGACCATTCCGTCCACGATCTCGATGCCGGCGCACTGCTCCTCGGACCACGACTCGTACTGCTCCGCCGTGATCTGCTCGTGCATCCACGCCGGGGCCACCATCTCAGCCGCCATGGCATGCCTCCCGGACACTGTGCGGCGGGCCCGATCCCGCTGGGCTCAGCGTACTTTCCCCGCCCCGCCGACGCGTCGGACGCGTCGGGTGGGTCCGCCGTGGGACGGACCCACCAAGGAGCCGCGGCGCCTGTGCGGTGTGATGCGGGTGAGGACCTGGTGGCGGTCGGCGGCCTACTACGAGCAGGCCGTCGAGGCGGCGGGGAACCTGACGGCAACTTGCTCGAACGTGACACGCGAGGAGACCGACTCCGGAAAACTGTTAACCCCTTAATCGAGAAAGCTAGGGGCCAGCGTCGGCCACTGGAACGGTGCGAGGCCCGCTTTAAGCGCTTCTGTGCCTGGCTATTCCGTCTCCGTCGGGACCGTTGCGGGACGAAGTGCCTGCTGCGTCACTGAGGCCCACATGGTGAGCACTGTGAATGCGCATTAGGCGGGTTCGGCCCTGTCCCCGTACGGTCCTCACATCGAAAGCTCAACCGGCCAAACAACCAGGAGTCGACGTGCAGTTGGCGCACGACGAACAGAACGGTCTTGTCACCCGAACTCAGATCGCTGAACGTGCGGGCGTGGAGCGTCCGGCCGTGTCGAACTGGGCCCGGCGGCACAAAGACTTTCCCACCCCTGTGCGCTCCGGTGATACGGAGCTCTTCCAGGAGGCCGAGATCGCTCGGTGGCTGACGAACCGCACCGTTCCGCAACCGCATTTGCTCGAAGGGGAGCAGGCGGGAACCACCTACGCCGACCGATTCCTCCGAACCAACGGCGGCCGACCCCGGTCAGCGGAGCCGAAAGCCCCGCGGAGTACTCAGCGCATCGGGGCCGAGGACCAGAAGGCCGTCGACCAGCTGATGGGCCGACTCGCGGACCGGGTTCGAGGCCCGGCGCCGATGGCGGACTTCGTGAATCTCTGTCTCATCGTGATGTACGTACGACATGCTGAACCGGAGCGCTGGCGCCGGATCGAGGACGTCATGTCGGCAGGTCAAGGGGCCCGGGACGTGCAATCGCTGCTCCGTTCCCTCGGCGACATGGCGCAGGACACGCTGCGCCGGAACGGCGACCGCACTGACATGCGCAGCAGCTTGCTGCAACTGGAACCGCGGAGCTGGGCCGACCTCACCACGGCGGTACGGACGGCGGCAGGCACAGGCGTGGGTGCGTTCCAGCTCGTGTGGGAGTCCTTCAGCGCCCGGGAAGGGCTCCAGAGCTCGGAATTCTGCAGCCCGGTGGGCCTGGCCTCGTTGGCCGCGGCACTCGTACTGACCCCGGGGCAGAAGACCACGGTGCTCGACCCCTACATGAGAGGGGGAGAGATGCTGGCGGCTGCGTACCGCCACGTCGGAGGCGCGCGGGGGACCGTGTACGGCGAGACCCTCGACGGCCGGCTGCAAGCGGTCGCCAGCCTGTACCTCCTCCACCTCGGCGTACGGCCGAAGCTGACCAGCACCCGGTCCGATCGATGGCCACCGAATCACGAACACCGTGTCGACGTGGTGCTGACGAACCCTCCGTTCAACATGAGCGACGCGCCTGGCTCAGGGCGCCGGACGGGAAACTGGCCGTACGGATCACCACCACAGGGCAATGACAATCTCGCCTGGGTGCAGTACGCGCTCGGCGCGCTGGTTCCCGACGGTCGCGCGGTGGTGGTCATGCCGGTCAAGGCGGGCAACTCGGTGAACACCGCCGAGCGCGAGATCCGCCGCGCCCTTGTCCTCGGGTGGGCCGTGGAATGCGTCGTCACGGTGCCATCTCATCTGTTCTCCGCGACGCCTGTGCCGGTTTCCCTGTGGGTGCTACGACGAGCGGAGCATCCGGCGAGGGAAGGCATCCTGTTCGTCGACGCCCAGGAGTTGGGGACGAAGGTCCGACGTCGGCGCGTACTGCGGCACTCGGATCGCGACGCGATCACGGCCGTGGTCCGCCCGTGGCTCGACGGGGAGCAGTGCCCGGAGGACGAGTACGCGGTGCGTGCTGCCGAGCGAGGCTTCTCAGCAGTCGTCGTGGCCCGCGAGGTCGTCGCCGACGAGGAGTGTTCACTCCGTCCTGCCGACTACCTGGGGGACGGGAACTACGGCGCTGCTCCCGACACGGCCCGACTGCGCGAAGCCGGCGAGGCGGCGGCGGAGCATACGGACATGCTTCGTCTGCTGGAGCGGCGAGAGAGGGAAACGGGGAACGGCCACCGCACGGGTTCGGGACCCGGCGGCTGGAACGAGACAGTGCTCAAAGATCTGTGCGAGATCCAATCCGGCCCGTCCTACACCCGCCTACCAGCAGCGGCACGCACAGCGGACGCCGGTATTCCGCTCGTCTTCCCGCAGGATCTCGTCGAAGGGAGGATCGCGGACGAAACCCGGTACCGCGTGCCGTGGCAGACGGTCGAGCGCTTCAAGAAGTTCGAGTTGCTCCCTGACGACATCGTCTGCGTACGCACGGGCGCGCAGCAGCAACCCGCGCTGGTCTCCGGCCCGCAGGCCGGATGGCTGCTCAGCTCGAACGTGATGCGTCTGCGCGTACGCCTGGATGCCGGGATCGACCCTCTGTACCTCCATGCTTATTTGGGCCTCCGCTATGCGCGCGAGTGGATGTCCCACCGCGCGGCGGCTACGGCGGCCCCCTCGCTGAGCTCTGCGGCTCTGGGCCACCTTCCCGTGCGCTTTCCGTCGCTCGGACAGCAGCGGCGGAGCGTAGATCTTCTCGGTGCGCTCGGCCGACGTGCCGACGTGTACGTCTCGTACGCCTCGGCACTCGGTCGGCTGCGGGCCGAGCTCGCTGAACACCTGCTGCACGGCTCGGTCGAACCACTGTGACGGCCTGCCACCGCCGACTTCCCCCTGCGCGTTCCTTCTCCTCCTCGCCCGTGCCCTCGAAAGGATCGAGTCCATGCCCGAATCGACAGCGCGTTCCGGACGTACGTGGCAGCTGTGGCTGGCGCTGTACGTCGCCTGCTCCATGGTGGTCGGACTCTTCGTGAGCCTGTTGGTGCTCCGGTCAGGCGTTGACACGACTGATGTCGTTCTGGCAGGGGGAGGCGGCTTCGCCACCTCCTTCGCCCTGTGCCTCGCGCTGCCCGCGGCCGTGCGCGAACTCAAACGACAGAGCTGACCCGCACCGGCCGTCCGCGCGACTGAGCGCGGTCGGCCGAGGTCCTCGACTCACGAATGCGGTGAAGTCGGCGACGGCTTTCCGTAACGGCTCTGCCACTGTCCCCGGATGCTTCCGCTGCAGTTCTAGGCAACACGAAAGCCCCACATCTCTGATTTGGGGCTTTTCGCATAGAATGCATGGAGCGGGTGACGAGGATCGAACTCGCTCCTTTGGCTTGGGAAGCTGCGATCATGTTGGGCTCCATCGGGCCCTGACCTCCCGGACGGCTTTCGCTTCTACGACCTTCGTCAAGGCCGCGCTGATTTGTCAGCACTCGGACGACGAGCGGCAGCGGGACGTGGCCGCCGGGCTCGACGACATGGTCCGGGCCGAGCGTGCGAAGCACCACACCGACGACCATGCGCACCACAAGCAGAAGGCCACCGGCAGCTAGCAGCGCCCTTATGGTGCGGATGTGGTGCGCGCCCCGCCCACCGGTCTGGGCAACAAACAACCCCCGGGTCGATGACCTGGGAGTTTCTCATGGAGCGGGTGACGAGAATCGAACTCGCGCTCTCAGCTTGGGAAGCTGATGTTCTACCATTAAACTACACCCGCGTAAGACGTCAGCCAGCCGACCCATCGGTTGTGCCGAGCCGGTGTCTGATCGCCTCGTCACTGTACCTCATGCCAGGCCCCCGGCGCTGAAGCCGTGGGGTCTGAGTCTGTTTCAGGGGAGGGATCGGGCTGCGGGTGACCGGAGTTGGGGCGTACGGTGGGGGCGTTGGAGAGGGTCCGGGTGAGGTCGGAGTGCCGCCTGGAGGGCCATCCCGAACGTCCCGTAATGTGGCGTTTGTCGTCACGGCATCCCGCCAGATGTGACGCCGGCTCTTGGGGAAGGGACTCTAGGACTTGATGGAGCGCACCGTCGTCCGTTGTGCCGATGGGCACGTGTTCAGCACCGCTTCGTTCCCGATGCAGAAGGCCGAGCGACTCGGCCCCGGGCGGCTCGTCCGGTGTCCTCGCTGTGCGCGGTTGCGCAGCGCGGTACCGGTGACCTTGGAGAAGCGGTAGGGCCCAGCGAGGCCCACGGCCTGGCGCGCGGAGTCGTCCTGATGGTGGCGGGTCCGCGCGCCTTGCGTATCCTCGGGGCGTGCTTCTCTCAGACAAGGACATCCGGGCCGAGATCGACGCCGGGCGGGTGCGGATCGATCCCTACGACGAATCCATGGTGCAGCCGTCGAGCATCGACGTGCGTCTCGACCGTTTCTTCCGGGTGTTCGAGAACCACCGGTACCCCCACATCGACCCGTCCGTCGAGCAGGCCGACCTGACGCGGCTCGTGGAGCCGGAGGGGGACGAACCGTTCATCCTGCACCCCGGTGAGTTCGTCCTCGCCTCGACGTACGAGGTGATCACGCTTCCCGACGATCTCGCCTCCCGCCTGGAGGGCAAGTCGTCGCTCGGGCGGCTCGGGCTCGTCACCCACTCCACCGCCGGGTTCATCGACCCCGGCTTCTCCGGGCACGTGACGCTGGAGCTGTCCAACCTCGCGACCCTGCCCATCAAGCTCTGGCCCGGTATGAAGATCGGGCAGCTGTGCATGTTCCGGCTCAGCTCGCGGGCCGAGCACCCGTACGGCAGCGAGCGCTACGGCTCCCGGTACCAGGGCCAGCGCGGGCCGACCGCCTCCCGGTCCTTCCTGAACTTCCACCGGACCCAGGTATGAGCGACGTACGCGAGAACCTCACGTACGAGCAGTTCGGTACCGCCGTCCGCGAGCTCGCCCAGACCATCGCCGACGACGGGTATGAGCCCGACATCGTGCTCTCCATCGCCCGCGGCGGTGTCTTCGTCGCCGGCGGGCTCGCCTACGCCCTCGACTGCAAGAACATCCACCTGGTGAACGTGGAGTTCTACACCGGCGTCGGGACCACGCTCGAGATGCCCGTCATGCTCGCGCCCGTCCCCAACGTCATCGACTTCTCCGACAAGAAGGTCCTGATCACCGACGACGTCGCCGACACCGGTAAGACGCTCAAGCTGGTGCGTGACTTCTGCCTCGACGCCGTCGCCGAGGTGCGCACCGCCGTGATCTACGAGAAGTCGCACTCGCTCGTGAAGTGCGAGTACGTGTGGAAGCGGACCGACGACTGGATCAACTTCCCGTGGAGCGTTCTGCCGCCGGTGCGGAAACCTGGGGAAGCGGCCAAGCCGAACAGGGAAGCCCTCTGACCTGACCGTGTGAGCCCGGCCACCTCGGACCGGGCGCTTCCGGTCGGGGGACGCCGTCGTGTGCGGCCCCACCCCCGAGCGGGTTGAGTGGTCGTATGACCGGCCGCAGCAGCCCGCACGGCAGACGGGGTGACCTCCACCGGGGCGCCCGCTGGGGCGAGTGGCGGCAGAGCACCGTCCGTCGGGTCCGGGGCAGCCAGGCGGGCACGCTGTGGAGCCGGCTCTCCACGGTGGACTTCCTCGGGAACTCCTTCCAGCTCGCCGCGCTCGCCCTGCTGTGCTTCTTCCCGTTCCTCATCGTCGTGACGGCCGCGACCGGCCGGGACGCCGCCACCGCCCTCGTCGGCTGGCTCGGGCTGCACGGGCAGGCGGCGCAGGCCGTGGCGTCCCTCTTCCCGGCGGGCGAGGCCTCGGGCGGCGTCACCGCGGCGAGTGCTTGCCTGCTGGTCGTCGGCGCCGTGGCCGTCGCCGGTACCCTGCAGAGCTGGTACCGCAAGCTCTTCGACATCGCCCCCGGTGGGTGGCGGGACGTCGCGGCGCGGATCGGCTGGCTCGCCGGGCTCCTCCTCTACAGTGCCGCGCAGGCCCTGGCCGGCCGTGCGCTCGGCGGGAGCGAGCCGGTCCTCCAGGCACTGGTCGGCTTCGCGACGGCCACCTGCTTCTGGTGGGGCAGCATGTACGTCCTCCTCACGGGGACGGTCCGCCCGCGCACGCTCCTGCCGTCGGCCGTCGTCACCGCCCTGTGCTGGACGGGCCTGGGAGTGTTCTCCGCGCGCTACTTCTCCGGGCTGATCGTGGAGAACAGCCAGAGGTACGGTCCCATCGGCGTCGTCATGGTGATCCTGTCGTGGGTGATCGCGGTGGGGGTGGTCATCCACCTCGGCGCCGTGATCGGCTGCCTGTACCTGGAGCACCGTTCCGGGCGGCGTGAGCCCCACAGGTCGCACGGGTCACACCGTTGACGTCTGCTTCCGGACCCGCGAACGGGCCGGGGCCTCCCGATCGCCGGTGGATCGGGAGGCCCCGGCCGTTCACCCGGCGGGTTCGCGGGCGGCCCTCAGAACGTGCCCAGCTTCACGATCGACAGCAGGGCGACCAGCTGGATCGCGGACGCGCCCAGCGCCTTCGGCCACGGCAGGTCGTGGGAGCGGCTGACCATGATGGTCAGCAGGGCGCCGGCCGCCACCCAGGTCGCCCAGCCGAGGATCTGGACGAACGACGCGTCGCCGCCGAGGAACATGGCGACGACCAGCCGCGGGGCGTCGGTGAGCGACATGATCAGCATGGAGAGGCCGACCGTGGGCTGCCAGGCGCCGTCGCCGCCGAGCTGGCGGGCCAGGGTGTGGGTGACGACGCCGAGGACGAAGGAGCTCAGCACCATCGCGACGGCCGTCGTCAGGACTATCGGGATCGCGTTGGAGAGCGTCGCGTTGATCGCGTCCTCGCGCGCGGTGTCGAAGCCGAAGACGGCGAGCAGGCCGTAGAGGAACGTCACGATGAGGGCAGGGCCCCACAGCGTGTAGTCCCGCATCTGGAGGAACGTCTGGCTGGGCGACAGGACGACGCCCTTCAGCAGTTCCTTCCAGGGCAGGCGCGGGCCGACCGGGGCGGACGGGGCCGCCGCGGAGCCGGCGTGGTACGTCTCGCCCCGGCTGTACTGCTGGTGGTCGTCGATCGAGAACGCCTGGGTGTGCCCGGGGTTGTTCGCGGCGTAGGGGTCCGGGGTGCCCGGCCCGGCGCCGTACGACGACGGGTCGTCGCCGCCGAAGTACTCCGGCTCGCCGCCGCCCTGGCCGCCGTAGCCGCCGCCGTTCGCGGGAGGCCACTGGCCGCCCGCTCCGCCGCCGGTGGAGCCGTACGGGGGCTGCTGGCCGCCTCTGTACTGCGGCCGCTGCTGCGGGTACGGCTGCTGCGCCGGAGGGTAGCCGTACGACGGCCCCTGGGGCGCCTGCTGCCCGTACGGAGGGTCTTGGGGTCGCGCTTGCGGGGCGCGGCCGTCCCGGCCGCCACGTCCGATCCTGAATCCAGCCACGTCAACGAACGTACCTGGTCCCGGAGAGTGACGTGCCGGGCCTGCCCACCGGAGGCGGCTTTGCGGCCGACCTGTGACATCCCCTGAGGGGACCCGGACCCGGGGACGCTTCTGGCGGGGGCCGCACGGCACCACGGGATCGATCCCGGCGCCCGCACACGCCGGCGCCCGCACACGCCGACGCCCCCTGTCCGCGTCCGGGCGGAACAGGGGGCGTCGGCGGGGCTCGGCGGGCTCGGCGGGGTGCAGAGGTGCCGGGTGCCCGTGGCGGTCACTTGACCGGCTGGGGCTCCGGCTCGCTCTCCGTCTCGGACGTGCCCGCGGGGGGCTCGTCGTCGACGGGCGTCTTGACCGACTCCAGCAGGAGCTGGGCGACGTCCACGACCTGGATGGACTCCTTGGCCTGGCCGTCGTTCTTCTTGCCGTTGACCGAGTCGGTCAGCATGACGAGGCAGAAGGGGCAGGCCGTGGAGACGATGTCCGGGTTCAGCGAAAGAGCCTCGTCGACGCGCTCGTTGTTGATGCGCTTGCCGATCCGCTCCTCCATCCACATCCGCGCGCCGCCGGCGCCGCAGCAGAAGCCGCGCTCCTTGTGGCGGTGCATCTCCTGCTGACGCAGGCCCGGGACAGCCGTCATGATCTCGCGCGGAGGCGTGTAGATCTTGTTGTGGCGGCCCAGGTAGCAGGGGTCGTGGTAGGTGATGAGGCCCTCGACCGGGGTCACCGGGATCAGCTTGCCCTCGTCGACGAGGTGCTGGAGCAGCTGGGTGTGGTGGATGACCTCGTAGTCGCCGCCGAGCTGCGGGTACTCGTTGCCGAGGGTGTTGAGGCAGTGCGGGCAGGTGGCGACGATCTTCTTCGCCGACCTGGGCTTCTTGGTCTCCGGGGACTCGTCGTCCTCGCCGAACGCCATGTTCAGCGCGGCCACGTTCTCCATGCCGAGCTCCTGGAAGAGGGGCTCGTTGCCGAGGCGGCGGGCGGAGTCACCGGTGCACTTCTCGTCGCCGCCCATGATCGCGAACTTCACGCCCGCGATGTGGAGGAGTTCGGCGAACGCCTTCGTGGTCTTCTTGGCGCGGTCCTCCAGGGCGCCGGCGCAGCCGACCCAGTACAGGTACTCGACCTCGGAGAGGTCCTCGATGTCCTTGCCGACGACCGGGACCTCGAAGTCGACCTCCTTGGTCCACTCCAGGCGCTGCTTCTTCGCCAGGCCCCAGGGGTTGCCCTTCTTCTCCAGGTTCTTGAGCATCGTGCCCGCCTCGGACGGGAACGACGACTCGATCATGACCTGGTAGCGGCGCATGTCGACGATGTGGTCGACGTGCTCGATGTCCACCGGGCACTGCTCGACGCAGGCGCCGCAGGTGGTGCAGGACCACAGGACGTCGGGGTCGATGACGCCGTTGTCGTCGGCGGTGCCGATCAGCGGGCGCTCGGCCTCGGCGAGAGCGGTGGCCGGGACGTCCTTGAGCTGCTCCTCGGAGGCCTTCTCCTCGCCCTCCATGGTCTTGCCGCCGCCGGCCAGCAGGTAGGGGGCCTTGGCGTGCGCGTGGTCGCGCAGGGACATGATCAGCAGCTTGGGGGAGAGCGGCTTGCCGGTGTTCCAGGCGGGGCACTGCGACTGGCAGCGGCCGCACTCGGTGCAGGTGGAGAAGTCGAGCAGGCCCTTCCAGGAGAACTGCTCGACCTGGGAGACGCCGAAGACGTCGTCGTCGCCGGGGTCGGTGAAGTCGATCGGCTTGCCGCCGGACGTCATCGGCTGGAGGCCGCCGAGGGCCGTCCCGCCGGTCGCCTCGCGCTTGAACCAGATGTTCGGGAACGCCAGGAAGCGGTGCCAGGCCACGCCCATGTTGGTGTTGAGCGAGACCACGATCATCCAGATGAACGAGGTGCCGATCTTCACCATCGCGGTGAAGTAGACCAGGTTCTGGAGGGTGGTGACGCCCAGTGACTTGAAGGCCAGGACCAGCGGGTACGAGGCGAAGTACGCCGCCTCGTAGTGCTCCACGTGGTGGATCGCGCCCTCCAGGCCGCGCAGCACGTAGATGGCGAGGCCGATGGTGAGGATGACGTACTCGACGAAGTACGCCTGGCCGGCCTTGGAGCCCGCGAAGCGGGACTTGCGGCCCGGGCGGGACGGCAGGTTCAGCAGGCGGATGGCGATGAGTACGGCGATGCCGAGGATCGTCATCACGCCGATGAACTCGATGTAGAGCTCGAACGGCAGGAAGCCGCCGATGACCGGCAGCGTCCAGTCGGCCTGGAAGAGCTGGCCGAAGGCCTGCGCCAGGGTCGGCGGCAGCGTCAGGAAGCCGATGGCCACGAACCAGTGGGCGACACCGACGATGCCCCACCGGTTCATGCGCGTGTGGCCGAGGAACTCGCGGACCAGTGTCACGCTGCGCTGGTAGGGGTTGTCGGTCCGGGTGCCCGCCGGGACCGGCTGGCCCAGCTTGAAGTACCGGACGAACTGGCCGATGGCTCGGGCGAGCAGGGCGACGCCGACCACGGTCAGGGCCAGCGACACGATGATCGCGGCGAGTTGCATGGGGGCTCCTCGGGCCTGCGAGGGGGATACGGCGGGGACGTGTCGTGCGGCGCGTGCGCGGGTGCGCGGCGCGTCGGAACAGGTACCCGAAATTACTAAGCGGTAACTTATGTAGTCCGTCTGAGACTACCCCCATCTCCCGTCGCACTGTAGTCGGGCGGCGGGTGATCTGGGTCGCTGAGGGTCACCTCAGAATCAGACCGTGTTATTCATGCCAAATTGGTACTTTCATGACTAATTTATATCCGTGCTCTACGGGATCGCCGCCGCCACCGCCGCCCTGCTCCTCACCGCCTTCCTCGCCGCGCTGCTGCGCGGGCCCGCCCTGCGCGTCGGACTGGTCGACCGGCGGCAGCGGCGGCGGCGTGTGGCGCTGTCGGGCGGCGTGGCCGTCGTACTGACGACGTGCCTCGTCGCGACCGCCGGTGACCGGACGGGGGTGGCCCCGCTCGGCGAGGGCATGGGGGCGCTGCTCGTCGCGGGCGGCGGGGTCGCGGTGCTCGGGCTGGTCGTGGACCTGTGGCGGCTGAAGGCCCGGTTCGTGGTGGCCGGTACGGCGGTCGCGGCGGCCTTCGTGGTGCCCTACGGCGACACCGGCGTCGTCGCCGGAGTGGCGGCCGTCGGCTGGATCGCCTGCGTCGCGCTCGCCTTCCGGGCCCTGGACCACGCCGACGGGGTCGCCGGGACCGTGGGGGTCGTCACCGCCTTCGGCGTGGGGGCGTGCGCGGCGGCCGAGATGATGGACGGCCTCGCCGTGCTGCTGAGCGTGCTCGCCGCCGCTCTGACCGGGTTCCTGATGCACAACTGGCCTCCCGCGCGCGTGGCGCTCGGCGGCTGCGGCGCGCTCTTCACCGGCTTCCTGCTCGCCGCGGCGGCCGTCTCCGCGCGCGCGGGCCAGGACGCCGTGGCCGGCGCGGGCGTGCTGTTCGCGCTCACCGCGGTCGCCGCCGCCGACGTCGTCCTCGTCCTGCTGGCCCGGCGCACGGCCGGGCGCCCGCTGCTGCGGCGCGGGCCCGACCACCTGGCCCACCGGCTGCGGCGGCTCGGCCTCACCCCGCAGGGGGTGACGGTCCTGCTCGGCGTCGCGGCCTTCGCGGGGGTGCTCGTCGGGACCCTGGTGCACGCCGGCTGGGCGGACGCGCAGGCCGTGCTGTGGGTGGCGGGCGGCGTCCTGGTCGTCGTCCTCGGACTGTGGCGGGTGCCGGTGTACGCCCGGCCGGGGGAGGGCGGCGTGGTGCGGCGCGCCGGTGAAGGCGGGGGCGTGGTGCGGCGCGCCGGTGAAGGCGGTGTGGTGCGGCGGTCCGGGGAAGCGGGCGCGGGGCGGTCCGGGGAAGTGGGCGCGCGGCGGTCCGGGGAGGGCGCGGGGCGGCGTCAGGAGGAAGGTGCCGTGCGGGCCCGCGCCCGTGCCCGGCAGCCCTCCGTCTCCGCGGTGCAGCCCCCTCGGCGGTCGGCCGAGTCACCCGCGCGAGCATCTCGCCGTACGGTGTCGCCGCAGGTCGGCGAGGTATTGCGCGTAAGGAACGGATAAGAGTTGAGTCGGTGTGACTCAGGTCTGTTGACCGGGCGGCGGGTGTCGTGCACACTTGAGTCCGTTCCACTCAAGTCAGCTGGAGGAAGATCACCATGGCACGTGCGGTCGGCATCGACCTGGGCACGACTAACTCCGTCGTCAGCGTTCTGGAGGGCGGCGAGCCCACCGTCATCACCAACGCCGAGGGTGCCAGGACCACGCCGTCCGTCGTCGCCTTCGCCAAGAACGGCGAGGTGCTGGTCGGCGAGGTCGCCAAGCGCCAGGCGGTCACCAACGTGGACCGGACCATCCGTTCCGTGAAGCGTCACATGGGCACGGACTGGAAGATCGAGCTCGACGGCAAGAGCTTCAACCCGCAGCAGATGAGCGCCTTCATCCTGCAGAAGCTGAAGCGCGACGCCGAGGCGTACCTGGGCGAGAAGGTGGCCGACGCGGTCATCACCGTCCCGGCGTACTTCAACGACTCCGAGCGCCAGGCGACGAAGGAAGCCGGTGAGATCGCGGGTCTCAACGTCCTGCGCATCGTCAACGAGCCCACCGCGGCCGCGCTCGCCTACGGCCTCGACAAGGACGACCAGACGATCCTCGTCTTCGACCTCGGTGGCGGCACCTTCGACGTGTCCCTCCTGGAGATCGGCGACGGCGTCGTCGAGGTGAAGGCCACCAACGGTGACAACCACCTCGGTGGTGACGACTGGGACCAGCGCGTCGTCGACTACCTGGTCAAGCAGTTCCAGTCCGGCCACGGCGTGGACCTGTCCAAGGACAAGATGGCGCTCCAGCGTCTGCGCGAGGCCGCCGAGAAGGCGAAGATCGAGCTGTCCTCGTCCACCGAGACCTCGATCAACCTGCCGTACATCACGGCGTCCGCCGAGGGCCCGCTGCACCTGGACGAGAAGCTCACCCGCGCCCAGTTCCAGCAGCTGACCGCGGACCTCCTCGAGCGCTGCAAGACCCCGTTCTTCAACGTCATGAAGGACGCCGGCGTCTCCATCAACGAGATCGACCACGTCGTCCTCGTCGGTGGCTCCACCCGTATGCCCGCCGTCGCCGAGCTCGTCAAGGAGCTGACCGGCGGCAAGGAGGCCAACAAGGGCGTGAACCCGGACGAGGTCGTCGCCATCGGCGCCTCGCTCCAGGCCGGTGTCCTCAAGGGTGAGGTCAAGGACGTCCTGCTCCTCGACGTGACCCCGCTGTCCCTCGGTATCGAGACCAAGGGCGGCATCATGACCAAGCTCATCGAGCGCAACACCACGATCCCGACCAAGCGGTCCGAGATCTTCACCACGGCCGAGGACAACCAGCCGTCCGTGCAGATCCAGGTCTACCAGGGCGAGCGCGAGATCGCGGCGTACAACAAGAAGCTCGGCATGTTCGAGCTGACCGGTCTGCCGCCGGCGCCGCGCGGCGTCCCGCAGATCGAGGTCTCCTTCGACATCGACGCCAACGGCATCATGCACGTGACCGCGAAGGACCTGGGCACGGGCAAGGAGCAGAAGATGACCGTCACCGGCGGCTCCTCGCTGCCGAAGGACGAGGTCGACCGCATGCGCCAGGAGGCCGAGCAGTACGCGGAGGAGGACCACCGCCGCCGCGAGGCCGCCGAGGCCCGCAACCAGGGCGAGCAGCTCGTCTACCAGACCGAGAAGTTCCTCAAGGACAACGAGGACAAGGTCCCCGGCGAGATCAAGGCCGAGGTCGAGGAGGCCCTCTCCGAGCTGAAGGACAAGCTCAAGGGCGAGGACACCGCCGAGATCCGCACCGCCACCGAGAAGGTCGCGGCCGTCTCGCAGAAGCTCGGCCAGGCCATGTACGCCGACGCCCAGGCCGGCCAGGCCGCGGGCGGCCCGGAGGGCGCCACCGCCGGCGGTGCCAAGGCCGCCGACGACGACGTCGTGGACGCCGAGATCGTGGACGACGAGCGCAAGGACGGTGCCGCGTGACGGAGGAGACCCCGGGCTTCGAGGAGAAGCCCGACGTCCCCTCCGGCGCCACCTCCGACGACGCCGAGCCGAAGGCCGCTCCCTCCGACGAGGGGGCGGCCCCGGCCGGGGACGCGAACCAGACGGCCGGGCTGGTGGCCCAGCTGGACCAGGTGCGCACCGCGCTCGGCGAGCGCACCGCGGACCTCCAGCGGCTCCAGGCCGAGTACCAGAACTACCGCCGCCGGGTCGAGCGCGACCGGATCGCGGTCAAGGAGATCGCCGTCGCGAACCTCCTGACCGAGCTCCTGCCCGTGCTCGACGACATCGGCCGCGCGCGGGAACACGGCGAACTGGTCGGCGGCTTCAAGTCCGTCGGCGAGTCCCTGGAGACCGTCGCGGCGAAGATGGGCCTCCAGCAGTTCGGCAAGGAGGGCGAGCCCTTCGACCCGACGATCCACGAGGCTCTGATGCACAGCTACGCGCCGGACGTCACCGAGACGACGTGCGTGGCGATCCTTCAGCCCGGGTACCGGTTCGGCGAGCGCACCATCCGTCCCGCCCGGGTGGCCGTGGCCGAACCCCAGCCGGGGGCCCAGACGGTCAAGCCGGCCGAGGAGAGCGAGACGGCGGCCGACGACAAGGAGAGCGGTGGCCCGGACGAGGGCTGAGCGCGAACCGACGCGAGAGGAGGGACGTCGAGGATGAGCACCAAGGACTTCATCGAGAAGGACTACTACAAGGTCCTCGGCGTCCCCAAGGACGCCACCGAGGCCGAGATCAAGAAGGCGTACCGGAAGCTCGCCCGCGAGTACCACCCGGACGCCAACAAGGGGAACGTCAAGGCCGAGGAGCGCTTCAAGGAGATCTCCGAGGCGAACGACGTCCTCGGCGATCCCAAGAAGCGCAAGGAGTACGACGAGGCGCGCGCCCTCTTCGGCAGCGGCGGCTTCCGCCCCGGCCCGGGTGCGGGCGGCGGTTCCTTCAACTTCGACCTGGGTGACCTCTTCGGGGGCGCCCAGGGCGGCGCCGGGGGAGCCGGCGGCTTCGGCGGCGGGATCGGTGACGTCTTCGGGGGCCTGTTCAACCGCGGTGGTGCCACGGGCACCCGCACCCAGCCCCGGCGCGGCCAGGACATCGACACCGAGGTCACCCTCAGCTTCACCGAGGCGATCGAGGGCGCGACGGTCCCGCTGCGCATGACCTCCCAGTCACCGTGCAAGGCATGTTCCGGCACCGGCGACAAGAACGGCACCCCCCGGGTGTGTCCGACTTGCGTCGGCACCGGGCAGGTGGCGCGCGGCTCGGGCGGGGGCTTCTCCCTCACCGACCCCTGCCCCGACTGCAAGGGGCGCGGCCTGATCGCCGAGCACCCCTGCGCGGAGTGCAGCGGCAGCGGGCGGGCCAAGTCCTCCCGCACCATGCAGGTCCGCATCCCCGCGGGCGTCACCGACGGGCAGCGGATCCGGCTGCGCGGCAAGGGCGCCCCCGGTGAGCGCGGCGGCCCGGCCGGCGACCTGTACGTCGTCGTCCACGTCGACCCGCACTCGGTCTTCGGCCGCAAGGACGACCACCTCACCGTCACCGTGCCCGTCACCTTCACGGAGGCGGCCCTGGGCGGCGAGGTCAGGGTGCCCACGCTCGGCGGCCCGGCCCTGACGCTGAAGCTGCCGCCCGGCACACCCAACGGGCGCACCATGCGCGCCCGGGGCAAGGGCGCGGTCCGCAAGGACGGAACCCGCGGCGACCTGCTGGTCACCGTCGAGGTGAGTGTTCCGAAGGACCTGTCGGGGAAGGCTCGTGACGCACTGGAGGCGTATCGCGAGGCCACCGCGGGTGAGGACCCGCGGGCGGAGCTGTTCGAGGCCGCGAAGGGAGCTTGAGGGTGATGGACGGCCGTCGACGTAACCCGTATGAACTGACCGAGGAGACCCCGGTCTACGTCATCTCGGTGGCGGCCCAGCTCTCCGGCCTCCACCCGCAGACCCTGCGCCAGTACGACCGCCTCGGCCTGGTCTCCCCGGACCGTACGGCCGGGCGGGGCCGCCGCTACTCGGCCCGCGACATCGAACTGCTGCGCACCGTGCAGCAGTTGTCGCAGGACGAGGGCATCAACCTGGCCGGCATCAAGCGGATCATCGAACTGGAGAACCAGGTCGCCGCCCTCCAGGCCCGGGTGGCCGAGCTCCAGTCCGCGCTGGACGGCGCAGCGGCGGCCATGCAGCAGCGGGAGGCGGCGGTCCACGCCTCCTACCGGCGCGACCTGGTGCCGTACCAGGAGGTGCAGCAGACCAGCGCGCTGGTGGTGTGGCGGCCGAAGAAGGCCAAGGACTGACGGCGCGCGTCGACCCGTGTGAAGGGGCCCGGAGGACGAACCTCCGGGCCCCTTCGTGCTGCTCGGGGCCGGGCGGATCGTTTCCCTCTCGCTCGAACGGGTGAACAGGTGGCATGTGGGCCGGTCGGAGGCACGGCCGTCCCTACGGTGATCGCGTTGCTTGTGCCGCGTGCACCCCCGGCCCACACTTGAGGAGGTGATGCCGCCCTGTCGGAGAACGTCCCCGATCTGGACGAGGTCCTGTGGCAGGCGTGGAAGGCCATGGAGCTCCCTGAGGGCTACCGCGCTGAGATCATCGAGGGAGCCCTTGAGGTGTCGCCGACCGGCCGGTACTCACACAGCCAGATCATTTTCCTGCTGAGGGAAGCCCTGAGAGATCACTTGCGACGCGGGGATCTCGCCGTCCGCAGCGGCACGAACGTCATCCACGAAGGCTCGGCGTGGGTTCCGGATCTGTTCGTCGTCGCGAGAGACCCGGAGCGTTACGTGACCGATGACGGCCTCGGCCTGGTCGCCGCCGGAGTGAGGGCTGTCTTCGAAGTCACCTCCCCCGGCAAGCGCAGCCTCGAACGGGACCGGGTGAAGAAGCGCCGTGAGTACGCGCGTGCCGGCATCCCCGTCTACGTCCTCATCGACGACTACGACGGCCAGGGCGCCGTCACCCTCCTCACCGGGCCCCGCCCCGACACGGCCGACTGGGAGGACGTCCACCGTGTCCCTTACGGCACCGAGGTCACCGTGCCCGAAGGCCCCGCCAAGGGTTTCGTGATCGGTGAGGCGATCACTGGCCCGAAGCGGGGCTGAGGTGGATCGGACGCGTGAGGTGCGCTACGGCGCGGTCACGGTCCAGTCGCCGGCCGGCAGGGACTCGGTGCCGTCCTCCGCCACCGCGGTGACCCAGTAGTAGGTGGTGGTTCCGCGCTGCACGCTGGTGTCGGCGAACTCGGTGGTGCCGCTCGGGAGTGCGGCGATCGTCTCGTACGCGGAGGTCTCCGGGTTCCAGCGGTGGACGAGGTAGCCGCCCGCCTGCTCCGGTGCCGAGTCGGCGAGCCCCTGCCAGGTCAGCAGGTTGCCCTCGTCGCCCTCGGCGGCCGACACGGTGAGGGACAGGGGCGAGCCGTCGGGCGTCGGGACGCTCGGTGTCATGTCCAGCTCGGTTGCGGTCACGATCTGTGCCTCGCCGGTCCATCGGAACGCGGAGTTCCCGGCGTCGTCGACGGCGTCCACGACGAAGCAGGACTGCTCACCGTCGGGAAGGACGGTGTACGCGTACGAGGTGGTGCCGGCCGGTACGGAGTAGCCCGCGGAGAGGGAGCACACCCGCTCGTCGCCCTCGTCGCCCAGGAGCTCGCCACGGCGAACCGTGTAACTCGCCAAATCGGCGGTCGGGTTGGCGTCCCAGCCCACCAGGAAGCCGTACTCGGTCGGGGTGACCGTCACCCCGGTGACGGCCGACGGGGGCGTGAGGTCCCGGCGCTTGCCGCTCACGGCGGTGGACCGCGCTGACTCGTTGCCGGCCGCGTCCAGGGCGGTCACGCGGTAGAAGTAGGTGCCGTCCTCGGCGGCGGTGGTGTCCAGGTACGAGACCTGGTCCGCGCCGGTGCCGATCCGGGTGTACGTGCCGTCGGCGCTCGCCGCCCGGTACACGCCGTACGACGCCGCTCCCGTGACCTGGCTCCACAGGAGCCGCAGGCCCCCGGACTCGCTGCTGACGGACAGTCCGGCGGGCACGCCCGGGGCGGTCCGGTCCACGGTCGTGACGGTCTTGTCCGCCGTGCCCGCCGACTCGTTGCCCGCCTTGTCGTAGGCGCGCAGCTCATAGGCGTAGGCCGTGCCGGTCACCGGGAGGGTGGTGTCGGTGTACGTGGTGGAGGCGGTGGCGGTCAGCCTCGTCCAGGTCGTGCTCTCGGCGGGCCGACGGTAGATCCGGTACCCCGCGAGGTCCATCTCCTTGTTCGCCGCCCAGGTGAGCTTCGCCCGGCCGGTCGCGGTGTCGTAGGTAGCGGCGAGGCCCGTCGGGGTCAACGGCTTCACCTTGTCGACGGTGGCGGTGGTGCGGGGCGCGTAGGTGAAGGCGACGTTGGCGTTGCCCGTCCAGTTCACGTAGTCGACGCGGAGGGTGTGCTTTCCGGCGGGCAGGGTCAGGTTGACGGTCTTCTTCACCGTCGTCGACCCGTTCTTCCAGATGTCCACCTTGCGGACGCCGTCGACGTAGACGCGCAGTCCGTCCTGGACGGCGGCGGTGAAGGCGAAGGGGCCGCCCGAGCCGAAGTCGCGGGTGACTGTCCAGCGGACGCCGAAGTTGTTCGAGGACACCCCGGAGGCCGGGGCCTTGGCGCCCCAGTTCTCGCTGATCGCCGCGTCGCATCCGGTCTGCTTGGGCGTTCCGGAGAAGGTGGTGTTCGCGAAGATCTGCCGCTTGTAGACGGGGGAGGTACAGGTGGTCGCCGCGGCGGCGGGCGCGGCGGTGACGGCGCACAGGCCGCCCGCGGTGGCGAGCACGACGGTGGTCGCTGCGGCGGCGGTCGTGCGTCTGGCTCGGTTCATGCGGTCCTTCGGTCCGTACCGGCGACGGCGGTGATCAGCCGTCGCCGGAACGGACGGTTCAGGAGGGTGCAAGGTTGTACGGCGGATGCCGGGGGGACCGGGGCCGGCGTCAGGCCTCCCAGTAGTCGCTCAGTACGCAGCCGTCGACGAGGGCCGACTCCGTCCGGTAGTCGCTCGGCGGGGCGAAGTCCGCGTCGCAGGTGAAGAAGGCGAGTTCGGAGTGCGACAGGGCCTCGACCTGGTCGTCACCGACCGGGACGACCACGATGTTCTCGCCGACGGCGAACTCGTCACCACTGGCCTTGGCCTGGGTCTCGAACTTCTTCATGTCCGACACGGTCAGCAGGGCTATGGGATACGTGAAGTCCTTGCACACGGCGCGGCCCGTGATGCCCCAGGCGGGATCCGCCTCCTCCTCCTTGCCCCAGGCGGTGTCCGAGCCGTCGTGGGCGGCATCGTAGGCGTCGCCCGTCTCGACCTCCTTGCAGGAGGTGTACAGGTCGACGTACCTCGCGAGGGCGGTGGTGTCCGTCGCCTCGGGGAGCGCGCCGTCGAAGCCCTGTTCGGTGGTGCCGCCGAGCGACACGCCGCCGGTGGCGGGTGCCGTCGTACGGGCCCAGCTCGGCGCGGTGGTCGTCCCTGTGGTGTCGGCGGCGGCGGTGTCGTCGTCCTCGCATCCCGTCACCGCCGTCAACGCGACCAGTGTGATGCCGACCGTGAGTGCCCGCCTGATGCCCATGGTGTCCCCGTTCAACGCGTGATGATCGACTTGACCGTACACGGGCACCCCGGCGCGTCCCTCCGGTCGTTGTTCAGGAGGGTGCAAGGTTGTACGGCGGGTGCCTGAGGTGCTGGAGGAGGGCGGCGAGGGGGGCCGGGGTGGTGGACAGGACGGTGTCCGGGGCGTCGCTCTCGCGGAGGCGGATCCCGCCGTCAGCGGTGGGGGCGACGTAGAGGCACTCTCCTTGCGGGCCGCCGCTGAACGACGACTTCTGCCACGTGAGGTGTTCAGGCATCCGGGCCTCCTCAAAGGGTGTAGAGCAGGTGCTGGATGAGGGCCAGCGAGTCCTTCACGGAGTGTGCTTCCGGGGCCAACGATACGTCGACGGGAGCGAGGGCGTACTCGGCGAGACTCTCGAACAGCGTCCCGTACTGGGTCTGGCTGGGGTGGTCGCCCAAGTACTGGATGCTGCCGAAGTGTTCGAGTACCACTGTGCCCAGTTCGGCGACGGCGGGGACGACGTGGACGAAGCTGCTGGAGAGAGCCGGGTGAGCCCGCGAGGTGAACGGATAGATCTGCACGGTGACGTTGGGCAGCCGGGACAGTTCGATGAGGCGCAGCAGTTGACCACGCAGCACCTCGGTGCCGCCGAACCGCATGTGCAGAGCGGATTCATGGATCACGGCGTGTACGGCGGGCGGGTTGTCGCGGGTGAGTACGCGCTGCCGCTCCATACGGAACTCCAGTGCCTCATCGATCCGTTCGAAGCCCAGGCCCGGGGTGACGAAGAGCGCTCGCGCGTAGTCCGCGGTCTGGAACAGGCCCGGGATGAGCAACGGCTGGTGCACCCGTAGCGCGACGGCGTTTTCTTCCAGCTCCGCCATGTTCAGCGGGCCCTGTTCCATCGGCTTCTTGTAAGCGGTCCACCACCCCTTGCCGGTGGCCTCGGACATGGCGACAAGGGCGTCGATATAGGTCTCATCTTTGCATGCGTAGAGACGGCAGAGTTGGCGGAGCCGCTCCGTCAGGATGGTGGTCTTCGCCGTTTCGATCTGGCTCAGCTGGGCCCGGCCCATACCGATCCGTTCGGCGGCCTCACCGGCACTCAAACCTGCCTTTTCGCGCAGTTGTTTGAGTTCGAATCCGAGTCGTCGTTGGCGTTCGGTGATGGTGGTGCGCAGTCCCACGGGTCACTCCTAGTCCGGTCGCCCAAAGTCTCTCCCTGTCGGGTGAGTTCGTCCACCGATCTAGGTGAGTAGCTTGAAAATTGTAAACCTCTATCTCTACCGTAAGTGTGGAACCGGTCACGCACCGGAATCGCTCCCCCTGTGCCGCAAGGAGCCACCCTCATGAACCCAGCCCGCAGCGCCGCCCACCGGCCCGCGCGACTCCTCTGGGAGTACAGCCTGTTCGCGCCAGCGGACGTGACCTCGCCCCGCGTCTGCCGGGACTTCGTCCGCGCTGTCCTCGTCACCCATGACCGCGAGCCCCTCGTCACCCCTGCCGCCCTGTGCACCTCGGAACTCATCACCAACGTGCACCTGCACACCAAGGGCACGGCCATGCTCCGTCTCCGCCTCACCCCGGTGCGGCTGCGCGTCAGCGTCTTCGACGAGAGCCCGGACCCGCCGGTGGTCGGGTACCCGACCACCGGGGCCGTCGCCTGCTGGGGCAGGGGGCTCGCGCTCGTCGAGGAGATGGCGGATGTGTGGGGGGTCGCCGAGGAGCGGGCGGGGCGGTACGCGAAGGGGGTGTGGTTCGAACTGGGGCCAGCGACACCGGCGTGAGCGCGGCGTGCGGGCCCCGTGATCCGGTGCGTTACGGGCCGGTGGCTGCCGCTCCTCCGGCCGGAAGGGACTCGGTGCCGTCGGAGGCGACAGCGGTCACCCAGTAGTAGTGGGTGGTTCCGGGAGCAGGGTCGAGATCGTCGTACTCGAAGGTGTTCTGGTCGACTTCGGCGAGCTTCTCGTACGCAGACGTTTCCGGGTTCCAACGGTAGACGCGGTAGCCACCGGCCGCCTCGGGAGAGGACACCTCGAGGCCGGTCCACTCCATCCGGACGCTTCCGTCGTACCGCTGCTGCATCCGCAGGTACAGCGGCGATCCCTCGGGCGTCGTCAGGCTCGGCCGGGTGTCGAGCTCGGTCGACACCCGGAAGCCGGTGCCGCTCACCGATGTGAAGGCAGAGTTGCCATGCTTGTCGACCACGTTCACGAAGAAGCACGCCTCCTCGCCGTCCGCGGCGGTGAGGTACGTCATCGACGTTGCCGTCGTCCAGTCTCCCACCTCGTAGTACGAACAGGTCCTCTGCTCGCCGCTGATCAGGACCGTTCCCCGGTAGAGCCGGTAGTACGACGCGTCGGATGCCGGGCTGGCGTCCCAGCTCAGCTCGAAGCCGTACTCGGTGGGAGTCGGGGTCAGCCCCGTGACGGGGGGCGGCGGGACGCCGTCGCGGCCTCCCTCGACGACCTCGGAGGGCGCGGACTCGTTGCCCGCCGCGTCCACCGCCGTCACACGGTAGAAGAAGGACGACTGGTCAGGGATCGACGTGTCCGTGAACCAGCTCCACTGAGTAGTGCCCACCAGGGTGAACACGCCGTTCGGGTCTGCCGCCCGGTACACCCTGTACGAGGCTGCCTCGTCAATCACCATGGACCAGCTGAGGTGGGCACCGTCCTCGTTCACGGTGCCGTACAACGAGGGAGCCCCCGGCGCCGTCCTGTCGACGGTGACGATCGATTTCTCGGCGGTCGCACGCGAGTAGTTGTTCGCCTTGTCGTAGGCGCGGACCTGGTAGACGTAGGTCTGGCCCGCAGCCGGCGGGGTGTCCGTGTAGGAAGCCGACTTCGTCGCGAGCAAGGCGGTCCAGTCGTCCACGGTCTCGAGTCGGCGGTAGACCCGGTAGCCCACGAGATCCATCTCTTTGTTGCTCGCCCAGGTGAGCTTCGCCTTGCCGGTGGCCTTGTCGTATGCGACGGCGAACCCCGTCGGCGGCAGCGGCTTCGTCTTGTCCACCGACGCCGACGTGCGGGGCCCGTACGTGAACTTCACGTTCGCCTTGCCCGTCCAGTTGACGTAGTCGATGCGGAGGGTGTGCTTGCCGTAGGGCATGGAGAAGTTGAGCGTCTTGGAGACCGTCGACGAGACGTTCTTCCACAGGCTGATCTTGCGGGCGCCGTCGACGTACACCCGGATGCCGTCCTGGGCGGCGGCGGTGAAGGTGAACGGGCCGCCGGAGCCGAAGTCGCGGGTGACCGTCCAGCGGACGCCGAAGTTGTTGGACGGGACGCCGGAGGCCGGGGCCTTGGTGCCCCAGTTCTCGTTGATCGCGGCGTCGCAGGCGGTCTTCTTCGGGGTGCCGGAGAAGGTGGTGTTCGCGAAGATCTGCCGCTTGTAGACGGGGGAGGCGCAGGTCGTCGCGGCGGCGGCGGGGGTGGCGGCCACGGTGACCAGGCCGCCCGTCAGGGCGAGCGTGACGGTGGTCGCCAGTCCGACTAAGACTGTGCGCTTCTTGTTGTTCGAACGGCCCATGCGGTCCGTTTGCTCCTCTGCTCGGCGGGAGACGGCGGGGGCGGCCGTCCTGTGATCGACTCGCGAGGTGCCGTCGTGGTTGTGCGGTTCCTCGGTGTCTCCTGAGGTGCCGTCGAGTGAAGGGCCCGTAAAGGGTGTTTGGAGGGGAGTTCGCCTCATCTCCATGCGTCTTCACGCGCTAAGCGGAGGGTGATGTTGCTACTTCGTTAAGTAGTACCGCTTGACGTCGGTGGTCGCCGACGCGTTGGCTTTTGAAGTACCTGGGTCAGCATGCCGAACCCATGTCCGGAACATACGCACCTGAAGTGAGCCCCCTAATGCGCCGTCGTATCGCCATGGCCGTGGCCGCATCCACGCTGTCCCTCTCACTCGCCGGATGCGGGATGCTGAGCGCCACCGAGGACGCCGCCGACGCGACACCGGCCAAGGGCAACGACATGACCATCGGCATGCTGATGCCGGAGAAGACGAACACCCGGTACGAGCAGTTCGACTACCCCATCCTCAAGGAGAAGGTCGCCTCCCTCACCGGCGACAAGGGCAAGGTCGAGTATGCCAACGCGGCCGCCGACGCGGACACCCAGGTGACGCAGATGCAGCGGATGATCGACGAGAAGGTCGACCTCATCCTGCTGGACGCCGTCGACGCGGAGTCCATCGCGGACAGCGTGCAGAAGGCCAAGGACGCGGGCATCCCGGTCATCGCCTACGACCGCCTGGCCGAGGGGCCGATCGACGCGTACGTCTCCTTCGACAACGAGCTGGTCGGCGAGGTGCAGGGCCGCAGCCTCCTGGAGGCGCTCGGCACGGCCGACACCTCCGACGAGATCGTCATGATGAACGGCTCGCCGACCGACCCGAACGCCGCGCAGTTCAAGGCCGGCGCGCTGAGCGAGCTCCAGGACCAGGTGACGATCGCCGAGTCCTACGACACCAAGGACTGGAGCCCGGAGATCGCCCAGTCCCAGATGGCCGAGGCGATCGAGAAGATCGGCAAGGGCGACATCGCGGCCGTCTACTCCGCGAACGACGCCATGGCCGGCGGCATCATCGACGCCCTCCAGGCCGCGGGCTACAGCGACGCCGACCTGCCGCCGATCACCGGCCAGGACGCGGAACTGTCCGCCGTGCAGCGGATCGTCAGCGGCCAGCAGTACATGAGCGTGTACAAGCCCTACCCGGAGATGGCGGAGGCCGCCGCGGAGATGGCCGTCGCCAAGGTGCGGGGCCGGGAGATCCAGTTCGACTCCCTCACCCGTGACACGGTCGACAGTGCCACCGACAAGGACATCCCGGCCCAGCTGGTCACCGTGGTCGCGCTGACGAAGTCCAACATCGAGAGCACGGTCGTCGCGGACGGCATCTACGAGGTGTCCGACATCTGCACCGCCAAGTACGAGGCCGCCTGCGCGGCCATCAAGCTCAACTGACGCCGACGGCGCGGCGGAAGGGGGGTACGCGCATCGCGTGCCCCCCTTTCGTGTGCCCCGGTGCGCCGGCGGCTCCCGCGTCCCGCCGCTCCCCGCCCGCGTCCCGCCGCTCCCCGCCCCGAAACCCGGGCGGAACGGGCGGGCCCGAAACTTCTGACACCCCCAACTTGTTGCAGTGCGAACGGCGGAGGCCGGTAGATACCCGTACGTACCGAAGGATTTCGGCGGCTCGGGCGGGTCGAGCCGTGTTGCGGAGCCGGTCCGGTCCGCGCATAGTTGCGCTGCGGAAGCGGCGGACAGCGGGGGTGGGATGGGCGATGGCCGGGCACGGGACGGAGGAGCATCCTCACGGTGCTGACCGACTGTGCGAGGCCGGGGATCGCGTGTATTCCCGGGCCGTACGGCGGGGCCGTGTGCTGCGCCGGGACGCCGAGCCGGTGCCCTGTCTGCTGGAGCTCGCCCTGCTCCACCCGGACCCCGACGACATGGACTGGCTGGTGCCGACCTCCCCGCAGGAGGTCATGACCCGGCTGCTGCGCGGACTGTACGACGAGGTCAGCGCGAGCCAGCGGCGGATGGGCTCGGCAGTGGCCGCCTTCGAGTGGTACGCGGGCCTGGGCGGACCGGCGCCGGCCCCGGCGGCCGGGGAGGGCGCGGCGATCCGCGTCCTGGACGGCGCCTCCCGCATCCAGGCGGCCCTGGACCAGGCGACGGACGCGTGTACGACCGAGGTGCTGACGGTCCAGCCCGGCGGCATCCGGCGCGAGCACGAGCTGTCCGAGGGCCTGCACCGGGCGCTGGCGCTGCGCGGGCGGGGCGTGCGGATGCGGGACCTGTACAACCATGTGGCCCGGCACGGCCAGGGCCTGCTCAACTACTTGGAGCTGATGGGCGACACGGTCGAGGCGCGGACCCTGGACGAGGTCGTCGACCGGCTGATGCTCTTCGACCGGACGGTCGCCTTCATCCCCGCCAACGCCGACCGCACGATGGCGCTGGAGCTGCGCCACCCGGCCCTGATCGCCTACCTGGTCACCGTCTTCGAACGCCTCTGGCGGCTGGCGATCCCGCTGACCGCGCCGCTGCCCGACACCCGGATCGAGGGCATCTCGCACCGGGAGCAGTCCATCGCCGCGCTGCTGGCGGAGGGGCACCAGGACGCGGTGATCGCGGAGCGGCTGGGCATCAGCGTCCGCACCTGCCGGGCGCACATCGCCCGTCTGTCGGAGACGCTGGGCGCGGCGAGCCGTACCCAGCTGGGCGTGCGGATCGCGCAGGTGGGCCTGGACGGGCACCTGCCCGAGGTGTCCGCGCCGGTCATCGTTCCCGGTCGAGGATCCCCGACCGTCCGATGAGGTAGCCGAGCTGGGCACGGCTCTCACTGCCGAGGGTGGCGGCCAGTTTGGCGATGTGGACGCGGGCGGTGCGGACGTTCATGCCGAGGCGGTCGGCGATGACGGTGTCGGTGTGGCCCTCGACGAGGAGGGCGGCGATCGCGCGCTGGCGGGCGGTGACGCCGTTGAGACTGGGCTGCCGGACGGCCTCGGGGTACATCGGTGTCGCGAGCCGCCAGAGGCGGTCGAAGACGGTGGCGAAGTAGTCGATCAGGGCGGGGTGGCGGACCTCCAGGGCGAGGGTGCGGTCCCTGCTGGCGGGGAGGAAGGCAACGGTGCGGTCGACGATGAGGAGGCGCTCGGTGATCTCGTCGAGGGTGCGGGCCTCCACGTCGCCCCGCAGCCGTTCGTAGCGCGCCTGGACCGTCGGGATGTGACGGGTGGTGTGCTGGTAGAGCGTGCGGATGCGGCCGCCGCGGTCGAGGAAGGCCTGGTCGCGGTCGAGGGCCTCGGCGTGCACCTCGGGCGGCGGGCCCACGTGGCTCGCGTGCGGCTGGATGGCCAGCACCTCGCCGGTGGCCCGCGTCATGGTGCGCGTGATGACCTGGTTGATCCGGCCGAGCCCGCTGATCAGGACGAGTTCGGCGGAGTCCGCCGGGTCGGCACCGGGCACGGCGAGCGCGAGGAGCGGTGCGAACGCCTCGGCGAGCCGCGTCTCCTGCCGGCGCCGGCGGGCTATGTCCTCGGCGACGGCGCGCAGCAGGCGGGGCAGGGCGACGGCCGGGGCCAGCGGGTGCAGCCGGTGCGGGTCGCCGCGGTCGGGCCGCAGGAGCCCGGCGTCGACCAGGCAGGGGTACTGCTCCGCCTCGTGCGCCGGGACGCCGCCCGACCGCAGGGCGCGCGCGTAGAGCTCCAGGGCCGCCTCGCAGGGCCCGTCCGGACCGTGGTCGTGCGCTGCCGCAGTCACGAGTGACTCTCTCCTCGGGTGTGCGGTGCTCCCGGTTCAGCGTGCGGGGTGGTGTCGGGGGTGGCGCGGCCGGCCCGGGGGGCGATGGGGCCGTTGGGGCCGGACGGGCCGGTGGGGTTGGTGGGGAGCACCGTGGGCTGGTGGGGGGACCGATGGGCTGGTGAGGCCGTGAGGCCGTGGGGCCGTGGGGCCGTGGGGCCGTGAGGCCGTGAGACCTGGGCCGTGGGGCTGTGGGGCCGGTGGGGCTGGTGGGACCGCCAGGGCCGGCGGGTCCCGTGCGACGGGTAGGGCGATGCTGCCCGGGCGGCTGGTGCGGGATGCCCGGAGGGCCGTGCGGGACGGCTGGAGGGGTGAGGGCGGAACGGCCGGAGGGGTCGTGCGGGACGGCCGGAGGGGTGGGGTGGGACGGCCGGAGGGGTGGGGTGGGATGCCTGGACGGGTGGGGCGTGCTGCCCGGAGGGAGAGGGGGCGGGCGTGCCGGTCCGGGCGTCCCGGCGGGTGGGTCAGTGCTCCCGGTCGAGGATTCCCGACTGGGCGATGAGGTAGCCGAGCTGGGCGCGGCTGCCGCTGCCCAGGGCGGTGGCGAGCTTGGCGATGTGGGCGCGGCAGGTGCGGACGTTCATCCCGAGCCTGCGGGCGATGGCTTCGTCGACGTGTCCCTCGACGAGGAGCTTGGCGATGGAGTGCTGGATGTCGGTGATGCCGTCCGGGTCGGTCTCGTACGGTGTGCCGGCCCTGAGGGGCACCGCGCGGCCCCACATGAACTCGAAGACCTTGGTGAGGTAGCTGACGAGGCCCGGGTGCCGCAGTTCGAGGGCGACCTGCCGGTCGTCGCGGATGGGGATGAAGGCGACGGCCTCGTCGCAGATGATCAGACGCTCGACGAGTTCGTCGATGGTGCGGTACTCGACCTTGCCGTCGGTGAACTGGTCGACGTACGCCAGCCGGTCGGGGCTGTAGCGGGCCGTGTGCTGGTACAGGGTGCGGATGCGCACGCCGCGCTCGATCAGCGGCCTGTCGCGCTCCAGGGCCTCCAAAAGCCGGTTCTCGGGGCTGCGGCGGCCGCTGGGCTGCACGGTGAGCATCTCGGTGCGGCACTGCGAGGTGGCGAGGTCGAGCGCGGCGTTGATCCGGTCGAGGCCCTCCAGCACGGTGATCGAGTGGGTGGGGGCGGTCTCCTGGGCGCTGAGGGCCATGAAGGGTTCGAAGACGTCGGTGAGCGCGATCGACAGCCGCCGGCTCTCGGTGATCTCGCGTTCGAGGGGGTGCAGCCGCTGGGCCAGGGCGATGGACGGGGGAACCGGCCGCAGCCAGTTGGCGTCGTCGGGGTCGGGGTGGAGGAGGGCGAACTCCATCAGGCAGGGAGCGGGCTCGACGTCGGCACGGAGGATGCGGCCGGTGCGCAGGGCGTTCGCGTAGAGACGGCTTCCCTCCTCACACAGCTCGGTCACCGCATGGGGATGTGCCGCCTTAGTCCCATTTGTTGCCAAATCTCCACCCCCCAGGGTCCTGAACATGCAGGAACATGATGCACCGATCGTGTGGCCATGACGTGCCTGAATGAGCCATCGTCTTACTCGACGGGGGAAGAGGGGACCTTCAAGTGAGGACGAAGCCGACTATGCGTAAGAGAATGCTTCGCTCGGTGCTTGTCGCCGCCTTCTCCGCCGTTGTGGCCGTCGGAACGCTGGTCGGCCTCTCCGAAGCGAAGAGCGACGCGCACAAGACGGGTGGTGCTCAGACCGTGATCGCCGCGGTCTCCAGCGAGGACACGCAGGTCGTCCCCCTTGACAGCAGGTGGGACTGATCACGATGACCACACCACCCGACGATCGTTCGTTCCGCCGCGAGATGGCCACCGCCTACCGCTCCGGCTGGCACTTCATCGACCTGGTCACCGCCATCCCCCACAGCGGCGACTCGTTGATGGTGACCGTGTTCGGGGAGCCGGTGGTCGTGACGCGGGACGACGACGACGACGTACGGGCCTTCCGGTGTCTGCGGCGGCCCCGGGGTGCGCCGCAGCCCGTCCGGTGTGCCATCCGGTACGGAATGATCTTCGTGAACCTGGATCAGCGTGACCACCAGCTGGCGGAGCCGGTGAGCCCCGCCGCCCCCAGGACCATCTCAGCCACCCCCCGCAGTGCCTGACGCGATTCCCCCGTCGTAACAGATCGCCTCAGGTGCTTCCCCCCGCAGCGGCGTCACCGTGACCTGAACACGGTGACGCCGCTGCAGTTTGCGGTGACATGTCGGGTGCGGAATCCTCGAGCGGTGGCCGAAAAGCGGTGGGTGTGGAACTGGTCACCCTCGGTGCCGACCAGTGCCGACCGGTGCCGACCGGTGCCGACCGGTGCCGACCGGTGCCGACCGGTGCCGACCGGGCGGTCGGCCCGCCTTTCCGTCCGCTCCGCCCCCGCTCTCTCCGTCCGCCCCGTCCGCCCCGTCCGCGCCGTCCGCTCCGCGGTCCGCCGGCCTCAGCCCCGGCCCATGGCCCCGCTCAGTTCGATCTCGATCACCACGCGGGTGGGATTGGGGCGCGGGGCGTGCCCGTAGCGCTCCGCGTAGCGGCGCTCGGCCTCGGCGACGCGCTCCGGGTCCGCGTGGACGAAGGCCCGGCCCTCCAGGGTGGCCCAGCGGCGGCCGTCCACCTGGCAGACCGCGACGCGGGCCCCCGCGGGGCCGGCGGCCCGGACGTTGGCCGCCTTGGCGCTGGCTCCGTCGGTGATGACGCGAGCGATACGGGCCCCGGGATCGTATGTGACACCGACCGGAACCACGTGCGGGGAACCGTCCGGGCGTGGTGTGGTCAGGGTGCACAGGTGGCGTTCACGCCAGAAGGCGAGGTACGCGGCGTCGGGGGCGCCCGGGTTCTGCGGGTATGCGGCCATGGTGCGGAACTTAGTCGCCGCGTGACTCCCCACCACTGCCTTGAGTGGAATAGACTCAAGTTTGTGTACGTTGTGCGAGTCAGTGTGACGGCTGACGCAAGGAGGAGACAGCGAACGTGGACGCCGAGCTGACCAACCGGAGCCGGGACGCCATCCAGACGGCCGGCAACCGGGCCGTGTCCGAGGGACACCCCGACCTCACCCCAGGCCACCTGCTCCTCGCGCTGCTCCAGGGGCAGGACAACGAGAACATCGTCGATCTGCTCGCCGCCGTCGACGCCGACCAGGCGGCCGTGCGGGCCGGCGCCGAGAAGGTGATCGGCGCGCTGCCCAGCGTGACCGGGTCCACCGTCGCGCCCCCGCAGCCCAACCGCGAGCTGCTCGCCGTGATCGCGGACGCGCAGGCGCGGGCCCGGGAGCTGGGCGACGAGTACCTGTCGACCGAGCACCTGCTCATCGGGATCGCCGCCAAGGGCGGGCAGGCCGGTGATGTGCTCGCCCGGCAGGGCGCCACCCCGAAGAAGCTCCTCGACGCCTTCCGCAAGGCCCGCGGCGGACGCCGGGTGACCAGCGCCGACCCGGAGGGGCAGTACAAGGCGCTGGAGAAGTTCGGCACGGACTTCACCGCCGCCGCGCGGGAGGGCAAGCTCGACCCCGTCATCGGACGGGACACCGAGATCCGCCGTGTCGTGCAGGTGCTGTCCCGGCGCACCAAGAACAACCCCGTCCTCATCGGCGAGCCCGGCGTCGGCAAGACCGCCGTCGTGGAGGGGCTCGCCCAGCGGATCGTCAAGGGGGACGTGCCCGAGTCCCTCAAGGACAAGCGGCTCGTCGCGCTGGACCTGGGCGCGATGGTCGCCGGCGCGAAGTACCGCGGTGAGTTCGAGGAACGGCTGAAGACCGTCCTCGCCGAGATCAAGGACTCCGACGGGCAGATCATCACCTTCATCGACGAACTGCACACCGTCGTGGGCGCGGGCGCCGGCGGGGACTCCGCCATGGACGCGGGCAACATGCTCAAGCCCATGCTGGCCCGCGGTGAGCTGCGCATGGTCGGCGCGACCACGCTGGACGAGTACCGGGAGCGGATCGAGAAGGACCCCGCCCTGGAGCGGCGCTTCCAGCAGGTGCTGGTCGCCGAGCCGACCGTCGAGGACACCATCGCGATCCTGCGCGGGCTCAAGGGGCGGTACGAGGCCCACCACAAGGTGCAGATCGCGGACAGCGCGCTGGTCGCCGCCGCGACGCTCTCCGACCGGTACATCACCTCCCGCTTCCTGCCCGACAAGGCCATCGACCTCGTCGACGAGGCCGCCTCCCGGCTGCGCATGGAGATCGACTCGTCCCCCGTCGAGATCGACGAACTCCAGCGCGCCGTCGACCGGCTGAAGATGGAGGAGCTGGCCCTCGGCAGGGAGACCGACCCCGCCTCCCGCGAGCGGCTGGAGAAGCTGCGCCGCGACCTCGCCGACAAGGAGGAGGAGCTGCGCGGCCTCACCGCCCGCTGGGAGAAGGAGAAGCAGTCCCTCAACCGGGTCGGCGAGCTGAAGGAGAAGCTCGACGAACTCCGCGGCCAGGCCGAACGCGCCCAGCGCGACGGCGACTTCGACTCCGCCAGCAAGCTGCTGTACGGCGAGATCCCGGCCGTCGAGCGCGACCTGGAGGCCGCGTCCGAGGCCGAGGAGGAGGCCGCGAAGGACACCATGGTCAAGGAGGAGGTCGGCTCCGACGACATCGCCGACGTCGTCGCCTCCTGGACCGGCATCCCGGCCGGCCGGCTCCTGGAGGGCGAGACGCAGAAACTGCTGCGCATGGAGGAGGAGCTGGGCCGGCGGCTCATCGGCCAGGGCGAGGCCGTCCGCGCCGTGAGCGACGCCGTACGCCGGTCCCGGGCCGGCATCGCCGACCCCGACCGCCCCACCGGCTCCTTCCTCTTCCTCGGCCCGACCGGCGTCGGCAAGACCGAGCTCGCCAAGGCGCTCGCCGACTTCCTCTTCGACGACGAGCGGGCGATGGTCCGCATCGACATGTCCGAGTACGGCGAGAAGCACAGCGTCGCCCGGCTCGTCGGCGCGCCCCCCGGGTACGTCGGCTACGAGGAGGGCGGCCAGCTCACCGAGGCCGTACGCCGCCGCCCGTACAGCGTGGTCCTGCTGGACGAGGTGGAGAAGGCGCACCCCGAGGTCTTCGACGTCCTGCTCCAGGTGCTCGACGACGGCCGTCTCACGGACGGGCAGGGGCGCACGGTCGACTTCCGCAACACCATCCTGGTGCTGACGTCCAACCTGGGCAGCCAGTTCCTGGTCGACCCGGTGTCGACGGAGGAGGAGAAGAAGGAGCAGGTCCTGGAGGTCGTCCGGGCCTCCTTCAAGCCGGAGTTCCTCAACCGGCTCGACGACCTGGTCGTCTTCTCCGCCCTGAGCAAGGACGAGCTGGGCCGGATCGCCCGCCTCCAGATCGACCGCCTGGCCCGGCGGCTGGCCGAGCGGCGCCTCACCCTGGAGGTCACCGACGCGGCCCTGGCCTGGCTCGCCGACGAGGGCAACGACCCGGCCTACGGCGCCCGCCCCCTGCGCCGCCTCGTCCAGACCGCCATCGGCGACCGCCTCGCCAAGGAGATCCTGGCGGGCGAGGTCAAGGACGGCGACACGGTCCGAGTGGACGCCTTCGGCGACGGACTCCTCGTGGGCCCCGCCACGGCGGAGCCGGCGGCCAAGACGCTCTGACGGCGGCCGGGCGCACGGCACGGGCTCCGCACCGCCGCGGCGGTGCGGAGCCCCGGGAATCCGGGGCGGACCCGTGCGCTCCGCCGCCCGGGGAGGGCCGGGCGGCCGGATCCCGTCAGCCCGTGGCATACACACCGGGCCGGGGTTGCCATCCCCCGCCCCCTCTGGGGGAGGATGGCGGAATCCGTACGAAGGGAAAATCACGGTGAGCATCGACCCGTCCTCGATTCCGAACTTCGGGGGCCAGCCCGAGCCGCAGCCCCAGGGACCGGCGGGCCCCGTCGTTCCGGATCAGGACCTCGTGAAGCAGCTCCTCGACCAGATGGAGCTGAAGTACGTCGTCGACGACGAGGGTGACCTCGCGGCGCCGTGGGAGGAATTCCGTACGTACTTCATGTTCCGCGGCGAGGGCGACCAGGCGGTCTACTCGGTGCGTACGTTCTACGACCGCCCCCACAAGATCGACGACAAGCCGCAGTTGCTGGAGTCCGTCGACGACTGGAACCGTCGCACCCTGTGGCCCAAGGTCTACACCCACACCCACGACGACGGCACCGTCCGCCTCATCGGCGAGGCGCAGATGCTGATCGGCGCCGGGGTGAACATCGAGCTGTTCGTCTCCTCGACGGTGAGCTGGGTCCGCGCCGCCATCGAGTTCGACAAGTGGCTCGCGGAGCAGCTGGGCCTGGAGAAGGAGGTCAACGACGCGGACCCGCCCGAGGAGGGCGACGACGCGTGACGCCTCGCGACACGGCGTGAGGCCCGGCGGCGACGGCGTACCGGCGCGTACGACCGGACACGCCCCGTCCGCACGACAGAGCCCGGCCCGGGCCGCGACCACCACGGTCGCGGCGGGGCCGGGCTCTCGCCGTCGTCAGGAGGGGAAAATCGTCAGGAGGTGAAGGGCACGGCGTCCTGCGCGGCGGTGTGCCAGTTGGTGACGAGGGGCTGGTCCACGAGGACGGTGCCGACCTCCAGGGACTCCGGGTTGGGGTCGTCGGACGCGGCGGAGACGATCATCGTGGTGTATTCGACGCCCTCGTCCCCACTGGTGCTCTTGGGGCTGAGACCGGCGTAGGCCGTCGTGTCACCGGAGAGGGTGAGCTCGTCCCCGGCGACCTGCTCGGCGGCGGCGGCCTCTATGCCGCCGGAGCCGAAGGCCACCACGGGCAGACCGCCGGGCAGCACACAGGTGATGCCCTCCTTGGCCTTCACGCTGATCAGGAAGTAGCCGCCCGCCTGGCTCATCTCCTTGGCGCTCCAGGTCAGGTCGTTGGTACCGCAGGACTGGCCGTAGCCGGTCTTGTCCCCGGCCTCGTCGGAGGCGTCGGTGCCGGAGCCGGACGAGCCGCCGGACGTCGCGGAGGAGCCGCTGCCGCTCGTCCCCGAGCCCGAGGCACCCGGCGTGGCGGACCCCGACGCGGCAGACCCCGACGCGGCGGTCCCGGACGTGGTGGACTCCGCCGAGGCGGCGGGGGACGTCGCGGTGGCGTCGCCCTCGCAGGCGGTCATCAGCAGACCGGCCGAGACGGCGGCGGTGACGACGAGAGCGGTGCGCAGACGGCGGCTGTTCATGGGAGGTCCTTTCGGGGCAGCTCGTGCGCTGCCGTACGGCAGCCCGGTCAGCTGCTCGTTTCTCTCTTCCGATCAGCATGACGAGGGCGGAGGCGCGTGGGTTCGGCGCTGTCGTCCAGCAGTGACGGCTGTCACGCGGCTGTGACACTCCCGGTGGCCGGGGCGCGTCATTCCGGCCACCCCGGACCCGGGGGTGACCGGAAAGACGCGCCCCGGCCGGCGGCTAGCCCGCCAGCGCCTTCAGACGCCGCACCGCGTCCTCCAGCACATGCGTCTGCTTGCAGAAGGCGAACCGTACGAACGGCGCGCCCGCCTCGCGGTGGTCGTAGAACACGGCGTTCGGGACGGCCACCACGCCCGCCCGCTCCGGCAGCGCCCGGCAGAACGCGACGCCGTCGCTCTCGCCGAGGGGCCGGATGTCGGCCGTGACGAAGTACGTGCCGGCCGGCCGGAACACCGCGAAGCCCGCGTCCGCCAGCCCGGCCGACAGCAGGTCCCGCTTGGCCAGCAGGTCCGCGCGGAAGGAATCGAAGTAGCTGTCGGGCAGGGCGAGCGCCTCGGCGACCGCGTACTGGAACGGGCCGGACGCCACGTACGTCAGGAACTGCTTGGCCGACCGCACCGCCGTCACCAGCGCGGGCGCGCCCGTCACCCAGCCGACCTTCCAGCCGGTGAACGAGAAGGTCTTGCCGGCGCTGCCGATGGTGACCGTCCGCTCCCGCATCCCCGGCAGGGACGCCAGCGGCACGTGCTCCGCCCCGTCGAAGACCAGGTGCTCGTACACCTCGTCGGTGACGACCAGCAGGTCCCGCTCCACCGCCAGGTCCGCGATCGCGGTCAGCTCCGCACGGCTGAGGACCGTGCCGGTCGGGTTGTGCGGGGTGTTGATCAGCAGCAGCCGGGTGCGGTCGGTGACCGCGTCGCGCAGCTCGTCCAGGTCGAGCCGGAACCGGGCCCCCTCGGGGTCCGGCCGCAGCGTCACCGGCACGCGCGTCCCGCCCGCCATCGCGATGCAGGCCGCGTAGGAGTCGTAGTACGGCTCCAGGGCGACCACCTCGTCCCCCGGCTCCAGCAGCGCCAGCAGGGCCGCCGCGATGGCCTCCGTGGCGCCCGCGGTGACCAGCACCTCCGTGTCCGGGTCGAAGGACAGGCCGTAGCGGCGGCGCTGGTGCTCCGCGACCGCGGTCCGCAGCTCGGGGACGCCCGGCCCCGGCGGGTACTGGTTGCCGCGCCCGTCCCGCAGCGCCCGTACGGCGGCCTCCCGGATCTCCTCCGGGCCGTCCGTGTCGGGGAAGCCCTGCCCCAGGTTGATGGCTCCGGTCCGCACCGCCAGGGCGGACATCTCGGCGAAGATCGTCGTCCCGAAAGCGGCGAGGCGGCGGTTGAGGAAGGGGCGTGCGGTGGAGGTCATAAGGGTCATCCTGCGTCGAAGCTCTGGACTTCCTCAAGTGTGCTTTGGCCGGTGAGGGGGGCGGGCATCCCCCGTTCACGCACCGCTCGACCGGTGCGCGAGGCGCCCACGGGGGGTCGCTTCGGGGGACACGGAAGGAGGGTGACGCCATGATCATCGGCATCATCCTGGCGATGCTCGGACTCGTTGTCGTGGTGGGGGGTGTGGTCGGGTTCGTCCGCGCCGCGCGCCCCCGCCGCACCGCGCGGTCCGCGCGGACGGGCCGCGCCGGCCGCTCGCGCGGCTCCGCCGGCTCGCGCGGGTCCGGCGGCCACCACAGCAGCGCGGACAGTTCGAGCAGCTGGTGGGTGCTCGGCGGCGACATCGGCGCGTCCTCGTCCTCGGGGAGCGACTCCGGTGACTCCGACGGGCGTTCGGGCGGGCACTCCGGCCACTCCGGTGGCCACGGCGGCGGGCACTCCTGCGGCGGCGGATCGTCCTGCGGAGGCGGCTCGTCCTGCGGGGGCGGGGGCGGGGGCGGCGGATGCGGTGGCGGAGGCGGCTGACACGGGGCAGCCGAACTCCCTGCGGGGGAGCCGTGTCCGGCCCGCGGGGCGCCCCTGAGCAGGGCGCCCCTCGGTCGTATCCGGTCCGGCGGCGGGGCGCGTGGAGGTGCGCGTGAGCCGCACGGCGCACGCCGTGGTGGAACAGTTGAGCTGAGGAGCCCTCTGAGGGATGGAAACGTTACGAAGTTGGGTAAAAACGCTGTGGCGGCGCCACCGTTCATGATTCCCTCTAAGTCACCGACGCAGCCCCTCGGACCCCTCGGACGTCCCGCGCGGACGCCCTCCCCAGACCGGGCCGGCCGGGGCCGATCCCCCGGTGTCGGCCGGGGCGCGCGGGACCCTTCCTCTTCTTTGCGTTCTAGCGGAGCCGAGTCATGCTCACGACCCTGAACACCTCCTACACCGACACGTGCGCGGCCGACCTCGCCTGGGCCCTGGGCCGTGAACCGCTGCCCGCCCTGGCCACCCTCGACCTCGAACTGTCCGGAGCCAAGCTCCAGTTGCGGCTGCTCGGCGCGTCGCACCAGGTGCTGCTGGAGGAGGAACGGGGGTCGTGCTCCGAGACGGTCGCGTGCATCCCCGGCAGCAGCACCCCGCTCCCGCTCGGCGTGGCCAAGCGGCTGGGCGAGTGGGAGTACGAGTTCGCCGCCCGTGTCGAGGTCCTCACGCCCGACCAGTTCGCGGGCCGCGCCCAGGAGTTGCTGGCGCTCGTCGCCGAGCACCCGCACGGTCTCGCCGGTGTCTTCCCCGGCAGCCCCCACGCCTTCACCGCCCTCCTCGCCCAGCGCCACGAGGGGCATGTGCACTGGCGTACGTGGCACGCGTACCCGCAGGACGGGCAGTTGGTGGCGACCAGGACGCGAGTGGGCGTCCGCCGGGCGCCGGCCGGCCGGCCCGGGACGTCCGCGGGGTCCCTCGCCCGGGGAGTGTGAGGCCGGGCCGTCCGGGCGGACGCGACGGGGCCGGGAACCACGGCCCGGAGCGGCGACCGTCGTGGCGGCCGCCGCGCGGCCCTAAACCCGCGGCGGGCCGGGCATCCCGGGTTCCACACGTGTGGGTGACGTTGCATACCGCACCCGTGACGTAACGTCGCAGTCGTGATCGAGCCGCACGCCCCCGCCCCGCCCGGAGCCCCACCCCCGTGGCGCGGCCCCGCGCGGCTCCCCGTCCGGCCCGACACCGGACGGTTCCTGGTCCTCGCGTGCGTCTTCGTCTGCGCGGCCTGCGGTCTGGTGTACGAACTCGAACTGGTCGCCCTCGCCTCGTACTTGATGGGCGACTCGGTCACCCAGGCCTCCGTCGTGCTGTCCGTGATGGTCTTCGCGATGGGCATCGGCTCCCTCGCCGCCAAGCGGCTGCGCCCCCTCGCCGCGGCCGGGTTCGCCGCCGTCGAGGTGACCCTCGCCCTGGTCGGCGGATGCAGCGCGCCCGCGCTGTACGCGGTGTTCGCCTGGACGGGCGACTGGGGCGGCCTGTGGGCGAACGGCCCCCGCATCCTGCTGGTCGCCTTCTCCCTCGCCATCGGCCTGCTGATCGGCGCCGAGGTCCCGCTGCTGATGGAGCTGATCCAGCGCATCCGCCGCCAGGACGCGGGCGGCGCCGTCGCCGACCTGTTCGCCGCGGACTACGTCGGCGCGCTCGTCGGAGGGCTGGCGTTCCCCTTCCTGCTGCTGCCGTTCCTCGGCCAGCTGACCAGCTCCCTGCTGACCGGAACGGTCAACGTCGTCGCCGGCGGCACCCTGGTGCTGGGCCTGTTCCGGCGCGACCTCACCGGCCGGACCCGCTGGCTGCTGCCGGCCGCCACCGTCGCCGTGCTCGGCGTCCTCGGCTCCGCCGCCGTCCTCGTCGACGACTTCGAACAGGCCGCCCGCCACGCCCTCTACGGCGACGACGTCCGCGTCGCCGTGGAGACCGACGTCCAGGAGGTCGTCCTCACCGGCGGCACCCGGGGCCGCCCTCTCGGCCTCTACCTCGACGGCCGGCTCCGCGTCGACGGCCGGGACGAGCGCCGCTACCACCGGTCCCTGGTCCACCCCGCGATGGACGGCCCGCACGCCCGCGTGCTGATCCTCGGCGGCGGCGACGGCCTGGCCGCCCGCGAGGTGCTCACCCACCCCGGCGTCCACCGCGTCGACGTCGTCGAGCTCGACCCGGGCCTGATCCGCCTGGCCCGCACCGACCCGCCCCTGTCCCGCCTCAACGACCACGCCTACGCCGACCCGCGCGTCCACGTCACCGTCGGCGACGCCTTCCGCCACCTGCGCGACACCCCGGCCGCCGGCTACGACGTGGTGATCGCCGACCTCCCCGACCCCGGCATCACGGCCAGCACCAAGCTGTACTCCCAGGAGTTCTACGGCCTGGCCCGCCGGGTACTGCGCCCCCGCGGCCGCCTCGTCGTCCACGCCGGGCCGGTCGCCTCCCGCCGCCGGGTCTTCTGGACGGTCGAGACGACCCTGCGCGCGGCGGGCCTGCACACCACCCCCTACCGGGTCGACAGTCGCGACACCGGCGTCACCACCGGCCCCGACCGCACCGAGGACACCTCCCGCACACCCCGCGACTGGGGTTTCGTCCTGGCCGGCACCGCGGCCCCGCCACCGCTGCGCCCGCACCACGACGAGCGGCCGCCGGGGCGGCCGGTACCGGGCGTGCGCCCCTCCACCCTGGTGCACCCGCGGTACTGACGACGGACGCGGACGCGGGCGCGGCGGTGGGGGCGGGAGGGGATGCGCGGCGGGCGGGCCAGTGGGGGCGGGAGGGTACGCGAGGCGGGCGCGGCGGCGGTGCGAATCATGGTTTCGGCGGGTGCTTTTCCGCACGCCGTGGGTAGGCTCCGCTTCCATGGAGCATGAGGTGTTCGTTCCGGTTCCCGTCGAGCGGTTGAGGGCGGCCCTCGCCGATCCCGCGCAGGTGGCCCGGGCGGTCCCCGGACTCCAGCAGGACGCCGGGAGCGAGCCCGTCGCGGGCCGGCTGAAGGTGCGCGTCGGCGGCCACACGATCACCTACCGGGGCACCCTGCGCGTCACCGCCCGGGAGGACGGCACCCACGCCGTGGGGGGCGACGCGAGCGAGGTGCGCGGCACGGGCACGGTCGAGTTCGCGCTCACCGTGCGGCTCGGCGTGTCCGAGGGCGGCACCACACTCGGCTTCGAGGGCACCGCCTCCGCGAGCGGCCGGATCGCCCAGCAGCCCGGCGAGGCCGTGGACGGCGCGGTCGTACGACTGCTGAACCGCTTCGCGGAGAACCTGGGAGCGGGGGCCGGGGCAGGGGCGGCGGACGCCGCGCCCGAGCCGGAGCCCGAGCCGGAGTCCGAGCCCGAGCGGCCGCTCCCCGCCGACGAACCCCCGGCCGTCCTCGACACCGGCATCCCCCGGTCGGACCCGGCCGCCGCCGACGACCGGCACGACGTCGACGGCCTCGACGGCGGGGACGACACCGACGGCGGGGACGACGTCGACGGACTCGACGAAGAGGACGAGGTGGACGAGGTGGACGAGGTGGACGGTCTGGGCGGCCTCCCACCCTCCTCCGAACCCCCCGCCGAGGCCGCGCACGCCCGCCGGACGATGATCGGGCGCAGCGCCGAGGAGGTCGACCACGCCCCGCCCCGCGGCCGGTACGCGCCCGTCCCGGCCGCACAGACCGTCACCCCGAACAGCACCCTGCGCTGGGCGGGCCCGGCCGCCGCGCTGGTGGTGGCGTCGGTGATCGTGGTCGGCAGGGCGCTGCGCCGCCGCCGCCCGTGAAGCCGACGCACACTTGATCGCCTCGATAGGGTCGTCCCGTGAGCGACGAAGACATCACGCTGACCGCGGGTGACGCGGAGGTGACCGTGCAGCCCGGCAACGGCGGACGGGTCGGAGGGCTGCGCGTCGGCGGTGCGGAACTGCTGCGGCAGGGGGAGCGTTTTGGCTGCTTCCCGATGGTGCCCTGGTGCGGGCGGGTCCGGGACGGCCGGTTCCGGGACGGCGCGACCGTCCAGCAGATGCCGCTCAACTCCCCGCCGCACGCCATCCACGGCACCGTCCGCGACGGCGCCTGGCGGGTCGCCCGCAGGTCGGCCGACGAGGCGGTCCTGACGTACGACCTGGTGGAGCCGTGGCCCTACCCCGGCCGGGTCACCCAGGTGGTCGCGCTCGCCGAGGACGCGCTGACGCTGACCATGGCGGTGGAGACGTACGGTTCGTCGTTCCCGGCGCAGATCGGCTGGCACCCCTGGTTCAACCGCACCCTCGACGGCGCGGACGGCGAGCGGGTGCGGGTCGCCTTCGACCCGGCCTGGCAGGAGGAGCGCGGCGACGACCACCTGCCGACCGGCCACCGGATCGACCCGGAGCCGGGCCCCTGGGACGACTGCTTCGGCATGCCGGACGGCGTCCACGTCACCCTCACCTGGCCGGGACGGCTCCGGCTGGAGGTGACCAGCCCGGAGAAGTGGGTCGTCGTCTACGACGAGCAGGAGGCGGCCGTGTGCGTGGAGCCGCAGACCGGCCCGCCCGACGGCCTGAACACCCACCCGCGCCTGGTCACCCCCCTGGAGCCGCTGGAGGCCACCACGACCTGGCGCTGGACCCGTCTCTGAGCCGGCCGTACGCGGCTCTAAGCTGGCCGTATGAGTGACGTACGTGGCGCGCTGCTGGAGCAGATCAAGGACAAGGCCGTGGTGCACGGCAAGGTGACCCTGTCGTCGGGCCTGGAGGCCGACTACTACGTCGACCTGCGCCGCATCACCCTCGACGGGGTGGCCGCCCCACTGGTCGGCCAGGTGCTGCTGGACCTGACCGCCGAGCTGGAGTTCGACGCCGTGGGCGGCCTGACGATGGGCGCCGACCCGGTCGCCGCGGCCATGCTGCACGCCGCCGCGGCGCGCGGCCGCCGGCTGGACGCCTTCGTGGTGCGCAAGGCGGCCAAGGCGCACGGGCTCCAGCGGCGCGTGGAGGGGCCGGACATCAAGGGCCGCCGGGTCCTGGTGGTGGAGGACACCTCCACCACCGGTGGTTCGCCGCTGGCCGCCGTGGAGGCCGTGCGCGAGGCGGGCGCCGAGGTCGTGGCCGTCGCGACCATCGTGGACCGGGCGACCGGTGCCGCCGAGAAGATCCAGGAGGGCGCGGGGGTGCCGTACCTGTTCGCCTTCTCGAAGGATGAACTGGGTCTGGACTGACGAGCGACTTCGACCTGGACTTGACCGGCGCGTGGACCGACCGCGCATGTCTGGAAAGATGGGCGCGACGATGACGTCGAACCCAAGGTCTAGGTCAGGGCCGTAAGCACGCAGTACGCCAACCCGCACACTCAAGGAGCGGACGAATGCCCATCGCAACCCCCGAGGTCTACACCGAGATGCTCGACCGGGCGAAGGCAGGCAAGTTCGCCTACCCGGCCATCAACGTCACCTCGACCCAGACCCTGCACGCGGCTCTGCGCGGCTTCGCGGAGGCGGAGAGCGACGGCATCATCCAGATCTCGACCGGCGGCGCCGAGTTCCTGGGCGGCCAGTACAGCAAGGACATGGTGACGGGCGCGGTCGCCCTCGCCGAGTTCGCGCACATCGTCGCCGAGAAGTACCCGGTCACGGTCGCCCTGCACACCGACCACTGCCCGAAGGACAAGCTCGACGGGTACGTGCGTCCGCTGCTGGAGATCTCCCGCAAGCGCGTCGAGGCCGGTCTCGGCCCGCTGTTCCAGTCCCACATGTGGGACGGCTCCGCGGAGACCCTGGCCGACAACCTGGCCATCGGGCAGGAGCTGCTGGAGAAGGCCCGCGCCGCGAAGATCATCCTCGAGGTCGAGATCACCCCGACCGGTGGCGAGGAGGACGGCGTCTCGCACGAGATCAACGACTCCCTGTACACCACGGTCGAGGACGCGATCCGCACGGCGGAGGCGCTCGGCCTCGGCGAGAAGGGCCGCTACCTGCTCGCCGCGTCCTTCGGCAACGTCCACGGCGTGTACAAGCCGGGCAACGTCGTCCTCCGCCCCGACCTGCTGAAGGAGCTGAACGAGGGCGTCGCCGCCAAGTTCGGCCAGCCGGCCGGCTCGCAGCCGTTCGACTTCGTCTTCCACGGCGGCTCCGGCTCCACGGAGGAGGAGATCGCGACCGCGCTGGAGAACGGCGTCGTCAAGATGAACATCGACACGGACACCCAGTACGCCTTCACCCGTCCGGTCGCCGACCACATCCTCAAGAACTACGACGGCGTCCTCAAGGTCGACGGCGAGGTCGGCGCCAAGAAGACCTACGACCCGCGGACCTGGGGCAAGCTGGCCGAGGCGGGCATGGCCGCCCGGGTCGTCGAGGCGACGCAGAACCTGCGCTCGGCCGGTACGAAGATCAAGTAGGTCCTCGTACGGCTGATGGCGGACGAGCCCGGTGCCCCGGCACCGGGCTCGCTGTATACCTGGGGCCATGCCCGACGTCCGGCTGGCCTCGCCCCAGGGCACGTGGGTCCTGCTCGCCACGGTCCTCGGCTCCAGCATGGCCATGCTGGACTCGACCGTCGTCAACGTCGCCCTGCCGCGCATCGGCCGTGACCTCGACGCCGACCTGGCCGCCCTCCAGTGGACGGTCACCGCGTACATGGTCACGCTGGCCGGTCTGATCCTGCCGGCCGGCTCGCTCGGCGACCGCGTCGGCCGCCGGAAGGTGTTCGTGGCCGGCGTGGTGTGGTTCGCCGCCGCCTCCCTCCTGTGCGGGCTCGCGCCCGACGCGGCCGTGCTGGTCGCGGCACGGGCGTTGCAGGGCGTCGGCGGCGCCCTCCTCACCCCCGGCTCGCTCGCCCTCATCCAGGCCTCCTTCCACCCCGACGACCGGGGGCGGGCCGTCGGCCTGTGGTCCGGCTTCGGGGGCGTCGGGGCGGCCGTGGGGCCGTTCCTGGGCGGCTGGCTGGTGGACGGGCCCGGCTGGCGGTGGGTGTTCTGGCTGAACGTCCCCCTGGCGCTGCTGTGCGTCCCGGTGGCCCTGCGCCACGTCCCCGAGTCGCGCGACCGGCGCGCCCACGGCCGCTTCGACGTGCCCGGCGCCGTCCTGGCCGCGCTGTCGCTCGGGCTGGTGACGTACGCGCTGATCGAGGCGGGCGCGGGGACGCCGGCCGTCGCCGTCGCGGCGGTGGCCGGGGTCGCCGCCGGGGCGGCCTTCGTCCGAGTCGAGCGGCGCGGCCCGGACCCGATGCTGCCGTTGGACGTCTTCGCCTCCCGCCGGTTCACGGCCGTCAACCTGGTCACCCTGTGCGTGTACGCGGCCTTCGGCGGGTTCTTCTTCCTCTCCGCGCTCCAGCTCCAGACCGTGGCCGGCTACTCCGCCGTCGGCGCCGGTACGGCACTGCTGCCGACGACCGTGCTGATGCTGCTGCTGTCCGCGCGCTCCGGTGCGCTCGCCGACCGGATCGGCCCGCGTCTCCCGCTCACCGTGGGCCCGCTGCTGTGCGCCGCGGGCATGCTGCTGATGCTCCGGGTGGGCCCCGGCGCCTCCTACGCGGTGGACGTCCTGCCCGCCGTGCTGGTCCTCGGCCTCGGCATGGTCACCCTCGTCGCCCCGCTCACGGCGACCGTCCTGGCCTCGGTGGACGACAGCCGCGCGGGTCTGGCCAGCGGCGTCAACAACGCGGCCGCCCGCGCGGCCGGCCTGATCGCCGTGGCCGCGCTGCCCCTGGTCACGGGGATGGGCCCGGAGGCGTACCGGTCCGCGGAGGCCTTCGAGGGGGCGTTCCGGCGGGCGATGGCGCTGTGCGCGGGCCTGCTCGTGGTGGGCGCCGGGGTGGCGTTCGCGACGGTGCGGCGGCCGGGGCCGGACTGCCGGCGGCCGGAGTGCAGGTGTCACGGCGGCGTGACGGCACCGCCGTTGGAGGCGGGGCGGTGAGCCGATCGGCCAGACTGGACCCATGTCCATTCACGAGAACCTCCTCGGGGGCCCGCCCCCGACGCACCTCCCCGACGACCCGGAGCCCCGTGAGCTCCTCGCCGCCGGCACGGCGCCCGCCGACGTCGCCGCCGGGCACCCCACCTCCTCCCTCGCCTGGGCCCAGCTCGCCGACGACGCGTTCGAGCGGGGCAGCGTGGTCGAGTCGTACGCGTACGCCCGTACGGGCTACCACCGCGGCCTGGACGCCCTGCGCCGCAACGGCTGGAAGGGCCACGGCCCCGTCCCCTGGGAGCACGAGCCGAACCGCGGCTTCCTGCGCGCCCTGCACGCCCTCGCCCGGGCCGCGCAGACGATCGGCGAGCAGGAGGAGTACGAGCGCTGCTCGCAGTTCCTGAAGGACTCCTCGCCGACGGCGGCCCAGACGCTGGGCTAGGGCGTGTTGCGAAAGTAGCGCCGGCCGCCCGAAGGGCGGGCCCTGCGGCGTCTGGTGCGTGTGATCGCAAGGCGGAGGGTCGCCCTCGTACTGGGCGTACGTGGGCGATCCCGACAACGCAGCGAGCGCGCGTGCCAGGCGTCGCAGGGCAGGCGGGACTTTCGCAACACGCCCTAGAGGCGGCTCCCTGCGCGGGCCCGGCCGTGATCCCCGTGATCCGGCCGGGCTTGCACCGGTCCGGGGTGACGGCTGAGGATGCCGGTGGGGACCGGGGCCCCCGTGTCGGTAACGGCAGGGGCGGACCGCTACCCGGAGTACACAACAGGAGACAGCGATGTCCCATGAGGCTCAGGAACCGTACGAGCCCGAGACCCCGCATCTCGACTTCGGGGGCACGACGCCGTACGAGGACTACGTCAGGGCGGACGTGCTCACCCACCTCCAGCACCCCCTCTCCGACGACCCCGGAGAGATGGTCTTCCTGGTCACGACCCAGGTGATGGAGCTGTGGTTCACCGTCATCGTCCACGAGTGGGAGACGGCGGCGCAGGCCCTGCGCCAGGACCGGGTGCCGGTGGCGACCGCCGCGCTGAAACGTTCCGTACGGGAGCTGGAGGCGCTGAACGCCTCCTGGCGGCCGCTCGCCCAGCTCACCCCCGCCCAGTTCAACGCCTACCGCTCCGCCCTCGGCGAGGGGTCCGGCTTCCAGTCGGCGATGTACCGGCGGATGGAGTTCCTGCTCGGCGAGAAGTCCGCGTCGATGCTCGTCCCGCACCGGGGCGCGCCCCGCGTCCACGCCGAGCTGGAGAAGGCGCTGCACGAGCCGAGCCTGTACGACGAGGTGCTGCGGCTGCTGGCCCGCCGCGGGCACGCGGTCCCGGACTCGGTCCTGCGGCGCGACGTCGCGCTCCGGTACGAGCCGTCGCCGGAGGTGGAGGCGGTGTGGACCGCGCTCTACGCGGGTGACGAGAGCGACGAGCTGGCCCGCCTCGGTGAGGCGCTGACCGATGTCGCCGAGCTGGTGTGGCGCTGGCGCAACGACCACCTCGTCGCCACCCGCCGCGCGATGGGCGCGAAGACCGGCACGGGCGGTTCGGCCGGTGTGGCCTGGCTGGAGAAGCGTGCGCGCAAGAACGTGTTCCCCGAGCTGTGGACGGCGAGGTCCCATGTCTGACCTGACCCTCAGGGCGAGCGAGCTGGACGCCGGTGACGAGCTGGCCGCCCGGCGCGCCGAGTTCCTCCTCGACCCCTCGTCCGGCCCGGAGGCGGGCGACCCGGTCGTCTACCTCGACGGCAACTCCCTGGGCGCCCTGCCGGTGTCCGTCCCCGGCCGCGTCGAGGACGTCGTACGCCGTCAGTGGGGGGAGCTGCGCATCCGTTCCTGGGAGGAGAGCGGCTGGTGGACGGCGCCGGAGCGGATCGGCGACCGGATCGCCCCGCTGGTGGGGGCGGCGGCCGGGCAGATCGTGGTCGGGGACTCGACGAGCGTCAACGTCTTCAAGGCCCTCGTGGGCGCCGTGCGTCTCGTGGACGACCGCCGCGACGAGATCCTCGTCGACGCGACGACCTTCCCGACCGACGGGTACATCGCCGGGTCGGCGGCCCGGCTGACCGGACGCACCCTGCGGCCGGTGACCCCGGCGGAGGTGCCGGCGGCGCTGTCGGACCGTACGGCCGCGGTGCTGCTGAACCACGTCGACTACCGCACCGGCCGGCTGCACGACCTGCCGGGGCTGACCGCCGCCGTGCGCGCGGCGGGCGCGATCGCCGTCTGGGACCTGTGCCACAGCGCGGGCGCCCTGCCGGTCGGCCTCGACGAGCACGGCGTGGACCTCGCGGTCGGCTGCACCTACAAGTACCTGAACGGCGGGCCGGGTTCACCGGCGTACCTCTACGTCCGGCGCGGTCTCCAGGACCGCTTCGACTCCCCGTTGCCCGGCTGGAACTCCCATGCGGAGCCCTTCGGCATGCACCCCGGGTACGAGCCCGCCCCGGGCGCCGCGCGCGGGCGGGTCGGGACGCCCGACATCCTGTCGATGCTCGCGCTGGAGGCGGCGCTCGACGTCTGGCGGGGCGTGTCGATCGAGGCCGTCCGCGCGAAGTCCCTCGCGCTGACGGACTTCTTCCTGGAGTGCGTGGCGGCCTACCTCCCCGCCGGGCGCGTGGAGTCCCTGACGCCGGTCGCCCACGAGGAACGCGGCAGCCAGGTGGCCCTGCGCTGTGATGATGCCGGGGACGTCATGAAGCGCCTGATCGACCGGGGCGTCATCGGCGACTTCCGCCACCCGGACGTCCTCCGCTTCGGCTTCACCCCGCTGTACGTGGGCTTCGCGGACGTGGAACGGGCGGCGCGGGTGCTGGGGGCGGTGGTGAGGGGGTAGCACGGGCCCGGCGGCCACCGGGCGCGGACGTACGCCCCGCCCTGCCACGGCGCCCCGGCGGACCGCCGGGGCGCCGGACCCCTCGCCCCCCGCCCGGGGACCGCTCCGAGGGGGCCGGACCCCGGTTCGCCGGGGTGCCGGTCCCGTCGTCCCGCACCCGGGGACCGCTCCGAGGGGGCCGGACCCCGGTTCGCCGGGGTGCCGGTCCCGTCGTCCCGCACCCGGGGACCGCTCCGAGGGGGCCGAACCCCTCTCCGCACAGGACGTTCCCGGCCGCCCGCGGCACGGCCGTACGGGCCCGCGCCGTGCGCCCACCAGGACGTGCCGTGCCGGGTTCGCCGGAGATGTCGACCTCCGTCGCGCCCCGCCGATCGGCGTGACGGGAGGTCATGACCCCAGATCCCTCACCGAGCGTGACATCCCCGTGTCCGCGCACGTCACCGGCCTGGTACCGTCCCCGCCAACGGCCGAATCCCCACCTGGTCCGCCACATCCGTCCCGTCCAATTACGTTACGTTGCTGAGAGGTTGGAGCATGCCGGACGACGTCGTCGCAGCCCGGGCCGCCGCCGAAGAGGAGTCGGCCTTCTCGCACCCGGCGGTCGACCCCGACACCACCGCCGCCTACGGCGACCACCCCGACCAGGTGATCGACTTCTACGCGCCGCGGGCCACGGCCGGGGCGGGTGCCTCCGGCGGCGCCGCCCCGCTGGTCGTCGTGCTGCACGGCGGCGCGTGGCGGGCGCCGTACGACCGGCGGCACATCACGCCGTTCGCCGGCTTCCTGGCACGGCGGGGGTTCGCCGTGGCCAACGTGGAGTACCGGCGGGGGGCGGCGGGCGAGGCCCCGGGGGCCAAGGCGCCGGTCGCGGGCCGCTGGCCCGACACCTTCGACGACGTCGCCGCCGCGCTGGACGCCCTCCCCGCCCTCGTGCGCCGGGCCCTGCCGCAGGCCGACCCGCGCCGCACGGTGCTCACCGGCCACTCCGCGGGCGGCCACCTCGCCCTGTGGGCCGCGGCCCGGCACGTGCTGCCCGCCGACGCGCCCTGGCGCACCGGCGGCCCCGCCCCGCTGCGAGGGGTGGTCGCGCTCGCCCCGATCGCGGACTTCGAGGTCGCCGGGAAACTGGACGTCTGCGGGGGCGCGTGCCGCCAGCTCCTGGGCGGGGACGAGCACGTCGCCGAGCGACAGCCGTACGCCGACCCCGCGCTGCTGCTGCCGACCGGCATCGCCACCACGCTGGTGCAAGGCCGCACCGACCTGGACGTCCCGCAGGCGGTCGCCGAGTCCTACGCGGAGGCGGCGGCGAAGGCGGGGGAGGTGGTGGGCGTGACGCTGCTGGAGGACGTCGGGCACTTCCCGCTGATCGACCCGGTGGCGGACGCGTGCGCGGTGGTGGCGGAGGAGATCGCTCAGCTGGCGTGGTGAGACGCCTTCTGCCCCCGGCTCCCCGGCTCCCCGGCTCCCCGCCCCCGGCCCCCCGGCCCCCCTCGACCCCCCTGGTCAGCGGCGCGGTCGGCGGGTAGCGTCCGGTCATGGCAGCAGTCGACGACCTTCGCTTCGATCCCTGGGACCCGGCGTTCGTGGCCGACCCGTACCCGGCCTATGCCGAGCTGCGGGAGCGGGGCCGGGTGATCCGGTACGAGCCCACCGGCCAGTGGCTGGTGCCGCACCACGCGGACGTCTCGGCGCTGCTGCGCGACCGGCGGCTGGGGCGGACCTACCAGCACCGGTTCACGCACGAGGACTTCGGGCGGACGGCGCCCCCGGCGGAGCACGAGCCGTTCCACACGCTCAACGACCACGGGATGCTCGATCTGGAGCCGCCGGACCACACCCGCATCCGGCGCCTGGTGTCGAAGGCGTTCACCCCGCGCACGGTCGAGCGGCTGAAACCGTACGTGGAGCGGCTGGCCGGCGAGCTGGTGGACGGGCTGGTGGCGGCCGGCGGGGGAGACCTGCTGACGGACGTCGCCGAACCGCTGCCGGTGGCGGTGATCGCCGAGATGCTGGGGATCCCGGCGTCGGAGCGGGCCCCGCTGAGGCCCTGGTCGGCGGACATCTGCGGGATGTACGAGCTGGGTCCGTCCCAGGAGACGGCCCGCCGGGCGGTGCGGGCCTCGGTCGAGTTCTCCGGGTACCTGCGGGAGCTGATCGCGGCCCGCCGCAAGGAGCCCGGCGAGGACCTGATCTCGGACCTGATCGCCGCCCACGACGAGGGCGACCGGCTCACCGAGCAGGAGATGATCTCGACGGCCGTGCTCCTGCTGAACGCAGGCCACGAGGCGACCGTGAACGCCACGGTCAACGGCTGGTGGGCGCTGTTCCGCAACCCGGACCAGCTGGCCGCCCTGCGCGCGGACCACTCCCTGGTGCCCTCCGCCGTCGAGGAGCTGATGCGCTACGACACCCCGCTCCAGCTCTTCGAACGCTGGGTCCTCGACGACATCGAGATCGACGGCACGACGATCCCCCGGGGCGCGGAGATCGCGATGCTGTTCGGCTCCGCCAACCACGACCCGTCGGTCTTCGCCGCCCCGGACCGCCTGGACCTGACCCGGGCGGAGAACCCGCACATCTCCTTCAGCGCGGGCATCCACTACTGCATCGGCGCCCCCCTGGCCCGCATCGAACTGGCCGCCTCGATGCGGGCCCTCCTGGAGAGGGCCCCGGCGCTGACCCTGGCGGCGGAGCCGTCGCGCAAGCCGAACTTCGTGATCAGGGGGCTGGAGGGGCTGAACGTGACGGTCGGCTGAGCCGCTCACGTCGGTCAGGTTCGGCTGAGCCCCTCTCGTCGTGAGGTCCGGCTGAGCCGCTTCTCGTCGTGAGGTTCGGCTGAGCCACTTCACGTCGTGAGGTTCGGCTGAGCCCCTCATGTCGTCGGGTTCGGCTGAGCCGCCTCACGTCGTCAGGTCCCGCCGCCGCAGCGCGGTGACGCCGGCCGCCACCAGCCCCGCGGCCAGCGCCGTCAGGGTCAGGACCGGCCCCCACTCCATCCGTCCGCCCGGCAGCTTCGGCAGGTGGCCGAAGGAGGAGAGGTCCAGGACCGCCCGGGGGACGTCCAGCACGGGCCCGATCCAGCCGACCAGCAGGACCGCGCCCGCCACCCCTCACGCGGCCGGGGCCAGTCGCGGGGCGAGGCCGTACAGGAGGACCGCGAGGCCGCCGACGACCCACACCGCCGGGACCTGGACCAGGCAGGCGGCCAGGAGGGGGCCCGCCCGCCCGCCGTGGCCCACGGCGAGGCCCACGCCCGCCAGCAGCATGATCAGGGCCGCGCCGCCGAACGCGGTCACCAGATGGCCGGCGGCCCAGCGCAGCCGGCCGACGGCGCCGGCGAGGACCGGCTCGGCCCGGCCGGAGGTCTCCTCGCCGTGCAGCCGCAGGACGGAGCCGACGACGTAGAGGGCCGCGACCAGGCCCAGGGTGCCGGTCATCGCGGCGAGGAAGGTGTCCGTGAGCGCCGCCCGGCCGCCCATCCGCTCGAAGATCTCGCGCGCCCGCTCGTTGTCGCCGACCAGGTCGGCCGCGCCGTCCGCCATCCCGCCGTAGACGAGCCCGGCGAGGAGGAAGCCGGCGCTCCATCCGAGGACACCGCCGCGTTGCAGCCGCCGGGCCAGGTCCCCCGCCGTGCGCAGCCGGCCGGCGGCCGGTCCCGGGCGGGCCGGCAGGAAGCTCGCGCCGACGTCCCGGCGGCCCGCGAGCGGCTCTTCGGGGACCAGCCCCCTGGGTGACCGGGGGAGGGACGGCCCGGTGGCCTGGTGATCGGGGAAGGCGCGGCCGGAGCGCTGGGTGATCCGGGAAAAGACCGCCCGGCGCTCCGGCCGTGCGCCCTCGCCCTCACCGCCCCGGCAGCACCAGCCCCAGCGCGCCCTCCCGCACCGTCCACGTCCTCCTGCGGACCGGGCCCACGACCGACGCGTCCGCCCGGTAGCGGAAGTCCACGCCCGAGACGGTCACCGTCCGCCCCCGGGCCTCCAGCGGTGACGCCTCGGCGCCCAGGGACAGCGGGCGCACCTCGACCGTCGCCGTGCCGGTGGCGCCGGAGGCCACCGAGACCTCCTCGACCGGCTGGTCCAGGTCGACCAGTGTCACGCCGTCGACCTCGACCCGCAGCCGGGCCGGGCCGGGCGGGGGAGGGGCCGAGGCGGTCCGGGCGGGCCGCGCCGGCACCAGGGTCCGTACCAGGTGCTGGCAGGTCCGCAGCCAGGGGTGCGCATGAGCCCCGCCCGGGGCGGCCGCACCGTCCGGCGCGTCCCGCGGGGCCAGCGGCACCGGCGGGATGCGCAGCGCCCCCAGCACCACCCCGTCGCTGTCGTCGACCAGCAGGTCCAGCCGCCGCTCGGCCCCGTCGAGGACCGCCCGCGCCGCCGCCACGGCCCCCGTGGGCACCCCCAGGGCGTGCGCGACGCCCAGGGAGCTGCCCACCGGCACCACCGACAGCACGCAGTCGGCGAGCTCCCGCCGGCGGTGCAGCAGGGCCACCGTCCGGCTCAGGGCGCGGTCGTCGCCGACGACCACCGGCCTGCGGGAGCCGCGGCGGTCCAGCATGCGGGCGAATTCCTCCGGCCCCTCCGGAAGGCACACTTTCGCTGCCGCACCCGCGCTGAGCACGTCTTTCGCGATTCTCACGGACTCTCCGTCCGTCGTCCGGGCGACCGGATCGATGATCACCAGCAGCTGGTCCGGCGTCGCGAAAGTCGCCACCTCGGTCCTGCCTCGCTTCCTCGGGTAGCATCTTTGTGCAAGAGCCCCTTGCGCTATTGCGCCAGGGGCTTCGTCTATTCCGGGGCATCCGGGTCCGACGGTGTGCGACCGGTGACGGTCGCACGGCGGCCAACGACGGTCGCGGTGCACGCGGTGGTAAGCGCCTTCGCGTACGCCCCTGACCCTGGACATGCCCCACCCGGAAGGGGTGTACGCGCGTGCCCGCACTTGTGCTGCTCGGTGCTCAGTGGGGTGACGAGGGCAAGGGGAAGGCCACCGACCTGCTCGGTGGCTCGGTGGACTACGTAGTGCGTTACCAGGGCGGCAACAACGCCGGCCACACGGTCGTCGTGGGCGACCAGAAGTACGCACTCCACCTCCTCCCCTCCGGGATCCTCTCCCCCGGATGTACGCCCGTCATCGGAAACGGCGTCGTCGTCGACCCGTCGGTCCTGCTCTCCGAGCTGAGCGGTCTGAACGAGCGCGGCGTCGACACGTCGAAGCTCATGATCAGCGGCAACGCGCACATCATCACGCCGTACAACGTCACTGTCGACAAGGTGACGGAACGCTTCCTCGGAAAGCGCAAGATCGGCACCACGGGCCGCGGCATCGGACCGACCTACGCCGACAAGATCAACCGCGTCGGCATCCGCGTGCAGGACCTGTACGACGAGTCGATCCTCCAGCAGAAGGTCGAGGCGGCGCTCGACGTCAAGAACCAGCTGCTCACCAAGCTCTACAACCGCCGGGCGATCGCCGTCGACCAGGTCGTGGAGGAGCTGCTCGGCTACGCCGACAAGCTGGCGCCGTACGTCGCCGACACGGTCCTGGTGCTCAACCAGGCCCTGGAGGACGACAAGGTCGTCCTCTTCGAGGGCGGGCAGGGCACCCTCCTCGACATCGACCACGGCACGTACCCGTTCGTCACCTCCTCCAACCCGACCGCCGGCGGCGCCTGCACCGGCGCGGGCGTCGGCCCGACGAAGATCAGCCGCGTCATCGGCATCCTCAAGGCGTACACGACCCGCGTCGGCGCCGGCCCGTTCCCGACCGAGCTGTTCGACGCGGACGGCGAGGCGCTGCGCCGCATCGGCGGTGAGCGCGGTGTCACCACCGGCCGTGACCGCCGCTGCGGCTGGTTCGACGCGGTGATCGCCCGCTACGCCACCCGCGTCAACGGCCTCACCGACTTCTTCCTCACCAAGCTGGACGTCCTCACCGGCTGGGAGGAGATCCCGGTCTGCGTGGCGTACGAGATCGACGGCAAGCGCGTCGAGGAACTCCCGTACTCCCAGTCCGACTTCCACCACGCGAAGCCGGTCTACGAGACCCTCCCCGGCTGGTCCGAGGACATCACCAAGGCGAAGTCGTTCTCCGACCTGCCGAAGAACGCCCAGAACTACGTCAAGGCGCTGGAGGAGATGTCCGGCGCCCCGATCTCCGCGATCGGCGTGGGCCCGGGCCGGGACGAGACGATCGAGATCAACTCGTTCCTGTAGGCCGGACGCCGTCACGACCGTCAGGCCGTCACGACCGTCAGGCCGTCACGCGGGCACGACCGTCGCGCGGGCACGACCGTCAGGCCGTCACGACGGCACGACCGTCAGGCCGTCACGCGGGCACGACCGTCACGCGGGCACGACCGTCACGCCGTCACGCCGTCACGCCGTCACGCCGTCACGCCGTCACGCGGGCACGACCGTCGCGCGGGCACGACCGTCGCGCCGGCGCACCGTCACACCGGCCGGGGCCGGTCCGGGACATCCCGGACCGGCCCCGGCCTTTTCGGCACAGGGTGAAACCGCTTGCACCCCGTTGATCGTCTCCTGTGGGCGACGGCCGGAACCGGTAGCCGTGTCGACGGGGGTGGCGGGACGATGATCGTGACTCGTTTCCAGGGGGCGCTGCTGATCGCGGTGTCCCTGGTCTCGGCGGCGGCCTGCTGGTTCGCCTTCGCCACCTGGCTGTCGACCGACCTGGACCTCTACCGGGAGTACACCTCGGCCGCGCCATGCCCCGACGGCGTGGCGCCCCGGCGCTCCGAACGCTGCCTGCGGACGGTCTCGTTCACCGTCGAGGGCACGAGAGTGAAGAAGGGCAGGAACCCCGAGTACCGGGCGGCCCTGTCCGGTACTCCCTACTGGGACGGTGTCGTGGTCTTCGGCGACCCGGGCCCGCTGCTGGAGGAACTCGCTCCGGGCGACCGGGTCACCGGCACGGTCTGGCGCGGCGCGGTCATGACGATCGGCAAGGGGAGCGTCCGGCAGAGCACCGCCGACGAGCCGCGCGACGAACCCCAGATGGCGGCCGCCCTCGGCACGGGCGCCGGTCTCCTGGCCGTCCTGGGGCTGGTGTTCGGCACGGCGCGGCTGCTGCGGCCGGACCACCACGAGCGGTTCGCCTGGCGGCCCTACGGCAAGCGGCTGCTCCTCATCACCGTGATCGTCTGTTTCGTCGTCGGGCTCCTGGGCGTGTGGTCCGGCATTCCCTGGTGGCTGGTGCCCGGCCTCGCCGTCCTGCTCGTCGCGGGGGGCGTGAAACTGGTCTACGGGTGGGACGAGCAGCAAGGAGACAACCGGCGGACGGACGTCTCCTGAGCGGCGTCGGGGCTCAGCTGAACACGATCATCGACCCCTGCGCGAGGCTTCGCGTCGCGGCGGCGTGCAGCCCGAGCCACACGTGCCGCTCGCGGGCGAACGGGCTGGGGTCGTACGGCGCGGGAACGGCCGGTTCCTCCAACTCGGTCGGGGCGGCAGGGGGTTGGGGAGCCGTCGGGGGGTTCGCCGGGTCGATGCCGATCGACGGGGCGACGTACTCCAGCTCCCGCAGCAGGGCCTGCGAGGAGCCCAGCGGGCCGCCTCCGGCGAGGAGGTCGTCGTTGGAGAGCGGATGCGGGAAGTCGACGGGGACGTACGCGCCCGCGTGGTCGTAGTGCCACACCAGGTGGGACTGCTGGGCCGTCGACTCGAACATCTCCAGGAGCTGCTCGTAGTCGCCGCCGAGTTCGTCGACCGGGGTGACCGGGAGGCCGCACACCTGCAACAGGTAGGCGCGCCGCAGGAAGTGCAGGGCGTCGTAGTCGAAGCCGGCCACGGGGGCGACGTCGCCGGACAGGCCCGGCATGTACTGGTACACCGGCACGGGCGGGAGTCCCGACTCGGCGAGCACCTTGTTGTACTGCGCGAGTTCCTCGGCGAACGGGTTGTCGGGGGTGTGGCACAACACGTCGACGAGCGGTACCAGCCACAGGTCACAGGCCAAAGAGAGCTCCTCACCCAGCGCGATCGTCACGCCATTGCCGTTGCCATTGCCGTTGTCATTGCCGTTGTCGTTGCTACTGCCGTTTGCCTCTGGCATGCCATTGCGTTGCCATGTCATTGCCCGGTCTGCGAAGGGTAGTCGGTGCGGCATGCCATGGCGCCCCTCGTGCGTCACTGCGTGCAGGTCCCCTACCCACCCACCGCCCGCTCACTTACCGGGACGGCCCACGATCGGCCGGAGAGGCGCTGTTCCCGCTTCCGCCGCCTGCCGCTCGATCAGCGCGATCGAGTGGGCGTGGTAGGCGTCGAGCATCGAGCGGGCGGTGGCGGTGTCGTGCCGGTGCAGGGCGTCGACCAGGTCGGTGTGGCCGGACCAGAGGCGGCCGCGCAGCTCGGTCAGCCGCCGCAGGTGCTGCACGAGGCACACCCAGGACTGCACCCGCAGCCGGTGCAGGAAGTCCGCCAGGTACGGGTTGCCGAACAGGGCGCTCAGCTCGCGCCAGAACCGCAGGTCGTAGCCGATGAGGACGGTGAGGTCACCGGCGGTGGCGGCCCGCTGGGCCTCCTCCCCGCGCCGGCGCACGCCCGCGACGGCGGCGGCGATCCGCGGGTCCTCCATGTTCTGGAGGCGCCGGCTGTCCTGGTCGAGGGCGAGGAACATGCTCTCGGTGATCAGGCTGCGCGCCTCGATCATGCCGCGGAAGTCCTCGACGGAGTACTCGTGGACGCGGAAGCCGCGGTGCTGGTCGGCCTCCAGCAGCCCCTGCGCCGACAGGTCGACCAGGGCCTCGCGCACCGGGGTCGCGGAGACGCCGTACTGCTCGGCGATCTCCTTCACGGTGAACGCCTGGCCCGGCTGGAGCCGTCCCCCCAGCACCTCGTCGCGAAGCGCGTCGGCGATCTGCTGCCGCAGGGTGCTGCGGGTCACGGCGCCGCTGCCGCTGGTGCCGGGCATGGTCGGGGCGTCTCCCTCGTCGCGGACGTTCGGTGGCGTGCTCGTGCACGGACCGCGCCGGCACTCGCGCTCGCACGGGTGCGGATGCGCGTACCGGCAGCCGACCGGCCGTCGTACCGGCGGCCACAGCGGCCGCCGTGCCGCCGGCCGGGCCGGCGGTCGTACTCGCACACACACTCGTACTCATCTACGAGCACGCCACCTTACGCGTTCGACGGGGCCGGGCGCTCTCCGTGTTCGGACCCCGCCCCGCGCCGGTCCCGCCGGCCGTCGTCTACTCCGTGTACGCGTCCGCCACCGACAGTGCCGCGTCCAGTGCCGCCAGGCCCTCCTTCACCTCGGACTCGCTCGCGTTGCACGGCGGCACGAAGTGGGTGCGGTTCATGTTGACGAACGGCCACGCGCCGGCCTGCTTGGCCGCAGCGCCGAAGGCCGCCATCGGCGCGTTCGCCTCACCGGTCGCGTTGTACGGCACCAGCGGTTCGCGCGTCTCCCGGTTCTTCACCAGCTCGACGGCCCAGAACATGCCGACGCCCCGCACCTCGCCGACGCTCGGGTGGCGCCGCGCCAGCTCGCGCAGTCCCGGCCCGACCACGGTGGCGCCCAGCCGCTTCGCGTTCTCGACGATCCCCTCCTCCGCCATGACGTTGATCGTCGCGACGGCGGCCGCGCAGGCCAGCGGGTGCCCGGAGTACGTCAGACCACCCGGGTAGGGCCGCTTGGCGAAGGTCTCCGCGATGGCGCCCGAGATGGCGACACCGCCGAGCGGCACGTATCCGCTGTTGACGCCCTTGGCGAAGGTCATCAGGTCGGGCACGACGTCGAACAGGTCGGCGGCGAACCACTCGCCGGTGCGGCCGAAGCCGGCCATGACCTCGTCCAGGACGAAGACGATGCCGTACCGGTCGCAGAGCTCCCGCACACCGGCCAGGTAGCCGGGCGGGGGGACCATGATCCCGGCGGTTCCGGGGATGGTCTCCAGGATGATCGCGGCGATCGTCCCCGGTCCCTCGAAGGCGATGGTCGTCTCCAGGTGCTCCAGCGCCCGCGCGCACTCCTCCTCCTCGGTCTCCGCGTAGAAGCGGGAGCGGTAGAGGAACGGCGCCCAGAAGTGCACGACCCCGGCGGAGGCGCCGTCGGAGGCCCAGCGGCGCGGGTCGCCGGTGATGTTCACGGCCTGCTGGGTGCCGCCGTGGTACGAGCGGTACGCCGAGAGCACCTTCGCCCGGCCCGTGTGCAGCCGCGCCATGCGCACGGCGTGCTCGACGGCGTCGGCGCCGCCGTTGGTGAAGAAGATCTTGTCCAGGTCGCCGGGGGTGCGTCCGGCGATCAGCCGGGCGGCCTCGGAACGGGCCTCGACGGCGAAGGCGGGCGCGAAGGTGGTCAGGTGCGCGGCCTGCTCCTGGATCGCGGCGACGACCGTCGGGTGCTGGTAGCCGATGTTCGTGAAGACGAGCCCGCTGGTGAGGTCGAGGTAGCGCCTGCCGTCGTAGTCCCAGAAGTACGACCCCTCCGCGCCGGCCACGGCGAGCGGGTCGATGAGCTCCTGGGCGGACCAGGAGTGGAAGACGTGCGCGCGGTCGGCGGCCTTCACGGCGGCGCCGGCCCGGGGGTCGGTCTGAGGGGTCATGCGGTGAGCGTAGATGTCCGCGATGCGGAAGCGATATCGGCGTCATGTCTGCGGACGGGCGCTTTCCGCGACAGGTTGTCGACGGCCCGTACCGAAGACCGACCCGCTCGGCCGCACGGTCCCGTGCCCGGGCTGCCGGGCCCCGGGCCGGGCTGTCGGGTCCCGGGCCGGGCTGTCGGGTCCCGGGCCGGGCTGTCGGGTCCCGGGCCGGGCTGTCGGGTCCCGGGCCGGGCTGTCGGGTCCCGGGCCGGGCTGTCG